>CAYVOF010000067.1:0-1536 GCA_964453405.1 uncultured Candidatus Saccharibacteria bacterium | reverse complement strand
TGCGGCCTATATTTCTGATAGAGTACTGCCATAATATAGTAATTATACCACAGTCGCCTGGTAGCAAAACTTGGCTTTTTCTTGACCAAAACTTTAGGAAATCTTTACATCAGTTTTATGTAGGGTTTGCTAGAATTGCCACATAGAGATATTTTCTGCAATTTTCCCCAAATAACCAAGATTGACATTTTTGGTTATTCTGATACCATAACAATGAAAGGAAAAATAATTATGAATGTATCTTTAACACCTGCGTTAACCAAACTTGTAACAGACAAAGTAAAAAATGGCCGATACACCTCGGCTAGTGAAGTGATTCGCGAAGCCCTGAGGCTTTTGGAAGAGCAGGACAAAGCAAAGCAACTTGAGGACGAATATTTTCGCGAACAAGTAATGCTAGGGGTCAAGCAATTTGAAACCGGTGAATACAGCACGTATGAAAATGCTGAAGAATTAATGGCAGACATATTTTCTGAAGCAAATTTAGAAAAATTAAAGAAACGAATAAACTCCTAACCATGTTGAAAATATCAGACTTGGCTAGAGCTGATATTGAGCAAATCTGGTTATACATTTCCAAGCAAAATATTGACTCAGCGCATAGAACAATTTTTGAAATAGAGCAAAGATTAAGTATGCTCTCATTTAATCCTAGAATTGGAAAAGTTCGGACTGATGTCTCAAGGAATATGCGCACTTTTCCATACAAAAACTATTCAATAATATATGTCATTGAAGGAAATAATGTAAGGATCACAAGAATTTTACATCAATCAAGAAATATTAAAAAACTACTCTAATTTAGAGTAGTTTTTTAATATGAGGTGTTATCTCTTAAACACTATCAGTTTATAAGCCACGAAGTTCCAAACGAGAGAGAAGGCGGTGGCGCAAATCTTAGCAACGTTTTTAATTGTGTCGGCGTTTATAGAAAATTCTAGGTATGGCGTTATAAAATTCGAAGCAATTACTACTATAGTGCTGTTAATTAGCAAACCAACCAAACTAACGATTAAGAAGGTGGCGAATTGAGTGCCAGCCCCTTGGTGTTGACCAAATTGAAGCGCAAACGCTTTCCACAAACAGGCTTGAATAACAACAAAAGCACCGAGAATAAGTAAAAAGAAAATATTTGAGGCGTCGTAGGCAGCGCCGGCGATTACGCCAACAAAGGCAAGGAAGCCTAAGCCCCCAACTAACATTAGGCGTAAAAAGTTTTGGAATACACTTACACCGCTACTTTCCGCAAAAGCCCAAGCTCTATTCCAGAAGTAACTCTGTATAATTGCGGCTGAAAAACTAATTACGTTAAGAATACCTAAGGTTACACCGGAAGTTACATCAAAAGATTTAGTGACGTAGTTTAGAATAACAAAGTCCAGCGCGGTGTTAATGCTACCAATGGCGGCAAAGCGAAGTAGTTGAATAATGACCGGCTTATTACGTAACAAAGTAGTGATCTTGTTATTCAACGTAAGTGTAAGTTGGCTCACAAATATTTATTTAATATTTAAAAACTAATTATAGCTTAAACTA
>CAYVOF010000066.1:0-1582 GCA_964453405.1 uncultured Candidatus Saccharibacteria bacterium | reverse complement strand
TTACAAGCAATTTTATTCGGTTTTGGTGGATTAACAACGTTAGGCGTTAATACGCTGTTGATGGCAACGCCAGCGGTTTTATGTCATTACCTGATTGGACGTAATTTACTGAATCATTCTATTGAGCAAATTTTTTGGCGCGGTTGCGTCGCGGGCGCATTAGCAATTGTCTTGGGCGTGGTCTTATTATCAACCATACTTTTTGCCAGTGGCGGCGAGGCTTTTTTAGCGGTAATTGCAGTGATTAGTTTAAGTTATATTCCTGTAATGTTAGTAGAAGCGATTACGACAGGTTTTGTCGTTGCTTTCTTGGCACGGGTGCAACCTGAATTATTGCAAATGGCGGACTATTTACAGCAGGAATTACCTTCTAAAATGGAAGAGTGGCGTTAGGGTAACGCGAATTTGGTGAATATAAGTTATATAGAACCCATTTGAAATGTTTAAATAAGAGAAGCAATCCGAAGAATGATAAGCCTGATAAAACAAAATTTAAGTTTGGTATTGGCATTCTCAAGACTACGTTCAAAGTTCTTAACCAAAGACTTACATCGCTCCACCCAAGCATTAGTACGTTCTATCACCCACCTTGCTTTGAGTGGCACAAAACCTGATTGACCTTGGACTAACTTCTCTTGTTTGGACGGCTTGGGGGATAACTTAAACTCGATTTTATCCATTATTTCAGGGTAGCTATTTTCTAACGCTTTCTGAATCCGTTCAGGATGATAGCCATTATCCAATAAGACTGTCGTCTTTCCGCTGTCTAGGGGTTTATTCCTGAAATAAGCGAGATTCTCTTTAAACATCTCTATCAAACCCACATCATCACTGATGTTGGCTTTAGTACAGTGGGTAAACAAAGGAAAGCCTAAACTGTCCACGGCTAAGTGTCTTTTAATTCCGTTGGTGGCTTTGTAACAACAATATCCCTTACTCTGAGTGCTTGCGTTGCAAGTATTCTTCACGGCTTGGGAATCCACCATGATTAGGCTTGTCAACTTAGCGTTTTTTTTAAATGCGCTCTGAGGAGCTCATGTGAACTGCTCATCAGTTTATCGATAATACCCAAAGCTCTCCATTGCTTATAATGCCAGTAGACGCTGGAATAAGGTGGAAAGTCCTTCGGGAGGTCAGCCCAGTTGCAGCCATTTTTGAGTTGATAAAGCATGGCATCGAACAGGATGCGAGATGACCATTTCTGAGGACGGGTTCGTTTTTTCTTGAGCAATAATTCATTCAACAAAGTTGCGACGATTGCCCACTGTGCGTCGTTTAGGCTACTTGAATAAGGCGTTAGTTTGTTTAACTTTGATTCTTTGTTTATCATCTTTTATCGCTTCTTCAAGATTTCAAATGGGTTCTATAGAAAATTGCCGCGCTGATTAAAATTAAATTAATAAAATTTAAAAATGTCGCTATTATTTTAAATGTAAATAAAATTGCGCTTAATAGCCTTTTTTCTATTTAAACCAAACTGATTAACTCAGTTATAGCCATTTTCTTTTATATTCAAATTCATTTCCTTTATTTTACTTTTTTGAGAAAAATGATGAATACCGAAATTCAGAATTTAGATTTA
>CAYVOF010000065.1:0-1664 GCA_964453405.1 uncultured Candidatus Saccharibacteria bacterium | reverse complement strand
CGGAAAATACGACCAAGGCATCCACTATCTGCGTTAATGTAAAAACCATGCAACACTACATACTAGTAGTTGTTGCTAATTAACGGCCTTATTTCTAATCTTTCTACATAACCGGACAAAGGGCCATGTAGACACTTTACTTTTATTACACACACCAATGTGCAACAAAGTTTTGTTACCACACATTCTGTGTGATAACTATTATCCTTCAGTTGTCAAAGTACAAAGTGTTCAATTAGTTGTTAACCGCTAGCCATTAGCTTAAATAAAGCTAAATGACTAATGATTAACCACCAACTTCACAGTGGACCGTGGGAGATTCGACCCCGTCAGACGGGGGTTACTCTCTTCCGACCCTCTTCATTGCAATGTGTGGACCCGGAGGGAGTCGAACCCTCTGCCTCCTCATTGCAAATGAGGTGTTCAAGCCAGGTAAACTGCGGGCCCAAACTATTTGTTAATATGTCAAAAAAAAACCGGCTCTTTAATAGAGTCGGGTAATTCTAAAGTATAAACGAAGTATGAAAGCTTCGCGTATAAAAACTTATTTTATCTAGACCCACGCAAAAATGCGCTTTGGCTTTGATTTAAATTAATTTTTTTCATTAAGTATTCCGAACTCTTAAAGACTAGTGAGTATTATATGGCAATTTATCTATCTGGTCAAGCTATACTTTTGTGGACTCTTTACGAAAAAATTCGGACTGAGTTTCAAAGGTAGCGCTGCGAGTGCCCCCACCCACTCGCAGCGCCATCTTGGCTCGGCTTTCGGCCTCGCTTATGTTTTGCGCGCGCGATTTTGTGCTCGCTGACGCGAGCATTAGGGTAAATTAATCAATTTTCTCTCTCCTTGTGATGAGTAATCGATGTTAGCGCATCCGTTATCATTAGTTCCCGAAACCGTTCTTCTAAAATACTCAATTTGAGTTTCATCAGCAGTAATTTCGCCTAATGAATAATCACTATTATCTTCTTCAATTATTTTAATGATTTCTCCTGTTTCTGTATTCTGAAAAATAATTTTTCCATTATTTTGTATCATTAAACCACATGATGCGGGTGATTTTTTACTCTCACTTATTGTAATGGCTTTTTCATAATCTCCATAAAATTTTGAAGAACCTATAGATATTCCCTCAACCGGCCCACCATTAGAGTTGATTGAGGCAAAAAGATATTTTGTTGTACCACCACCTGCACCACAACTGGTTGGATTTACAGACTGGAGAATAATTTTTTTGTCATTTTTGGACCAACCGATTGGAAGATATACTAAAGGACAACCACCTGCGTATACTTTAGGTACTAACAAATCAATCCACGAGAGTTTGTCTTCAGGATATCCATATAACCTGCTTGGTTCTCCTGATGGTAAACTTTTAACATAAATTCTATATTTCCAGTCACATTCTCCATTATTTGAATAATCAGGATTATTTTTTAACCCAATGCAATCACTAATTTCAGAATAAACAATTCTATCTTTTTTGTTAGATAAAAATGCCGATAATTTTACAGCAAAGTTTCTACTATTGTTAACCAAAGCACCCCATTGTTTTCTGCCTTCCCACCAGCGATCATAAGCAGTGTTAGTTCTAAAAACTAATAGTAAAGAAATTACAAATCCCAACATGCTGTGCATGATTGTTATGTTTTTGACTGGG
>CAYVOF010000064.1:0-1678 GCA_964453405.1 uncultured Candidatus Saccharibacteria bacterium | reverse complement strand
ATAAAAGTGATTTGAAATTGTTTTTGTCCGACACAGAAGAGGCGCTTGCACTTCTCATGGAAGATAACGACAATAACCTGCAGGTATCTTAAGTTGGTACCAAAATCGTATAGACCCATTAATTTGGGTCTTTTTTATGAAAAAAGCACCTCTTGGGCGATCATCACAAGCTTTCTTAGCTAACCTGATATAACAAGCTTTGCAAAGTTTTCAGAATTAGAGCCTGTCTTATCTTAGTAGGAGGAGATTTTAGCCTTTTGTTTAGGTATTTGTTTTTGCCGTAGTCGGCTTTTTTATTTTATCAATTAACCTACCGGTACATCTAAACTAACTTTGTATAAGTTTTTTAGTTTAGCACTTCCATTACTCCACGTACAACAATAAACTCTTCAAATAATCCCCTTGTGGGAAAAATAGATCGACTGGATGGTCAGCGCCAAGCACATGATAGCTTAAGATTTTCACTTTGCGCTTGGCATCTTTTGCGGCTTGGAAAACAATTGTCTGGAACATTTGAGTATCTATGTGTGATGAGCACGAACTAGTGAGTAGTAATCCACCAGCAGGTAACTTTTCCAGAGCCGCTCTATTTATATCTCGATAACCACGCGAAGCATTGGTAACATCGCTAGCTTTCTTTGCAAAAGCTGGTGGATCTAGAATAATAAAATCGTATTCAGCGGTTTGGTTCTCGCGAAAATAACTAAGCACGTCCTGTGCAAAAAATTTGTTTTCATCGATGCTAAAACCATTAAGCGCCACATTTGTTTTTGCTCCTTCTATTGCCGATTCCGAAAGATCTACAGAATCGACTTTCTTTGCACCGCCAGCCAAAGCATAAACACTAAAACCTCCAGTGTAAGAAAAACAGTTCAACACTGTTTTATCTTTTGCGTATGAACGCAGCAACTGGCGCATTTCGCGCTGATCCAAAAAGAATCCGGTCTTCTGCATGCCAGTTACATTTACATTAAACTTTAAACCGTGCTCCGAAATTAAAAACGGTTGCTCGGCTTCGCCTACTAGCCAACCTTCAAATTCCTGCAGTCCTTCTTTGCGGCGAGTTTGAGTACTGGATTTTTCGTAAATCAAATTCAAACCAGTTTCATCTTGTAGAGTTTTTAGAATTAATGGCTTCAGCTTTTCTATTCCCAGAGTATTAATTTGAATGACCAAAACTTTGTCGTAACGGTCAACAATTAAGCCTGGCAAGTTGTCCCCTTCGCCGTTAATTAAACGGTAGGCATTGGTTTCTTCGGCTTGAGATTGCAAAGCATTGTTACGAAGCGCAATTGCGCTCTTTATATTTGCCACGAAAGCTTCTTCTGGTTTGAGTTCACTAGAAAAACTAAACATGCGACCAGAAATAGACTGGCCTTTGTTGAAGTAACCATAACCCACGAAAGTACCGGGCGTCGTAACGACAGGTAAAATATCGCCGTTCTCAAATTCCGGATACGATTGAATGGCGCCCATAAAGACCCACGGGTGCTTGTTGCGCATGTGCTTATCACGTTCGGGTTTTAAAACAATCGCTTTGCTTTGCATTTCAGTTGAAGTCATACCGTATTCTAACATTTTTTCGTATTTGAGGCTTTAATGCGTTGCAGGCTATAATAGCTTTATGAATACACATGGGAGTAAAACAGATTTTGACGTAATTGTAGTTGGAGGAGGT
>CAYVOF010000063.1:0-1726 GCA_964453405.1 uncultured Candidatus Saccharibacteria bacterium | reverse complement strand
TGTATGTACAACCGGGCAGTCCAAACTGGATCCATGGTGTAAAGCAAGTGCTTCGCGAGTTTGATGAGCAAGGTATAGCAAAGATTGAACCTTTACCATATAAACCTCAGGTGGCTGGGGATAGTACTACTGTTGCTGAATAGATTCAAAATAGTTGTTAAAAAAACACCCAGCTGGGTGTTTTTTTGGTAGACCAAAACAAGACAGGTGGAAAACTTATTTGGCTTTGGTGAGGGAGGTTTACTATTTAATCAGGTTGACAAATACTGTCTGAATGGATATTATATGGAATAAATCAATTGATAGGTGATTTGTTAGAGTTAAATTTAACTGGGGGAAAATATGGAAAAATTGTTTTTATTTAGCCTTGAAGGAATTCTTTATGGTCTTACAGAAGATGGTTCCGAAAAGTTCTCCAAAGTTGTTTTTGCATTCTTGGAACGCCCTTGGGAATTGCGAAAGGAAATAGTTATCGATATGTTCAAAGAGACATTAGAACAGTTTAGAGATAAGTACAACGTTGTGCTCATCACAGACGATTCCACTAAGGAAGCACTAAAAGTGGTGATGCGAAAGCGCATAGATTATCTAAAAGCAAATTATTCCAATAATAACCATTATTATTGGGAGAGGGATCTACAGAGTGTTGATACTCCTATCTTTGATCGGTATAACAAAAATGTCCTAGAAGAGATTGGTCTATAAAATTGATCATTGCGTTTAAATAACTATCGATACATTTACTAAAGAGCTTTATCAGCTCTTTTTTTGATGTAAAAAGAATTTCGAGCCTCGTTAGTGCGCTAAATTATTCATTTTGGAAAACCATTTTCGCATATACAAAGCCAAATCAAAAACACCCTTTCGGGTGCTTTGCAATTTCTGGTAGCGATACGGGGAATCGAACCCCGATTACATGGATGAGAACCATGCGTCCTAACCGTTAGACGATATCGCCTTGTTTTGAACTCGTATAGTTTATCAAAAATTGAGGATATTTTAAAGGGCAATTTTAAGGACCGATTTTTCAAACGCCCAGGAATGTGCGATAATCTTAGTACTATCAAATGTAAAAAACCAACAATGAAACAAACATTATTTGTCATTGCTATTCTTGGCCTACTTGCAGCCGGGTGTACCCAGGTAGAACTTAAGCAAGAACAGCCTTCATCGCCTAAAGAAAGTTACGAACAACTGCCCCAATAGGCAGTTTTTTATTATTCTTGAGTTGCCTCGTCTCCTGCCTCTGCAAGTAATTCTTGAATTTCCTCTTCCATCTGTTCTTCGGTTTCAGTAGATCCCTCAGAAGTTGTTTCTATATCATTTATAGCAGGTGTCTCTGGAAGATGAATCTTAGCAACTAAGTCTTGGAAGTCGGGCAAGTCGGCAACAGAAGTGATGCCCATCTGCTGCAGGAATTCTGTAGTAACCTGATACAAAGACCCACGCGCGTCGCTTGGGTTGGGAACTTTTTCAATTAGACCCCGCATCAAGAGCGCTCGCAAACTGTACTGCGAATTGACCCCGCGAATCGCCTCGATCTCGGCTTTGGAAATTGGTTGACGGTAGCCAATAATTGCTAGTACTTCTACAGTAGCTTCAGTCAGAGCCTCGCGCAGGTCTGCGTTCAAAAAGTTTTTCACAACTTCGCTGTTGGCAGAGTTCGTGGCCAGTTGGTATCCGTCGGAGGCGTCGAGTAGTACAATACCACGTCCCACGCGATCCG
>CAYVOF010000062.1:0-1731 GCA_964453405.1 uncultured Candidatus Saccharibacteria bacterium | reverse complement strand
ACTAAAAACATTTGTAAGAGTTATTTTATTTTGTACTTCTGTAATACCAGTATCTTTTACTCTATATGTAACATCAAAATCAGTTGTAAATTCACCACTGGCGACTACGTCGCAAATTAAGAATGAAGAATTAATAATTAATAATGAAAACAAAAAAACAAAAAATAATAAAAACTTACGCATTATTCAATTCTAAAGTAGTTAGCTAAACTTGACAAAACCTATAGTTAGTGATATAGTGGAAACATACTTTAGATATCGACTTGCGACATTTAAAGTTTTTTTGTTAATTAGCACTTTAAAATCCTTGCAAAAATAGTTCTCCAAATTTAAGTTGGACTGCACAATTCTGGGCATACAAAACCATGCCTGGACCTGTGCAAGTTCAAATTTGAATAGGAGAATCAAAATGTCATTCGGTATGTTAGCTTTATCAGGAGCGCTTCTGCTCGGAACATGGGTAGGATTCATTGTATGGCGTACCCAGAAATCTGCAGTTTCTGTAGTTTTTGGTGTACTGTTCCAGCAGTTCTGCTTTGGAACATCATTTTTACTGTGGATCATTGGGTTTACGGCTCAATATCCATTAGCAAACGGCTGGGTTATATTCTTAACTTGGCTAGGTGTCGGCGTCCTAAGCGTTGCCATAGTGATATGGACAGGACTTTTGAAAACATTACCGAAGGAGATGTAAGATGAACAATAATTTTGTAAAACGTGGGGCAGGACTGATTGGTCTGATGTGCTTCGTGGCTGGCGGATCAGTATTGGTCGGTAACGATCCGTACTACGCTGGCGACATGCCGAAATGGCTGTTCACACTTTGCTCTGGCCTTCAATGGGTCTGGGCAGTGTTGAGCATCGTGACACTTCTTGCCTTCACGGCAGGTTTCAACAACACACGTGAACTTTCGTTCGCAGGAAGCGCAATTTGGACCTTCATCTTTCTGGCTGTCTTCATCGACGCCTTGACCGGTCCGTATATGACAGTCACGATGCCCGCGCTAACGATGCTTCGTGGAAGCCTTGTGGTCTTCGTCGTTCCCGCCATCATCGGCATTGACGCGTTCGAAAATTTCTACAACTCACCCGGGTGGAGAAACCCATGCGGGCTTGGAGGCGCAGTCTAACGACTGTAAGCGCTCGCGCATGAGGTTTGGAATTATTTTTTCATTTTTTGTTTTGAAATTGTTTTTGCAAGGGGGATGTCTGGTTTGGATATTGAGCAGCACACAACCGTGTGTTTCAACCAAGTTTGCTTGGGATGTTCAATAGACTTGCTAGACATGTAAGACTGGTGTTATGTGGTTTGGCCATATTTAAAAAGAATTAACCCTTTTTGAATCAACCTACCACATAACATGCACGACCTAATTTATTTTTAATCTTCAGAAGGCTTTAATTTATGAATTCTTTCCCAATTTTTCTTATTCAACCAACACTCTTTACAATATTCACCACCAACTAGTAACATGCCAGAAGCCCTAATCTTAGTCTCATATCTTATCTCTTTTTCACAGATGTCACAGAATTCTTTTGTTGCCATAATTACAATTTACTACTGTTTTGAAGTTTGTAAATTAGACAATTAATATCAAAAACAGTCAAAATTTGGTGTATAGTTTAGTTAGTCATGATTAAAATTCCATCAGATTTTCGAGAATATTTTTGGGATATAGATTTTAATGAACTTGATCACACCAAACATCCCATGTTTGTAATTAAAAGGAT
>CAYVOF010000061.1:0-1759 GCA_964453405.1 uncultured Candidatus Saccharibacteria bacterium | reverse complement strand
TGCGAAACAGAAAACATCTCAATACAATTCTAATAATCATTACTGCGCTCATAGTAGTCTCTATGGTCGGCAGTATGTTTGCGTTTTCACTTTAAGCTAAAAGTCTAACTAAGTAGCTATGAACATCGCGCTAAAAGATTTTGAGCACATCCGGCAGGTCTACAGACAAAGTCCTTTTGTGTTAATTCACCCGTTGATAATATCGGCTGTCGTTATTATTCTGCCAGTTTACGCCGTACTCAGATATGCTTCTGGCAACGGTGCGTTGCGTTCCGTTTTATTAATTCTGACCGCTGGTGTATTAGTTCATGCCGTCCGGTTAATTATTATCTGGAGAATGAACACTTACGTCATTACCAACCAGCGCATTATTCATTATGCTCAAAAAGGCTTGTTTGACCAAACTGTTACCGAAACCCCGCATGAGCGGGTGCTAAATGTAAGCTATAAAACCGAAGGATTCGTTTCTAGAATGGTCGGATACGGTGACGTGGTGGTACAAGTCGTCGGGTTAATGGAGCCTATCATTTTAAAAAATCTTAGCGACCCGCTACCAATTAAAGACTATTTGTGGGAAATGCATAAGCGTATATCAGAAGATAAATCTCGCAGCCATTCCGGTGCCGTATTCGGCGAAACTGATGCTACGCACGTGCAAGAACAGGTTGGTTATACAAAAAATAATCGCTTATAATAAGGCTAAAACTAAAATGAGATTACCAAAAATTTTCTATTCCAAACTATTCTTAACTGCCGTGATTATTTTACTTCTCGGTGTTTTTGCGTTAGAATTACAACAATGGCAACAAAGACGAAAAATTAATACTGAAATTAAGCACCTGCAGGAAGAACAAGCTTCACTTGAGGAGCGGAATACTGCCCTTCAGCAATCATTGCAATATTTTGGCTCAAATAATTATCAAGAAAAATTAGCTAGAGAACAGCTGGGCTTAAAAAAAGAAGGAGAGTTAGTTATTAACTTTCCCCCCGGCGGTATCCCAAGCGAGGTAAAAACTGAAACTCCAAATCCACAAAACAATTTGCATAAATGGTGGCAATATCTATTTAAATCTATTTAAGAAAAATTAAAGTAAAATTATGGAAAATCACAACGAACAAGACAACGGCGAACATGTAAAGCCTAAGGGTAACCAGAAGAACCCGTGGGTTATTGGGGGAATTATTGGTTTAGTAATACTGATTGTATTGGGCGGATTGACTTGGCTATATACCGGTCAATTAGTTAGCGCAAAAGAGAAGGTGTTTAAAATACTCCCTCTACCAGCTGCTATTGTAGACATGAAACTGGTTTCGGCTAAAGAATCTTTGGAGCGCATCGCATTAGCAAAAGAACTTTCTGAAACTCAAGGTCTAGGAAACGAAATCGACCCTGCTCAAATTTATGATCAGTTAATTGAAACAAAAAAACTATCCGCTCTTGCCTCAAAATACAAAATTACAATAACTCAAGCAGAAGTTGATGAAGAGTATAACAACATCGTCAAACAATATGCTCAAGGTGATGCCGAAAAATTCAAAGCAGAACTAGAGAAATCTTACAGCATGAGTCCAGAAAAATTCAAAGCAGAAGTAATTACACAGCAGCTTGAACAAACTAAACTGACTCTTTGGTACTCTAAAAACGAAGAATTGAACAAAGAAGCGTATGAGAAAGCAAAAGATTTAAAAAGCAAACTCGACGCAGGTCAAAATTTTGACGAAGTCGCTACCAAATACACTCAAGATGAAGGTTCCAAAG
>CAYVOF010000060.1:0-1788 GCA_964453405.1 uncultured Candidatus Saccharibacteria bacterium | reverse complement strand
CGAAGCCGGACATATTATTAGTGGCATTCAATAGACTGACTTCTGAGCAGTGGATCGCTGAAAATTTGCCGAAGTTAGAAACATCATTCGCCATTGGCCTCGGTGGTACCTTTGATTACATCGCTGGCGTGAAAGTGGCGCCGCCTAGGTTTGTGCGTGACAGCGGGCTAGAATGGTTATATAGATTAATTACCCAGCCAACTCGATTGGTCAGAATTTTTCATGCGACGTGGGGAATGATTTTGGCTTTAGTTCGATATAAAGTACATAGTTCCAAGTTAAAGCGTCGTAATGCCGTAGCCGTGGTAATAAATACTAATGGTAAAATTTTGCTTTGCAAAAGAATCTCACGACCTTATGGTGATGGATCCAATCCAGGTGTGGCAGTGGAAAATTATTGGCAATTTCCCCAAGGTGGTGTGGAAAAAGGAGAGAGTATTGACATGGCTGCCCAAAGAGAGCTAATGGAAGAAGTTGGAATCTCGAATGTAACTTATATTTCTCAAGCTGAATATATTAATACTTATGATTGGAATAATGCTACTCGTAAATTATTTTATGCTAAGTATCATCTATATAGAGGTCAAGATCAGTACACTGTGTTCTATAAATATACTCATCCCAGTGAAGAATTGATATTACCAGTAGATATCTTTGACGAGTATCAGTGGGTTGACCCTGAGTATGTTATTAGTATCATTGCTTCTGAACGCCGAGAGCATGCTGAAAATGTCCTTGCTGAACTAGCTAAAATTCAGTTAAAATAAGATACTATTAGATTTATGACAGATTCCAACACTCAACCAAATAAACAAATTCGCACACGTTTTGCGCCAAGTCCAACAGGATTTGTGCATATTGGTAGTGTCCGGACGGCGTTATTTAATTTTTTGTATTCACGACACTTTAAGGGTACTACCATTCTTCGTGTAGAAGATACCGACCAAACTCGTCTCGTAGAAGGCGCGGTGGAAAATATGCTTTCAGTCATGCAGACTCTTGGTATTGAATTTGATGAAGGCCCACATTTAACAGAAGCAGGAAAATTAGAGGAACGTGGTGACTTTGGGCCGTATACTCAATCGGCTCGCCTGCCAATTTATCAAGAACACATTAAAACTCTCCTCGACAGCAAGCATGCGTACTATTGTTTTTGTAGCTCTGAAAGATTAGATGAACTTCGCAAAGAACAGATGGCTCTTAAGCAACCAGCGATGTATGATCGTCACTGTCGTAATTTAACTGGTGATGAACTAGCAGCTAAGCAAGATGAATTTAAAACTGCTGGAAAAAATCCAGTGGTGCGTTTTGCTATTCCTTTAGAAGGGGACACAGTCATTAAAGATCTAGTCTTTGGTGAAATGAAATATCAAAACGCTGTCTTGGACGATCAAGTACTAATTAAGTCTGACGATTTTCCAACATATCATTTTGCTGTTGTGGTAGATGACCATTTAATGCAAATTAGCCATGTTATTCGTGGCGAAGAGTGGATTCCTTCAACTCCAAAACATGTCTTAATCTACAAGGCTTTTGGCTGGGAGCCGACACAGTTTGCTCACATGCCGTTAATTTTAAATTCAGACAAGTCTAAACTTTCTAAACGTCAGGGGGATGTAGCAGCTGAAGACTTTTTGAACAAAGGTTACTTACCGGAAGCTCTCGTAAATTTCGTAGCGTTTTTAGGTTGGAATCCAAAGACTGAACAAGAAATTTTTTCTATGGGCGCACTTATAGAAAACTTTGATCTATCGAAAGTAAATAAGTCGGGTGCAGTGTTAGATATTG
>CAYVOF010000059.1:0-1833 GCA_964453405.1 uncultured Candidatus Saccharibacteria bacterium | reverse complement strand
ATACGGTGTTAAACGACCAGCAATTAAAAAATAGTCGCCTTTGGTACGAGTTGGCTTCCAAAATTCCGCATCGATAAATGGGTGTAAAATCTCACTTTCACGATGATAGTATTTCTTAATCCGGTCTTGTACTTCTTTTCCGCTAGCTAAATAATGATCAACTTTTTGCGCCGCATTATAATCCCATTTTTTTAGCCACCATAAATATATTCTGGCGACTGGTCTTAATAATGGAGTGACTTCATGCAGTGCATATGCATAATCTGTCCAAATAAAACGAGTCGGGGTATGACAATAATTAATATGTACTGTACCAGCTGACTTTCGTAATCCTTTTAAATACGCGGAACTAGAACTTAATAGTAAATCAGCTTTTTCTAATTTCCAAAAAGGCATAACAAATGGAATTAACCCAAACAAATGCTGCATGTTGCCGTACCAATTGTAAATGCGCTGTAATGGGCTGGTAATAACGCGCCAATCGAGCATGTGCCACTTGAGGCGTTTGTCTACAACTAAGGTGTACACGGGAGCTTCCGGGTATAATTCTTTCATACCTTCAAGCACTCGTTCGGCACCGCCGTATTGGGTATATGAATCGTGAGCTAAAATAACTTTCATAAATTCTAAAGATAAATTCGTAAGGTTAATAATTATCTGACGGTTTGCGAATAAACAACAATGCGTAAAAAGATTTTAAAATAATTTTAATATCCCAAATCAAACTCCAGTTCTCAATGTAATATGTATCGAGGCGAATTTCTTCTTCGAATGGTAAAGTTGGGCGAGACAGTTGAGCCAATTGAGTTAAACCAAAAATTCCGGGTTTTATACTGAACACCCTACCATAACTTTGTCGATATTTTTCGACTTGCTCAGGCATGTGCGGGCGTGGACCGATCATACTTAAATCGCCAATGAGTACATTCCAAAATTGTGGGATTTCATCGAGTTTAGTTTTGCGTAGAAACTTTCCGACGGGCGTGACTCGTGGATCGTCTTTAATTTTCCAAAGTGGTCCGCTGCGGTCATTATCTTTTACTTGCTCGAGAAGTTCATTTAGTACCACTGCCGCCTGTTCGTCCCCATATTGTTTGCCAGTGCTAAGATGGGTATACATGGAGCGGAATTTGTAACATTCAAACTCTTTTTTATAGCCACTGCGAGTGTGTTTGTATATCCCTGGGCCTGGGCTAGTTAGTCGAATAGCAATGTATATTCCAAGTGAAATTGGCGCGGTGATAATTAAACAAATTAAACTGGCCACTATGTCGAGTAGTCGCTTAATAACTTGTCCCCAACCCTCCAGTGGTGTGTTTTTTAGTTTGATAACCGGAATACCTTTAAAATTATCTAACTCAATAACATTGCGTTGGACTTCAAACAAATTTGGTACGAAACTAAATTGCAAACCATGGCGTCGTACAAATTCCAATAACTGAAGATTTTGCGTACTGGTAGCATGTGGGTTAGCTTGCATAATTTCGTCGATCCCTGTGGTTTTAAGTAATGTTTCTAGCTGGGAGACAACATTTTCGTCATTTGGTAATTCCCCTACTACTTTATAACCGTGGGAGCTGTTAGATAGGAATTGTTCTATTACTCCAGCTTCGCTGTTATGACCATTACCACTACCATCTATTACAATTAACCGATGCAAACCATAACCACGGTAAAACATCGCTTCTTGAATGCGCTTTAAAACAATGCGACCAAATAAAATAAAAACAATTCCTAATGCCCATGCGGTAAGAATAATAAATCGTGATGGAAAAATTGATTGATCAAAGAAGAAGAGCACCACTGCAAATAACATTCCTAAAGAAGTCCCCA
>CAYVOF010000058.1:0-1862 GCA_964453405.1 uncultured Candidatus Saccharibacteria bacterium | reverse complement strand
AAGAAACTATGCCAGCGGCTGCTAGCATAAGAATATCGACTGGAATGGAAATTAAATTAAAGAGTAGCTCGGTTCGCTTCATGAATAACTGATAAATACCCAAATATAATGCTATTATACCATTTTTGAGTGTATTTTCCTAATGAACTAAAGGGTTACGAACAGCCTTAAATTATGTTAAAATACTGATGATTTATGACAGAACCTAAATACAATTCGTGCGTGTTGTTCGGTGGGAACGGCTTTATTGGTAGCAACTTCGCTGCCTATCTTTTAGAACACAACATTGTTAAGAGCGTTGCTATTAGCGATCTGGTTACTATTACTCCAGACACTTGGCCAAAAATTTTACAACAAAAATTTGCAGCAGGTGATGTAACTTTTTCTAAAATTGATGTGCGCTTGCCTATTAGTTCGCAAACAGAAGCAAACAAGTTACCGAGCAATCCAGATTTAATTGTAAATTTAGCGGCAGTACACAAAGAACCTGGCCACAAAGCCGAAGAGTATTTTATGACAAACATTCCCGGAGCAGAGAATGTTTGCGACTGGGCAGAACAAGTAGATTGCGATCGAATTATTTTTACTAGCTCTATTGCAACTTACGGCGGTGATGACTCTACGAAAGACGAAAGTTCTTTAACAATGCCATTAACTCCATATGGAGTTTCTAAATTGACTGCAGAAAAAATCCACTTAGCTTGGCAGAAAGCACAAGCTGGTCGCAAATTAATGATCGTTCGCCCAGGCGTAATTTTTGGTGCTGGTGAACGAGGCAACGTGACTCGCATGGTTAAAGCCGTGCTTGGGCATTACTTTTTCTTTAGCGGAAACAAGGCTGTGCGCAAAGCTGGTGGTTACGTAAAAGAACTTTGTCGTTCCATCGCTTTCATGCTCAACTGGCAAGAGGAACAAAACGCTGGAGTTACTTTGTTTAACTTTACAATGGACCCAGCACCTTCGGTTGGTGAATATGCTGTAGGTATTTCTGAAGTCGTTGGTGTGAATCGCGCTACTCCGAATGTTCCCTACCGTTTACTTTTACTTGGATCTTACTTAGTCCACGGCGTGAATTCCCTGTTAGGTCGCAAACAGTCAATTAGTCCTGTGACGGTCCGTAAAGTTTTGAAGTACAACAACATCACTCCAAAAGTTTTACAAGATTTAGGTTATGAGTATGAGTATGATCTTAAGTCCGGCCTGGCTGACTGGTATAAAGAACGTCCGCAGGATTGGTAAATAAAAGAACCTATCTTGATTTCTCAAAACAGGTTCGAAAGATTCACCTAGCTTAGTTAGCTAGGCTTATAGTTATCCCATTTATATTTTTCTGCCTCTGCTTTTTCCTCGTATTTCAAAAGCAAATTTTCGTAATTGAACCCTTCCTTGGGAGCACAACTCCAGCCTCCGTAGTATGTGAGCAGGAAGCCCAAATTTTTGATCACTGATTTTTCTTTCCTTTCCGGCAGATCCTCCTTGTAATCAAGGTAACTTTTGGTTACTAAAAATTTAGCACCTTTTCGCTCTTTGATGTTATCAGAATAAATCTTCATCAGAAGTTTTTCGATGTTATCAAAGCATTCCTCTAGCCCATCTTCGGAGTCAATGACAGGGCCGAACTCAGTCATATCCTTTAAATTTTCTTTCATTTTTCCTCCGTACCTAAGTCTATTTTATTCATATTTTACTCTTTCCCAAGATAATTGCAACTGCGCTAAGATTGACAATACCCCCTAAATGTGGTAATATTTTGGGGTTCCAAGCAAATCGAATGATCGCCCTACAAGATTGCGCAAGCAGTCACTACGGGGAGGAAAGTCCGAACACTTAGTTGATGGCCTCTATAGAGCTATTAACACTGG
>CAYVOF010000057.1:0-1934 GCA_964453405.1 uncultured Candidatus Saccharibacteria bacterium | reverse complement strand
TAAGAAAGAATCATAAAATTATTCTCAAGCTGTGTCAATGTGGAATTGTGGAAACGCAGTGGACAATTTTTCCTGAAGATTTCATCTTCTTGTTTCTACAAGATAGTCTCCAAGATGGTCCCAATGAAATTTATAAAGCGAATCGTTCAAAATGAATTTGCGATTTTGGTACACCTAGTTCTATCATTGCTGCTCGTAGAGCTGTCATCATTGGTGGTGGGCCACACAAGAAAATATCTCGATCTGCAATGTCTGGGATTAGACGAGCAAGAGCAGCCTTGTCTAGTCGGCCATACTCAGCACCTGCGACTACTTCGTCAGCATAAATATTGATGATCTTAAAATTATTTTGCTTTGAAAGGGTTATTAGCTCGTCGGCTAGCACACTCTCGGCGCGAGTTTTGTTACTGTATATTAAAACTTTATCTGGGTGGCCCCCACCTAAAGATTCTAATATAGAGCGAATTGGGGTAATACCAATTCCACCAGCAATAAACAGCAGTTTCTCTTTAGTAATCAACTTTTCTGTATATACACCGTGAGGACCATCAATTAATACTTGAGTGCCAACCTGTAATTTAGGTAGTTCATTGGTGTAGTCACCTAACTTTTTCGCAGTAATGCGTAGTTCAGTATGACTAGAAGTTGTGGTTATTGGTGCCCAGGACAAAGAGAAAGGATGAGCCTGAGTCCAAAATTCTTTTTGCAAAAAGCGGAAGATCATAAATTGACCGGCATCAATTTTAAACTTATCCAAATTACGACCAGTAATATAAATTGAGGTTGCGACGCCTAAATCTTCAACCCGGCTAATGGTAAATTGATGTTGCCAAAAACGGAGACTTGGTCGAGCAAAGCGGAACCATAGAACATTTAACGCAGTGAATCCGTATAGGCCAAACCAAAATGCTGGCCATAACAAGGATGTAGAATTTTCTGTCATCTCGTGAACGTGCAAAAAAATAAGCGCGACTGCTAAATAGTTAAACACATGGACGTAGTACCACCATTCATATTTAAGTTTGCGACGGACTATTGATAGCGACCAAATAATTGTACCCAACAAGACCGCAAAACCAATTGAGGCAAATAGAATGTCGCCGTACCCACTGGTTACGAAACTAATATATTGAGCAACGAAATTGGTTTGGTTTACTATAGAGTAAGAAGTAATAGTTAAAAACGGATGAGCGATTACTAAGCCAAGAATTACTAGGCCGTTCACTCTATGCAGGCGAGAAAGTTTGTCTAATCCAAATACTGTCTCTACCCATTTTACTCGACCAATTAAAATTAATTGTAGTGGCAGGAGAAATGCAGCTAGTATAGCAAATAAGCGGTTTATTCCTAGTACGGCGTCATTAATCTGTCCAGAAGTAAATACGTAGCTAGAATCACGCCACCACGACGAGACGAGAAAAGTAAGAATTGCTACCAGGACAAGGTATAATAAAGTTTTTTGCATTTTAGTCTTCATGACTTAATCGTATCATGATATACTGAACTAATGAAACAATTTATTAAAAATAATGCGCTTTACGGCGCTTTTGCAGTGGCCTTAACGGCCATGCTGGGAAGTCTATATTTTAGCGAAATCGCTAATTTCCCGCCATGTGTGTTGTGTTGGTATCAACGAATCGGGCTCTACCCATTAGTGGTAATAATTGGGTTTGCGATTTATCGAAAAAGTAAAGAAATTTTACTTCCGGCGTTTGTTTTGACAGGAGCCGCTTGGGTTATTGGGTTGTACCATAATTTGCTTTATTATAAAATTCTGCCAGAAGCTGCCGCCCCATGTTTGGCTGGTGTGTCCTGTACTACCAAGTACATTGAGTGGTTTGGATTCGTAACAATCCCACTTTTGGCTTTTGTTGCATCAACTTTAATTTTAATTGGATTAATTATTCATTGGAGAACAAAAAATGACTAAAGAA
>CAYVOF010000056.1:0-2030 GCA_964453405.1 uncultured Candidatus Saccharibacteria bacterium | reverse complement strand
GACAACGACCACTGGACTTATCCTATGGTCTCTAGCAGCAACACATCAGTCGGTGGCTTAGTAACTGGTGCCGGCGTTCCACCAACCGCGCTTACAAAAACAATCGGTATCTTTAATGCCTATCAATCTCGCGTTGGTGCTGGCGGTATGCCAACTGAACTGCTCGATAAAAAGGGCGATGAACTGCGAAATGCTGGTCATGAATTTGGCACGACAACCGGACGTCCGCGACGAGTTGGTTATTTCGATGGCGTGGCAGCGCGTTACGCCCAAATGTTTAACGGTTTTACTGATATCGCCTTAACCCGAATCGACACTTTGGCCAACCTCGGCGAACTTAAAGTTGCGCATGACTACAAAATCGACGGCGAAAAAGTCAGCCTCTTTCCGGTTGATGACCCAGTCTTGCAAAAAGCTACCGCCGAGTACGATGATTTCGAAGGCTGGTCAGACTTTGACCAAACCAATTACCAAGACTTACCAGAAGCAGTCAAAGTTTACTGTGAGGGTGTCATGAAAAACATCCCCGGCGCTAAACTGTCATTCATTGGCACCGGTCAAGACCGCAAAGATTTGATAGTTTTATAAAAATCTACAAAAGAATTCTGTAGATTTTCCAACAACTGTCATCGCCTAAGCTAATTATGCCAAATATGCGAATACCTAAAAACTAAAAGATTTGTTTTATGTATACTGATTACATAGATAAACTAGTTGGAGGATTTATGGACAATGCGTTTTCAAAATTTACAAACCAGTACTCTTTCAGCAAAACATTACGTTTTGAGTTAGTACCTCAAGGCAGGACAGCAGATTTTCTTAACGGAGAGCTTGAGTCGGATCAGGACAGAGCCGAATCCTACCAATTACTAAAACCTCATTTTGACAACTTCCATGACGGTTTTATTGAGCAATCCCTAAAAGCCTATTCTGATTCTGAAAACCGTTTCGAACAACTCGGAGATCTACTCCAAAAGCAGCAGAAATTCGACAAGAACAGTAGTAATTACGAAAAACTAGAAAAAGATATTATAAAACTACAAAAATCTATTAGAACTAATCTATCACGATTTTTCACTGGTTTTGCCAAGAAATTAAATCAAGATTATGGTCTCGGAGACAAAAGTATCATCAGCAATGCAGGTGCCATGGTCGATTTCGCCAAAATACTCTGGAAAGATCAACCCGAAAAACTTGTGCTTTTAAGTAAGTTTGACAAATTTAGCGGTTATTTTACGGGATACTGCCAGAATCGAACCAATTATTATGTTGGTGATGATAAATCAACAGCTGTTAGCAACCGAATTGTTAATCAAAATTTCACAAAATACACTCAGAACTTCATAGAGATAAATAAAGATGAATTTAAGAGCTTTTTAAAGTGGTTTAATCAAGAAGATCGATATATATACAATCAATCAACCAAACAAGGCCAACTAACACACATCAATCCAGAGATGTTTAGTTTCGCACATTACACAGAACACCTGAACCAATCTGGCATCGAAACATATAATTTCAACATTGGTGATATAAACTACTGGATCAATCAGTTTAACCAGACCAAACCGCCTAAAAAGGTAAAGAAATTACTGAATCTATACAAACAAATTGGTCAAATTCCAGTCGACAAAAAGGAGCTGTTCAAATTTTATGAAACAGACGAAGATCTAGCGACAGATTTATTAGTAACTATCGAAAACCTGCCGAAATATACAGAAAATGCCAACACGCTTTTCCGAAATCTAGCAGACGAGGAATTCAACTTGGAAGAGATAAATATTAGCGCAAGAGGCACAAACAGCCTTGCAAATAAATATTTGATTGGCTGGGAGTCAGTCCGCGAACTAGTAAACTCAAACAAAAAGCACGATAGCAGCAATAAGCTAATAAAATTATCTGAAAAGCCCAAATCGACAACCCTAGGGTCCCTGAATGAAATTATTAATCAATTTGAGCCGAACCAGATATTTAAACCGAAATACTTGAACAACCTAAGCGACGAGCCTGGTCAACCTTCTGAAATATTG
>CAYVOF010000055.1:0-2059 GCA_964453405.1 uncultured Candidatus Saccharibacteria bacterium | reverse complement strand
TCTAAGCCATCAGACTGGTTAACAGCAAAGCTCGTTGCCACTACGACTAAAATGAAAAAAGGCACAAATAGTAATCCTAAATATATATCTCCAAAAAATGGTACGTGAATAGAATCAAACCCAATTTTGACGTAAAACCACCAAGAGCCAATACAAGCAACTAAAGCGTATAGTAAAACCTTAATACGAAATCGAAGACCGCGTCCCATGTGACCACGTTGACGAATATCTAAATAGTCATCCAAAAATCCCACCAAAGAAGCACCTAGCATTGCACCTAATGGCAACAAGGTTTCACGACGAGTTAAAAAATTAAGAATATGAAATTCTTTAATATCTAAGATTCTATCTAAGAACCAGAAAATTGTGGCAAGAACCAAGGTCGTGCCCCAAATCAAGATTCCGCCCATTGTTGGAGTCCCCCTCTTCTTTGCATGCATCTCTGTATACAAAGGAGTAGACCCATCTGAACGTATATTCTTTCCAAACCGAAAGTGATAGATAAACTTTGAGAATAAAGGAGTAATTGCAATTGCAAACAAAAAAGCGATTGTACTTAAGCTGAAAATTTTGATTAGTTCATCGATTGCCATGTACATATTATACCACATATCCATGGCTTAGGCTTATTTATATAGCTCTAATACTTTAGTTTTTAAAAGTTTGGTATCTTTTTCTCGGTTTGAGCTTCCCAGCACAATTATGACAAATTTTTTATCTTCATGATGGATCGCAGTAATCATTGCTCCTTGGGCTTCATCGGTAAATCCAGTTTTGATGGCATGAATATCAGGATCATCAGAAATTAAAGTGTTTGTTGCTTTAACAGAGTACACGTTTCCAGTAAGGCTAGTAAAAGTATAAATTTGTTTTCTATCTATGTCTGAAAATAACGGAATTTCTTTAATCACTTTTAATAGACGTTTTAAGTCATTAGCTGATGAATAATTTTGTTCACTGTCAAAACCTATAGGGTTTTCATAGTGAGTTGCTTGCATTCCAAGCTGTTTAGCTTCTAGGTTCATCAGATCTATGATTGGCTGGCGTTTAACAGCGCTAATATATTCACCCAAAGCTGCGGCGGAATCATTGGCGGACCCAATTAACATGGCGTTAATTAAATCACTAACTAGTACCCTGTCCCCAACTTTTAAACCTAGTATTGGATTAATAGTGCTAGTACTTTTAGCAGTGATTGCCCAGACTTCATCGAGGTTGCCATATTTTTGGCTAACATATGCGGTCATAAGTTTTGTAATGCTAGCAATTGCCACAGTAGTGTTTGGGCTGCGTGAAGCCAAAATTTCCCCGGTAAATTCATCGAAGACTAAATAACTAGTCGCATCGACATCTTCCCCTAGTGCTGGATTAATGTCTTTTTGCTTTTCAATATCAAAAGTATCGCCAGCGTTTTCTTCGGTAGATTTACTACTATTAGAAAAAAGACTGTTCCCTGATTCTGGAGCTAGCGTGGGGTTTGTGTAGACAAAAGCTACAGTCACAACAAACAGTCCGGCAATACCCAGACCTATAACCCGTTTAAGATATTTCTTATGTTTGTGTGAAAGTGTTATTTTTGGCATATCGATAACAGTATAATGTAAATCTGATTGACAAGCTACCCTACTCGCGATATGATGATTTGGTAATAATTATAGAAATTTTTATGAAAGAAGTGAAAATCACTGCAGATAATTTCGATGAAGAAGTGCTTAAATCAACTATTCCGGTACTGGTAGATTTTTGGGCAGAATGGTGCGGTCCATGTAAGATTGTCGGTCCAATTTTGTCTGAACTATCAGAAATTTATGATAGTAAACTAAAAGTCGCTAAGTTAAATGTTGATGAAAATCCAGACCTGACTAGCAGATTTAATGTAATGAGTATTCCAACTATGAAATTTTTTAAAGCTGGTGAAGTAGTTGGTGAGTTAGTTGGTGCTGCACCTAAGAATATGATCGAAGCAGAAATAGAAAAACACCTGGTTTAGGACAAATTCATATCAATAAAAAACTAACCTTTAAAGGTTAGTTTTTTATTGTAGCTATAACTTGTAAGT
>CAYVOF010000054.1:0-2125 GCA_964453405.1 uncultured Candidatus Saccharibacteria bacterium | reverse complement strand
GTTTGGCCAGGAATGATTGTTTCTAAAGAACCACCTTTTGCTAACCCCAAAGAAGCAGTGCCACAAGATGCAGCTTCTAAAGGCATCATGCCAAAATCCTCAAGTTGGGGGTAAATAAATCCTCGCGCTCCGCTGTACTGATGACGCAATGACACATCGTCAACCTTGCCCAAAAAGATAATATTAGGACCGGCGATAGAACGTAAGTAGCGTTCATAACGACCAGTACCGATGACATGTAAAGGCCACCCCAATTTGTTAAACGCTAAAATCACTTTATCGTAATCTTTATACGGTGTTAAACGTCCAGCAATTAAAAAATAGTCGCCTTTGGTACGAGTTGGCTTCCAAAATTCGGCGTCTATGAATGGATGCAAAATTTCACTATCACGGTGATAGTATTTTTTTATGCGATCTTGCACTTCCAGGCCACTAGCTAAAAAATAATCAACTTTTTGAGCAGCGCTATAATCCCACTTTTTTAACCACCATAAATATATTCTTGCCACTGGCCTTAATAACGGAGTGACTTCGTGTAAAGCGTATGTATAGTCTGTCCAGATAAAGCGTGTTGGAGTGTGACAATAATTAATATGCACTGTGCCAGGGGCTTTTTTCAATCCTTTTAAATACGCTGAACTAGAACTAAGTAGTAGATCTGCTTTTTCTAATTTCCAAAATGGCATCACAAATGGAATGAGTCCAAACAGGTGCTGCATGTTTCCATACCAATTATAAATGCGTTGCAAAGGACTAGTAACAACCTTCCAGTCAAGCATATGCCATCGTAAACGTTTATCTACTACCAAAGTGTAAACTGGCGCATCGGGGTAGAGTTCCTTCATTCCTTCAAGAACGCGTTCAGCACCGCCGTATTGAGTGTATGAATCGTGAGCTAAAATTACTTTCATAAAATTCTGGTTGTAAATCGAAATGGTTTAATAATTATCTGACGGTTTGCGAGTAAATAACAATGCGTAAAAAGATTTTAAAATAATTTTAATGTCCCAAATTAAACTCCAGTTCTCGATATAATAGGTGTCGAGACGAATTTCTTCTTCAAATGGTAAAGTAGGGCGTGATAGCTGCGCTAACTGAGTTAAACCAAAAATTCCAGGTTTAATGCTAAAAACTCGACCGTAATGTTGTCGGTATTTTTCTACTTGTTCAGGCATATGCGGACGCGGACCAATCATACTCATGTCTCCGATTAGAACATTCCAAAATTGAGGAATTTCATCGAGTTTAGTTTTTCTAAGAAACTTACCGACTGGAGTGATTCGAGGGTCATCTTTAATTTTCCATAACGGTCCGCTACGGTCATCATCTTTTACCTGTTCTAAAAGTTCATTTAATACTGCAGTAGCTTGCTCATCACCATAACCCTTACCAGTACTTAAGTGAGTAAACATTGAACGAAATTTATAGAATTCAAACTCTTTTTTATAACCACTGCGAGTGTGTTTGTAAATTCCTGGGCCTGGACTAGTTATACGCACCGCTAGGTATATTGCTAACGAGATAGGTGCAGTAATTAGGATGCAAGTTAAGCTAGCTACTATATCTAATAATCGCTTAATGACTTTCCCCCATCCTTCTAAGGGAGTGTTTTTTAGTTTAATAACCGGGATCCCTTTGAAGTTGTCTAGCTCAATTACGTTACGTTGCACTTCGAACAAGTTTGGCACAAAACTAAATTGCAAACCGTGACGACGAACAAATTCTAAAAGCTGCAAATTTTGTGTGCTGGTGGCATGAGGGTTAGCTTGCATAATTTCATCTATGCCAGTGGTTTTTAATAGTGTCTCCAATTGAGTAACAACATGTTCATCGTTTGGTAGCTCACCTACAACTTTATAACCATGTGAGCTATTGGAAAGAAATTGTTCGATTACACCCGCTTCGCTGTTACTTCCATTATCGCTCCCATTAATTACAATTAACCGGTGTAAACCGTAACCACGGTGAAACATTGCTTCTTGAATTCGTTTAAGCACAATACGACCAATTAAGATAAAAATCACTCCTAAAGCCCAAGCAGTAAGAATGATAAATCGTGATGGAAAAATAGATTGATCAAAGAAGAAGAGCACCACTGCAAATAACATTCCTAAAGAAGTCCCCA
>CAYVOF010000053.1:0-2174 GCA_964453405.1 uncultured Candidatus Saccharibacteria bacterium | reverse complement strand
ACATGGGTCTTTCTAACTTTCGCCGCAACTTGTGGCTAGCTGGAGCATCGACCTTAATTATGACGATTACGTTAATTATTCTATCGGTATTGTCTTTGCTTTTTGTCATTACCAACTCTTCAGTTAGAACTATTAAAGAACGGGTTGATATTAGCGCTTACTTTAAAAATGGTTTAGCAGAGAGTCAAATTCAGACTATTAAAAGTCAGTTAGAAGATGATAGCCGTATAGAAGAAGTGCGATATGTTTCTGCGGACGAAGCCCTGGCCAAATTTAAAGAAAATCACAGCAATGACCCACTACTACTTGAGTCAGTTGGGGAACTGAACGAAAACCCATTACCGGCGACGTTGCAAATTAAAGCTAAAAACTTAGAAGATTATCCGGCAGTTGCCGAATTACTTAACTCCGACAAGTATTCTGCTTCGATCGAAAAAGTGAACTTTGAAGATAACCGTACTTTGATAGCGCGCTTAAATAACTTGCTAAAGTTCATTATTACTGTCGGTATAATTTTAATTGGCGTCTTCTCAGCGATTGCTGTCTTGGTAATATTCAACACCATTACATTGACTATTTATAATCGCAAAGAAGAAGTAGAAATTATGCGTTTTGTTGGCGCGACAAACTGGTACATTCGTGGACCATTCATAGTCGAAGCAATTATCTACAGTATTCTCGCGACTATAATTACCAGCGCGTTGATTTTCCCGGTTTACACCAGTCTCTTGCCGAAAATTAGCAACTATCTAACTCCAGCTGGCGACACATTCAATGGCAACATGCTGCTGTTTATAGGTCTAATTGTTATTCAACTGGTCATTGCTTTTGTCCTAAGCACAATTTCTAGCTTACTTGCGATGCGTAAATATTTGCGGGTTTAGCAAGAAAACTGGTATAAAAGTACTTGCGCGATCTGAGCAGTAGTATATAATAAAAAAGAGCCAAAACTCTCATATTTCAATGGAGAGTTTTTTTGTTGGTAAATTAATACACATATGCAAGTAATCCTATTAACAGACGTTCCTAAAATTGGTCGCAAAGGCGAGATGAAAAATGTTAGCACTGGTTTTGGTACTAATATGCTCATTAAAAAGGGGTTAGCCATTTTATCTACCAAGGAAGCACAAGATAAAGTTGCGAAACAAGTTAAGGTCGTCGAAGATTCCAAACTTAAGGCTCGCACAAAGGCTGGTCTGCAAAAACAGGAACTGGAAAAACGGACCTTCACAGTTAAAGTAAAAGTGGGGGATAAAGGCCAGATCTTTAGCAGTATCCACGAAAAAGATGTTGCCGAAGCTGTTTTCCAAAAGACTAAAATCCAACTTGATAAAAATCAATTCGAGCCGTTACACGGAATTAAACAACTCGGCGAACATTTCGTTACCGTTAAACTCGGCCAGGGTATAACTGCAAAAACTAAAATTAACTTAGAAGCTTTATGAAACACGCAAAAGTTGGACTAACCTTTGTCCTGATTCTAATTGTACTTGTCGCAGCATTTTTTGGTTCAGTATATTTGGCAAACAAGGCTAAGCAAAAAGAGATGTCGAAGCAAGGCCAGGACAATATCAATTCTAACGCCAGCAAAGTTGACCCCATTACCAAGGGAACTGCACGTACCACTTATATGAATAAACAGTACGGGTTTTCACTTGAATATCCAGAATTCTTTATGGCAGGCGTAGAGGACTTTACCTATCTTCCTTATGGAAATGGGCAGGTAAAAACTGAAGCTAATTTTTATCACGAAATTAGTAAACCTCACTGCGACTTACGAGGCGAAGAGTGTGAACCTACTACACGCGATTTAGATATTGGAGTTTCTGTTGTGCCAGAATCATTGCAAAGTATACAAAATAAAACTTACGAACCATTAACAGAAACAAATTATGGGGCTGTAAAAACATATAGCCTGCGACAGGGGGTAGAGGGAGAAGGTATATTTTACGCATTCATACCGCTTACCACTAAATCTACTTTAATGATCTACTCCTCTTATATTGATGAATCAGTCGTCAGCGGGTATGCTAATGCCCCTGGATTTATCACTTACAACGAGCAAGTTAAAATTATTGAAGAGGTATATAAATCGATTAAACTTATAAAATAAAACCACATGTCCTACCACGTAAAAGCCAGGAAAGCTAAAAAGTTACACACTAAATTCATTT
>CAYVOF010000052.1:0-2429 GCA_964453405.1 uncultured Candidatus Saccharibacteria bacterium | reverse complement strand
ATCTTTTCACCATGCATTAATGGCAAAGTAGAAACACGTAAATCCACTGAAGAACTACCGAATTCAGCGTGAAAGCGACCATCTTGAGGTAAACGCTGTTCTTCGATTTTTAAATTAGCCAAAATCTTAATACGCGAAACTATAGCTGACAGCACGTTTCTCGGCAGACGCAAACTAGTGTGCAAAATACCATCAATACGATACCGTACTCGAACGTCAGTTTCCGAAGGTTCAATGTGAATATCAGAAGCGTGAGCCTCAATTGCATTAGACAAAATCACATCTACAATCTTAATAATTGGTGCTTCTTCTGCAGCAGCAGTGGCTTCATCTTCAGGAGTAGCAGCTTTGTCCGCTTTGTCTTTATTTTGATGGGCGGCCTGTTCAACGTCTTCCGTCTTTTGAATATCCTCCAAAGCCTCTCCGACTACCACAGAAATATTTTTTGATCCTTTTAATGCCGAACTAATCGAAGAATGAGATCCTAAATAAATATGAATCTGATAGTTAGCCTTCTGGCCTAAAAATTCTAAAGCCTCTAACGCTTGGATATTGCTAGGGTCTTCTAAAGCCACTTTTAAATCGTTGCCCTTTAATTCGTATGGAATCATGCGGTAAAAAGTGCGCGACTCTTCCGGAATAATTGCCAGCACTTGTTGCGTAATATTAACAGGGCGTAAATCTACGTAAGGCAAATTTAAAAAAGCCGCTCTGGCTTTAGCGACATCTTCTTCATCCAGAATTTTTTGATCAAGCATTAAGTCAGTGACTTGTTGAGGACTGGCCTGACCACCTTGCACCCCATACTTGGCTGTTAACTTTTGAGACAATTTCTCGAATCGAGCTTCATTCAAAAATCCATGTTCTAGTAAAAATTGCGCAAAATTATGAGGTGATGTTGTTTTTATAACGCTTTTATTTGGCATAGGCTACTGACTAATGATTTCGCTTAACATAAGCCCAGCATCTGCTGGAGTCACCTCAGGATATGGGAACATACGACCAGTTTCGTTAAATTTATTCACCGTTTCAAAATTTAAGCTTTTACCATACGGTAAAATAGTGCCAGCGCCTACGGTCTGGTTAGTAGTAGGTGTTGTAGCAGTGCTAGATCCAAAAAAAGAAATATACGCAAACACTCCGGCGCCAGCGAGAGCAACAATGATCACTAATATTAAAATAAGATTTTTATTTTTCATTTGGTGTAGGGTTAGATCCAGTATTTTCGTAAGTATAGGCTTTCACCTTAATTTGGAATTTGGTCACTGGCTCATCACCATTAATTTCGACAGTTTCTACGTCTAAGACTCGGCCGTTAGTTTCTACTAATTCTAAAAAGTTTTTAAACTGTTCCATACTGCCAGTGACAGTGGTGGAAAGAGTAATGGCATGTAATGCGCGTCCTGGCTGATAGGGATTAGCCAACAAAGCTTTGTCCGCAGCGCTAATTGCTTTAGAGCTATCACTGGAGCTTATAGTTGCTAAAGTCATTCCCGATGATCTGACTAAACTTTCCAATAATACATAGGCTTTACTAACACGGCCAGATAGAGGGAGGGCTTCATCAACTTTAGCAACTTCTTCGGAAGATGAACGTAAATCGCCAATTAATCGCTTAAGATCCTGTTGATCTTGTTGAGTTTGAGCCAATTGTGCTTCCGCTGCCTTAAGGTTACTTCTGACTTCTGTGGAATGGGAAAGTTTCGGCTTTAAAATAAACCAAGAAAATAAGACAAAGATAACGGCTAAAAGCACAATCTGGATAATTGAACTATTAGAAGCGCGGGCTGCGCTAGAAGTATTATTTTGCACTGATGGCGGTTTCATATCCATAAAATTACATTCGCCCCTTTATGTATTCTTTATTAAAAGTCAGTTGAAGTCGTAACTGAATCTCAATGGATGATTCTTTTTGAACCGTTCCAATACTGCTAATTCGGACATTGCTAAACTGTTGATTATACTCAGGTAAGTCAAAAATTTGCATATATTTTTCGACGTCAGCATATGATGGCAAATTAACTGTTAGAGTCAGTTCACCATCTTTTTCTGCTTCAATTTTAGAGTAACGGGCAGATTTTAATGTGACGCGAGAAAGCTCTGGTAACAAATAAGACCAATACACGTGCTGAGTAATTAAAGTTTCCAACTCAGTTAGTTGTTCTTGCCTTGTTACTAGCTCATTGCGATCCTTGTTCGCTAAGGCTTCTGTCTTTAAAGTTTGAACTTTTTGAGTGACGCTTTCTAAGCGTTTAGCATTACTTCTAGTATAGAAATATGTAATCGCATAAGCGGCAATAGAGGCAATGACCAATACCAAAAGTGTTCGAGCCACTAAAATAACCGCAAAGCTATTATTAACCCCACCGTCTTTACTGTCTGTATGTAATAAGTTAATTTCTGACATCTATTTTTGTTTGGATATATGT
>CAYVOF010000051.1:0-2581 GCA_964453405.1 uncultured Candidatus Saccharibacteria bacterium | reverse complement strand
CTACTTCCGAAACAACTTCTAGTAATCCAACAAAAAATTCAATAATAGCCGTAAGTATTTCCATCGGTTTGCCAGATTTAACCCCGTGCCATAAATCCCCTAACTTAATGAATTTGTTGGCATATTTAAAGAAGCCGATGAAAGCTATCCCTAAGAAATGAGATACTATTACAGCAACAACAGCCATGCCAGCAGTGAGGTTTAAATCGGTGGTTGCTGGACGGAACATCGGAATGAGTTGCACGTGTCCTTCGTGAACTAAGTAACGGCCAATACTTCCAATGCCTGGAAACAACCCAATCCAGTTTGAGACTAGGATGAACAGGAATAGTGTGCCAACAAGAGGCAGGAATTGAATAGTTTTTTTACGGCTTTGTGTGACTGTATCAAAATATTGGTAGAGCAATTCTAAAATTCGTTCAAAGAAATTTAAAATTCCACCTGGAGCTTTTGATTGATAGCGTTTTACCGCCCGGTTAATGACAAACGCAAAAACCACAAAACCCAGCATGGTCAGTGTGGAGTTAATAAGGGTATTTGTTACGGGAAAGCTACTTATGTAGAAAATAGGTTCAGCGGCTAAAGGGGGTAATGCGGGCATGTATCAGTTTAATTTTCAGTTAAGAGTTTAAAAGTGTTATTCGATGAAGTCTTTGTATAAGTCAGAGATTTTTTTATAGAACCAGACTGTGCTAGTGAGAAGAGCTAAAATTAGACCGGCATACAGATAAATTTGATTATTGTAATGCGCTGATAGCCATTTTCCTGCAAATGCAAACACTAACAGTGGAACAACGATCATAAACCCGAATTGGATAGCAAATGAAAGGCTTTTCATAGTTGTGAAATGCTGTGCTTTTTGCTGGGCCAATTGGTTTTCTTTACCTAAGTCGGGTTTTTTAGTTTCCATCTTGTTTTCGAATTTCTGAGTGATAACGCAAAAATTCTAACAAAAAAAGCCACTTTTGGCAAGGCGGCCATTTTTTGGCAGGGTTGACTTTTGTGTTTGAATCAGCGTTTCAGCCAAAAATAGCCTTTTTAAGTTTTGATTTTTCTGTCTTGGACATGCGGGCTCTGAGCATTAAGATAGTCAAATCGCGATAGCCAAAGTTTGGGTTATCTGTGAGTTTAAGGAATTGATCGTAGGTTACTAGCTTCATTTTAATATCTTCCCCACCTTCTACAATTGGTTCGCTAACTTTTTGACAATCTTGAGCAATATACAAGAAAGTAGAAGTGGTTACTCGGCCGTAATTTGAAAAAGTTTTATAGAGTTTAATTTTTTTTGGTTCCAAACCAGTTTCCTCTACCAATTCGCGTAGCGCTCCATACTTCGGATTTTCATCGTAATGGTCTAAATAACCTCCAGGTAAAGAGTGGTACCAACCAGTACCAGGCTGACGTTGATATAACACTACAATTTTATTTTTCACTGTAGCAATAGTCCCAACTCCGTTAACAGTCCTAGCACGTTCAAATGTTCTAAACTTCGAATCAAACAGTTTTTGCTTCCACTGATAAATCTCAAAGACTGTGCCTTTGAATACTCGTTTCGCGTTCTTTGGAATTTTCTGAATTTTCATTTGTTTAATAAGTTGATGGAGCCGGCTGCCGGACTTGAACCGGCCACCTACGGTTTACGATACCGTTGCTCTACCAGATGAGCTAAGCCGGCATAATACTCTTTATTTGATTAGCCTAAATAGCTGTGTCTTATATTTCGGATGACAAGCGATAGGTTGATATGATTTGGCAGGGTTATCGAAATCTAGCTTTAACTTCTTCCCTGTTTTATCATAAACCTTTCCACCTGATTCTTCCAATATTAACTTACAGGCAGCTAAATCCCAAATGTAAGTGCCACCATTTAGTAAACCTTCTAAATGTCCAGCAGCGATTTCGCAAACTTCTTGAACTAAGCACCCAGGTGTGCGCAATGCTCTAACGTGACTATAAATATTTTTGTAATTTCTAAATTGCTGTTTGGAAACATTTAGAGCGTTATAGTGAACAGCTAGCACCCACTCTTTTGGTCTCTTTGTAGGATTAATAAGGAGTTTTTGTGGTTTCATATTATGATACTTAGCCCAAGCACCTTTTTTTGATTGTCCCCAAAACACTGTTTTATTGATAGGATCAACCACTAAACCTAGCTTAACCTTACCCTTGTAGGCGTAAGCAATAGAGACTGCAAAGTATCTTATTCCACTTGCGAAGTTTGTGGTGCCATCTAAGGGATCAATAATAAAAGTGTGAGACTCAAGTTTGGAGAATTCGCTGTCCTCTTCGCAAATAAAACTGATTTCTTGATAAGGGATGTTTAACCTTGCTAATTCAGTTAGCAAAACTTTTTTTAAAATATTCTGAGAATTTATATCTGTTTGAGTAACTATATCTTGATGAGAGCCTTTTTCTTTTAGAGACTTTTGTTTTAAAAAATCATTGTTAATAATTTTAATAGCAGAATTAGCTGCCTTCCGCATAGCTATAAAAATATTTTGCTCTAGTTTCATTAAATAATATTTATGGAGCGGACGACGGGAATCGGACCCGTGTCTCAACCTTGGGAAGGTCGCATACT
>CAYVOF010000050.1:0-2771 GCA_964453405.1 uncultured Candidatus Saccharibacteria bacterium | reverse complement strand
TAGCGCCGAGAAAGATCTGTTCCAAGAAAAAGATATTTGCCTTAGTCTTTTTCAAAAATTTCTTTATAGGTGGAGGAAACATGAAAGTTATTTCGTTGTCCGCACTGAGTGCGGAAAAGCGAGCAGCTATCGTGGCTGCTCAGGGGGCTGGAACAAGTCCAGTCGTGACCGGTAACTTTCGCACATCGTGCGCATGTTGCAGGCGCAACCAACCGATCAAGGGGTTTGCCCCGGATCCGGTTCGGAAGTTTCGCAGAGTTTGTGCGCATTGCGTGCAGCTGCGGACTCCACAGAGAGATACCACTCTGGAAAAAAATTTAAGTTCGCATTGTACTTTGAAACATAAACAATGCATTCTTTTTTTAGAATAAAATCTAGATTGTGTTTTGAAAAAAGGGGATGTAAGGTTTCGACAGGGAAATCAGTCGAGCAGAGAGCAAGGATAAACAACCGCGAAACGGACTTGCGTTGCGGCCATTGGCGTCGCTGAATCTGTAACAATAGACGTAAATTTCTTTGGATGCGGGTTCGATTCCCGCCATCTCCACCAATTTGGTATAATTGAATACCGGTGCTATAGCCAAGAGGGAAGGCGCATGCCTGCAGAGCATGAATGGATGGGTTCGAGTCCCACTAGCACCTACAATTTTATATTAAGTCTTTGACTTATAAACCTGGTTCGCCAGGTTTTTTATTTAATATTAAAAGGTTTGATTTCAATTTTTTGGTATTGTACAATATAACTAACACTTAATAATTCTATTTATGTCTGAATATTCACCAGGGTCGGCTTCTGCTATTGAGCAAGAACCATCATACACAGATGGTGGTAATACGAATAAGGTAATAGTTGATAAGGATGAAGATAGCGAAAAAAATTTAAGATTCTTAGAAGAATTGATTAATGAATTAGAAGATGGGGAACTTGTCCCAGAGGCTGATTTATTAAAAGCAACTGAATTAGGTATCGACAGTTTAAAAGCTTCTAAACAAGCTTTGGTAGAGTTAAAAAATTTTTGTGATCCAGTTATCACGGTCCCAGAGGAATATTGGGACTCTCTATATGCAGCCGGTAAAATGACAGCTCATATGACTTGGGATGGTCAAAAGGCAATTCGGGGGCGCATCAATAAAACATATATTGGAACCGAAGACCGACCCAGAGCGATTTTTAAAGTATTACCACATGTCAAAATCTCTCCTAGATTTACTACAAATGGTAAAAATAGTCCGCCAAAATTTTATGGAGTGTTCGAAGTTGATAGTAATAACTTACCTCTTGTAATAGGTAAAGATATAATAGAAATCGGTAAAACAAATGAAAATACCGGCAGTGCTATTGCCGGTATGTAAACTAATTGTTCTTGCTTGGTTTTTTGATCAATTTTCTCCTAAATATTCCCTCAACATTTATTGTCTTATTTAAAGAATTCAACAGCATGCTGCGATTATCCTCAGCTATTTCAAACTCGTATTTGGAGTTAATTCCAAAGTCGAGTAATGATAAATAGTTGAATACTTTGGACATTCGCAAAGCAGCCGCTCGAAAATTAACCGCTTCTATTTTAACAGTTAAGAAATACACTTCAACTGGTACCCCTTTCCTTCTGATAGACTCAGAAGTTTCAAATACTCGAATTTTGTAAGTATCTGTTGAGGTTACAAACCGGTTAGAAGCGTCGGCGATGAATTCTTTCAATCTTTCTCGGTCAGCTACTTCTGTTCTAAAAACAAAAGTAGTCTTTCCGGCACTTCCCTCAAATATTGCAGACATGATATAAAGCCCCCTTTTGTTATGTAATAACTAGTTACTTTAACATACTTGACTACTTATGTCAATGTGATATAATCCTATTAACTAAATATCCCAAGACAGTTGGCGGCTAATCGGCTACCTATTTCTAAAATAGCTAGTAAATAAGCCTTAAAATAGCTCAAACTAAGCCCACCGAGGAACAAATACCAGCGTTTTTTCGCCTTTATGGCGCTCCGCCGGCATTTATTTAACTCGGACATCCGAGTTTTATTGTTTCTATATATAATTGGTATTTAGCCTAAAGAAAGGTCGAATGGCCGCCGCTCTAAATAAATAGTAGCGCGTAGGCCCCTTCAAAAAAGGAAAAAACTATGGCAAAAACAAGACAACAAAAAGAGCAAGATTTAACCGAGTTAACCGAGCGCCTTAAAGGTGCTAAGAGTATTGTGTTAGCGGACTATCGCGGCACAACCGTAAAAGATATTGATGTCTTCCGTCGCGCTTTGCGCAGCGAAGGTGTAGTCAGTAAAGTTTACAAAGTCTCTTTGGTTAAAAAAGCTTTCGAAGCTAACGGCGTTGACGCAACTAGCCTCGACTACAAGACTCCGGTAATCTTAGCTGTTTCTCAAGATGATGAAGTTGCTCCGGCACGAATCATCAAGAACGTTTCTAAAGATGTTAAGACAATCAACATCTTAAGCGGTGTTATGGATGGAACCTTTGCCAACCGTGAACAGATCATTGCTTTGGCAGACTTGCCAAGCAAAGATGAACTTCGCGCTAAGTTGGTGGGAACTATCAACGCTCCTGTATCTGGCTTTGTAAATGTAATGGCTGGAAACCTCCGCGGCTTAATCAATGTATTAAACGCCGTAGCCCAAAAGGCATAATAATTAATTATTGAAAGGAATATAATGTCCGAAGAAAACAAGACTGTAGAAGTTCCAGCAAAGTTTGCTGACTTGGTAAGCTCTATCGAAAAGCTTTCTGTATTGGAACTTTCCGAATTAGTAAA
>CAYVOF010000049.1:0-2881 GCA_964453405.1 uncultured Candidatus Saccharibacteria bacterium | reverse complement strand
CTGCATTTTTAAATCGTTCTGTCGACCCACTCGGAATTGGTTATCAAATTAACCAGGCCTTAATTGGTATAGGGAGCGGTGGTTGGTTTGGATATGGCTATGGTCATTCCCGCCAAAAATATTCGTATTTGCCAGAGGCCATTAATGACTCAATATTCGCCATTATGGCTGAAGAGCTTGGCTTTATCAGAGTAATCATAATTTTGCTCTTATTTATCTGGTTTATTGTAAGAGGAATTCAAATTAGTTACAAGGCACCAGATTTATTTGGTAAGATGCTAACAGTGGGTATTATTGGAAGTATTGCCGCCGCCGCAGTAGTAAACATTAGTGCCATTACCGGGCTTTTACCTTTGACTGGGATCCCGTTGCCATTTTTTAGTTACGGTAGTAGCGCTATGATTATGACTTTAGCGGGATGTGGAATTTTGTTAAACATTTCCAGGCAATCACGTTAACTCCAAGCAAATAATCGTTCATGAAAAGACAAATCAAACTATATTTACATCACGCTCAGTATGAACCTATAACGTACGATAAACGAACAGGTTTTTTGGGACTGATTAGAAAAGTCTTGGGCGCAATCTGGTATGTGATTACAAGTATTTGTTACGGGGCTGGATTTATTTTAATGACAATCATTTTCATACCATGGAAACTACTTAAGAACATTAAATTAATCCCTCTACTCATCCTCAGAACCTTTAAAAAAATGAAATTGCGGCAATTCCAAAGAACCGTGGCAGTATTTTCTATGCTTGCTATTTTAGCAGGCAGTACAGTACATGGGTTGAATTTAATTGCAGCTGGTCAAAATATTAAAGGACAAGTTCTTGGAGAAAGTACATCTGGATTAGATTATTTACGAGAAGCCCAAGTTGCACTGGAATCTCAAAATACAGTAAGCGCGCAAATGAACCTGAACAAAGCGCTGAGTCAGTTTCAAAGTAGTAAAGAGACTTTAAATTCGACTGGAATTGCTTTGCAGAGTATCCTTTCTGTTGTTCCTCAAAAACAAGATGCTGATAAGTTGCTTACTGCAATACAACAACTAACCGAAGCGGGTATAAAGGGTACGCAATTGTTAGAGCTGACTGCGAATTTAAAGCTGAGCGCGGTAGGGCTAACCGGCACCGAGAACAATAAAAAATCGTTAGAGCAAATCCAAGCGTTGCTTAGCGATAGTGTCGATCTGGCCAACAATGCCGCCGAATTGATTAACGATGTTTCTATTAGTAGTATTCCTGAACAATACCAGCCAACATTTGTTTCCGCGCAAGACACTTCGCAATTGTTTTTGGAAAATGTTTCGACACTAAAAGCGGTGAGCTCATTAATATTTAATATCTTACTCGGTTCGAAAAACGTTCTGTTAGTTTTTCAAAATAATAACGAACTAAGAGCGAGTGGTGGATTCATGGGGACTATTGGAAACGCAAAACTTACTGACGGAAGTATTGACTCGTTATCTATTCGAAGTGTCTACGACTGGGATGGGCAACTAAAAGAGAAAATTCTTCCACCGCAACCGCTATACTCTGTTAACGACCGCTGGTATTTAAGAGATAGTAATTGGTTTGCGAGTTTCCCTCAATCTGCATCTAGGATTAGCGCATTATATGAAAAAGAGGGTGGGGAAACTCCAGATTTAATTGTTATGATGACCCCAGAAGTAATTTTAGATATGCTAGAACGAACAGGACCAATCGAGCTACCACAACATAATATTACTCTTACTAAAGAAAACTTCATTGAGAAAACTCAAGAAGCTACTTCCGTGACGTACGATAAAGTCATTAACCAACCAAAACAATTCCTCGCTGATTTTTTTCCAATGTTAATGCAAAAATTTGGTAATACAGAAGATAGTGGTGGTGTGATGGCTTTCTTAGAAATTTTTCAACAAAATCTTTATAAGAAACAAATCATTCTTTATTCTAGAGATCCCGATATCCAAAAAAATATCCTTGATTTTAACTGGGGTGGGGAATTAAAAGATACCGATAGAGATTACCTTAGTATTATTAACTCCAACTTGGGTGGTACTAAAACCGACCGAGATATGCAACGATCTACTGAACTTAAATCAAGCATTGCAGAGGATGGTACAGTAACCAATACTTTGAGCTATACTGTTAAAAATCCTTTACCTAAAAATCCAGGGCTATCAAATAAAAGTTTTTTACGAATATACGTACCAGAAAATAGCCAATTAATTTCTACCGAAGGCTTCAGCAGTGAAATACAATTACCTAGAATTGATCCAGCTGAATATAGTTTAGACAACCAAGTTCAAAATTGGCAAAAATATGTTATTCAAGATATTAATACTGGAACATACACTGGTATCGAAGCCAATAAAACCTGGTTTGGTAATTGGCTAGAAGTTGAAGGTGGGGAAACTAAAACTATAGTAATTACTTACATATTGCCTTTTAAACTAGGAAGCATAGATAGACATAGCTTATTAATTCAAAAGCAACCAGGATCCCAAGTTGACTCCTTTTCCTTAGAACTAAACTTTTCTAATCGCAAAAGTTTATGGAACTCATCATCTAGTCAAATGGGTGATGGGAAGTTAACCTATGCACAAGATCTTTTGGCCGACAGCTTTATTGGGTTAGTCTTACAAAAATAATTCAGAAATAAATGAACTAAGAATTTATGATCAACAAACTGAAACAGTTAGAAGCGACATTTCACATTGGCCAAGCGACTATTATTATTGCGTCTTTCACTTTACTTTCGCGGATTACCGGGTTCGGCAGAGACATTTTACTAGCTCGTCAACTTGGACTAAGCGCTGACTCCGACATTTACTTCACTGCGTTCCGTATTCCCGACACAGTTTACAACTTGCTCATCTTAGGAACATTGAGCG
>CAYVOF010000048.1:0-3013 GCA_964453405.1 uncultured Candidatus Saccharibacteria bacterium | reverse complement strand
TAGATCCTGGTAACGCTGCTAAGTATGAACAAGAAATTGCCAGGTTGAGGTAAAAGCTACATATAAAGATTTTAAGACCCGCGTAATGCGGGTCTTTTAAATTCATTGAACAATTTGACGAAAACTTTACCGAAACTTTAGAAAATCTTTACATGGGCTTAAGGTGGGTTATGTCATTGTTATGACATGGCAAATACCCAAAAACTTTATTGCTACGTAGACGAGACTGGTCAGGACACTAAGGGCCGCTTTTTTCTTGTAGCTATTGTTATTACTGGTAAAGAACGTGAGAGGCTGATTCTCGAGCTTGAACGTATAGAGGATTCAAGTTTGAAAGGAATTCGAAAGTGGAAAAACACTAAGCCCGCCAGACGGATTGCCTATTTAGATCTGATACTCGCCAGTCAATTGCTTATCAACAAAATCAATTATGCTGTTTTCTTAGACCGTAATGATTATCAGGACCTAACCATTATCGCAACGGCTAAAGCCATAATTTCTATCGCGCCTATTAATAATTATGAAGCTTTGGTGTATGTTGACGGCCTTAGCAGGACTGATCGGTTTGTTGTCGGGGCAGGGCTTAGGCATCGACATGTGAAAGTTAAGATGGTTAGAGGTCTGACTGATGAATCTAGCAGTTTAATTCGCTTGGCAGACGCTATGGCCGGGTTCGTTAGGGATTATCTTGAAGGCGATCCCAGTATGAGAAGCTTGTATAAAAAAGCAGTGGATTCTGGTTTAATTCGAAAACTTTAAATAAAAAACCCCCTTTCGGGGGAGCAGTCTATTCTATCTTTCGACAGACACCGACCATCGGGACGTATTCGACTGTAACTTTACAGTAAGCATATATAAAAATTTGCATGTTGTCAAGGTTTCTATGAAATTAAAAGCAAAAAAATTTCTTTTGTCATTGGTTTGCGGATTAAATTTTGATGTGGAAAACGATTCGCATAAGTGTGGGGAAAATTAGAGATGGTTACTTTTCAGTAACATTGTCATCAGTAAAGTTCCGCGATAAAATTTTAATAAGTTGATCATTAAAAATATAAAGCCATGTATATTACTAAGTGCAATATTTGTAAAAAGCAAATTAAAAATTGGAATGAGAAAGTTAGAGTAGAACATAAGGATGCTGTAGATAGCCTTGATTTTTGTTTGCAGTGCGCCGCTCCAGTGACGGCGTTCTTAAAAAAGTATCAGTTGTTAAAGAAGGCAGAAAAGGTGATGACAACTGAACAACGGTTAAAACATATTTTAGCTAGAGGGAAAACATTGGAAAAGAAGGCGAAGAAGGCGAAGGCAAAGAAATAGGGCAAATTCATGAAAAACTTTAGACCCATGACACTTAAAAAACCGCTTAAATAGGCGGTTTTTTTAAATCTTTATCAAAACTTGATAAAATCTTGATCGAAACTTTAGAAAAACTTTATGTAGACTTTATGTGGGTTATTGTAAAATTGCTTTACAAGGCTAATTTTTTAATGTATCCTACTTAGCTATAAGCGAGTTTTTCCCTTATATATGCGACATTTACTAATAAATTTTAAGTTCAAAGGCAACCTGTGCATTATGGGTTTAACAAGTCTTTTTGAAGCGGCCATGGTTATGGTCGCTTTTTTTGTACTTAAATTTATACCAAAATATGCGCCGTTTGCTATGTTTTGTGGTCGCGCGTTGGATCCGCCTTGATAACTTTGGGTAAAGAGACAACAGGTATCAATTTAATCTAATTAATATGATTTTATGAAAAACGTTCTATCTTATATAAAAAATAATATCCAAACCGTTGTGACGGTGTTCGCAGTTGCGTCATTGTTAGTGTCAAATACATATTTCATTGCGCGGGCGCAGGAAGGGGACGCATCAGCGAGTACAAAAGTAGAGCAAAGCAAAGCGGAGAGCGCAGATCTTTCCCCGCAAGAGTTTGCTGAGTTGGACTTAAACGGTTCATCAGAAAGCTATCCACATTTGAATTGTATTGAGGAATTAGTTAGAACTACTGAACCGTCTGATGTTTACGTTAACGATGCGCCATATAGTTTGCAATTCCATGGCAGTAGCTTGACAAATAATTTTCAAGACGTTAACGGAGATAATCTACCAGATTATGTTTATGCATACAATACAATCAATGGTGGTAGTAATTTATTGCAAACATACATTGGGTGCGTGTATTTGAATAACGGCGCGGGTTGGGACAAAGCATATCAGTGTTATGCAGTGACTCATACTGATACCTCTACAGGTGAAATTACCACTGCTGAATACTATGGCGACTGCGCCGGGGAGCCATCTGCTAAAGCTAGTGGTAATTAATAGTTACATACTTAATAAATAATTCAACAACAAATGATATTTTCAATTTCAAAAAAAGACTTAATGCTTTATTCAACAATTGTCGTTTTAATTATGGCTTTACTAGGAACATTCTTAGTCTATAAAGTTCAGGCACAGGAAGAGAAAGAAAATTCAAAAACACAGATTGAGACTGGCCTAGTATTAGGCGAAGAAAATAGTCAGATAGAAGATTCGAATGAAGGTATTCCATCAGGCTCTACCATTCAGCACATGTCTTGTGCGACGGAAATTGAACGAGGTAATTTACCAACTTCAGAGGTATATAATCCTAACACACCATACAATCTCTCGGCCTTCTCAAGTGGAGCCTACTTTCAAGATGTGAATGGTGATAACTTGCCGGATTACGTCTTTGTTAGTCATAACGTAGTTGGGATTGGGGACTCGCTCAACGTCACTTACAAAGGTTGTTTGTTATTAAATAACGGCAACGGTTGGGCTAAAGAACATGTGTGTATGGCAGTAACAAATCAGGATTTAGTCACAGGTGAATTTACAACGCAAGAATATCGTGGCGACTGTGCTGGGACCGCCAGTCTTAAACAAGAAAATTAATTAAGAAATTAAATATATGAATAAAATTTTATTGTCAGGTAAAAAATATTTAGCATTTGGTGTTTTGACTTTGGCCGTGGCAGTGCTAGGGATT
>CAYVOF010000047.1:0-3291 GCA_964453405.1 uncultured Candidatus Saccharibacteria bacterium | reverse complement strand
GGAGCGGGGTGAGAGACTATGTGCATGTGTTAGATATTGCGCGGGCGCATGTGGCCGGGCTTGAAGATTTGAATAAGGCGCCAGGCAACGCGGGTAGTTTTAAATTATTCAATATTGGCACTGGTGCTGGGTGGTCGGTCAAACAAATTATCGCCGTCGCCGAAAGAATTACTGGTAAGACTATTCCTGTGGAAATTGCGGAGAGGCGTCCAGTCGACGTAGCTATTGCCGTTGCAGACAACTCTAAAATTAAAAAAGAGCTTGGGTTTGAATTAAAGCATTCGGATTTGGAAACGCTTATCAACACAAGTTTGCACTAGCAATTTTATCTATATTTAGTATAATCATCCTACTAGGTAGATTTTTGAAAGTGGAGGATTTATGCTAAATTTAGATACAGAAACTAATTCTGTTACTGCTCCAGTAATAGTAATAGATTGGGGGCGAGATGATTTTTTTGATGACCCTGTTCGTGTTAACCGATACGCGGTGGAAACGTACAGGTTTCGAAGAAAAGTACTTGGTATGTCTAAGGAAGATGCCTTGGAATGGACGACTCAAACTGTGGAGGAATATCGAGCTATTGTCGAAGGTAGATTTGTTGATGCACCTGCTTTACCTCCTGTGCCAATGCAGTTTACTATCGCCGTTCTACCGATGACAGACGATGAGGAAAAGTACTTTGCTGAGAGGGTAAAATTTCGAATCGAAGTATGTAAGTGTACATATGAAGAAGCTGTTGAGTGGACAGTAAGCGACATCGAAGGAGCGCGAGTTTTCGATTCTATTCAAGAGACACATGTAGTTTGAATGCCGGGTTGTTTGATGTTATATCAAACAACCTCTTTTTTAATTGCGCAGTACGTTGACTTATAGACTAAAAAACAGTACAATACAGCTTGAATTGAAAACAATGAACACACACGAAATCATTCTTTTTTATAAATACGTCTTCATAGAAAACCCGGCTCAGTTGATGATCCACCAAAAGCAGGTGCAAACCCGCTTAGGGCTTAAAGGCCGCACTATCGTGGCCTCAGAGGGCATAAATGCCACCGTAGAGGGCACTTCCGAGGCAATTGATGCCTATTTAGCGGACTTGTTCAGCGACCCGCGATTTGAAGGAACGCATATTAAGCGCGATCCAGGAAACGGCCAAGCTTTTCCAAAAACCTCTGTTAAAGTCAGAAGCGAGTTGGTATCTTTGGGTTTACCAAAAGAATGTGATATTGATCCGAACAAATTAACTGGTGTGCACTTGAAACCTTCCGAACTGCACAACTGGATCGCCGAGGGCAAAGAATTTTACATCATCGACATGCGGAACGCCTACGAGCACTTAGTCGGATATTTTAAAGGTTCGATTTTACCACCGATGGATAACTTTCGAGATCTTCCAAAGTTCCTTAAAGAAATTGAACACTTGCGAAACAAAACCGTACTGACAGTCTGCACTGGCGGAGTGCGTTGCGAGAAGGCAAGTGGTTATTTGTTGCAGCAAGGTTTTACAGATGTGTATCAGTTAGATGGCGGTATTGTGTCTTACATGCGCGAATATCCGAACGAAGACTTTTTAGGAAAGTTGTACGTTTTCGACAGCCGTATTTCTACCGGTTTTTACACTGATAACCCAAAGCATCAAGTAGTAGGGAAGTGCCGAATTTGTAACGAGCCATGCGAGCGATATACTAACTGCGTAGTTGACGACTGCAATCGTAAAATGATTGCTTGCCAGACTTGCCAAGACAAACTTGGCGACCAGTTCCTCTGTCCACCAGAACAAGGACATAAAGAAAAAACTCGGATTAATTAATCCGAGTTTTTAAATATATCTACGCTTTTAATTTTAAAGCTAAATTCGTCACGCTACTAATTACGGCGTGAGCGTTTTGTATTTGAGAATCATTATGATCTAGGAGTTTACCATCTTCGGCAAATGCCGCCCAGATAACAGGAATTAATATTTGATCGCGCACATCATACATAGAAAGTTCGCCAGCTATTTGACGTAAGTGTTCAACCGATCGAGAACCTCCAGCAAAGGCACCATAACCTACAAATCCAATGGATTTTTCCGCCCACTCAGCTTTACCATAATCGATCGCATTCTTTAGTGCCCCAGGGACGCTATGATTATACTCTGGAGTGATCATTATATAACCATCAGCTTCATTAATCTTGTCTAACCATTTTTTGACAGCTGGATTTGGATTGGGGTTTGTTCCTCGATCTGAAGGGGACTGCGCATCTGCAAACAAAGGCATTGGGTAGTCTTTTAAATCCACTAATTCGATGTCTGCTTCTGTGAAATTTTCAATGGCATTCATAAACCATTTTGCAACTTTATCACCGTTTCGGCCAACTCTAATACTGCCCAAGATAACTTGGATTTTTGGTTTGTTCATAGTTTTCTTTCTATTGGTTTTAAACCAATTATTTAATCAATGGCTCTAGGCTTTTTACAAGAGCGTTTGTTTTTAACTGATAGTAAATGTTATTACCGTCGCGCTTACTGGTCACCAGTTTACTGTCTTTCAAAAGCTGTAAGTGATGAGAAATGCAAGCTACGCTCATACCTACTCCTTCTGCTATCGCAGAGACTTTAATTTGCTTATTCTTAACCAGTATTTGGATAATACGTAGCCTGGTTGGATCTCCAAACAGAGAAAAAATACGTGCTTTTTGTTCTAAGTTGTTCATAACTAATAATATCTATAACTTCGAGTATTCAAGTAACTATTTGAATAGTATATGGTTTCAACATTCTTGTCAAATGCATATTTGAATAGTTATGCACCAAAAAACTGCCGAAGCAGTCTTAATAGTCTTTTTATTGTAATTTAATAAGTTATTTAGCTTATTCCATTATTTCTTTGGTTAATGCCCCAACACCAATTTTTTCTGTTACTGAATAGGGAATAACCAAGTGCGGATGCATCGCTGTGACTATGCTGTCTAACTGTTTTTTGTATTCGCTCTTTTTAACTTTATCTATTTTATTAGCGACAACAATAAAATGCTTTCCTAATTCTTGCAGGCGGACCATCATGGCCAAGTCTAAGTCGGTTGGACCAACTTTCGCGTCTATCAGCAACACAATCAACTGATTTTCAGTCAACCCAGGGTAAGTTAAGTACCACTCAATTAGCTGCTGCAAGTTATCTCGCTGAGCAAACGAGCCACGTGCAAAACCGTAACCAGGAAGGTCAACTAAGTAGAAACTTTTATTAATTAAGTAAAAGTTGATTTGTTTGGTAAAACCGGCGTTGGCGCTAGAGCGAGCCAACTCTT
>CAYVOF010000046.1:0-3485 GCA_964453405.1 uncultured Candidatus Saccharibacteria bacterium | reverse complement strand
TATTGATTCTGTTGTCTTCAATCCAAAAAGTGATAAAATTTAAAACGAACTTCAGGATCTTAGAGGGTTTATCGCAAAAAATCCCTATTTACCTGTGATACCCTTGGCTAAAACCATGCAAGAAATGCAAATTGATGCTATTATGAAGCTAGGAGCGAGACTGCATATCAATCGTGATTTAACTCAGCCACGGGATGTGCTTATTGCCTTGCAACAGATTTTGTCATAAAAATATACAAAATATAACGAAATAAAAACAAATTTATGTATAAAGCCAGTGAACTCGAATTAGACAAATTATTAGCTATTACCTTAGAGCGCAACGCGTCGGACCTTCATTTAGAGGTTGGGGAGCCGCCGATTTTGCGTATTGATAGCGTTATTTATCGATTAGAGGATTACCAGATTCTAAGCGCTGATGCTGTAACAGATTTGGTTGGGGTAATGCTCAACGATGTTCAAAAGAAAATGATGAACGACAACCTCCAGTTGGACTTTTCTTATGCTTACAAAGACAATGCTCGTTTTCGTGTAAACGTTTATAAAGCACAAGGTGTATGGAATGCCGCTTTCCGACTTATTCCTAATGTAATCAAAAAATTAGAAGAGTTGAATTTACCGCCAATGCTAAAAAAGTTCACCGAAAATAAACAAGGTTTAGTGTTGGTGGTGGGCCCTACTGGTCATGGTAAATCTACGGCGTTGGCATCAATGATTGATGAAATTAACAACACCCGTTCGGAGCATATTTTAACCATCGAAGACCCGGTAGAATTTTTATTTACACATAAACAATCTTTTATCTCCCAACGTGAAGTTGGTGAGGACACTTTGTCGTTTGGCGCTGCCCTAAAATCCGCTTTGCGTGAAGATATTAACGTAGTATTCGTTGGTGAGATGCGAGATATGGAATCCATCTCAGCCACCTTAACTTTGGCAGAAACTGGTCACTTAATCTTTGCTACTATGCACACTAATGATGCGGCTCAAAGTATTGACCGTATTGTAGATGTGTTCCCGGGTGATCAGCAAGGTCAGGTTCGTTCTCAGCTCGCAAACACTTTATTAGGTATCGCCAGCTTGCGTCTATTACCTAAAGTTGGCGGCGGCCGTATTCCTGCTAGCGAAATTATGGTCGTTAATCACGCTATCCGTAATGTAATCCGCGATAATAAGATTTATGAAATTGCCAATATCATTCATACCAATATGGAAGAAGGAATGATTCCGTTAGACAAAGCTTTGGCGCAATTAGTGCAGCAAGGTTTAGTAGAGCGCAGTGTGGCCGAAAACTATGTATTAGACAACGATTACTTTATGTCGCTATTAGGCTAGGGATTTGTACAAGCTATAGTTTAAATATTATGAAATTTACATATCAAGCACGCAATCAAAAAGGGGAACTCAAAAAAGGTTTTGTGATTGCTACTTCTACAATTAAAGCTGAACAACTGTTATCTAATAATGGGTTAATTATTATTAACCTATCGGTACAAACCGAAAACTTTTTTACAAAGATAGAAGAGTTTATGAACCGAGTCAATTACAAAGACTTGGTAGTGTTTTCTAGACAGCTATCTACTTTGGTAGCAGCTAGAGTTCCTATTCTGCAAGCTTTACGTATTTTAGAAGCTCAGTCTGCAAGCAAAGGTTTAGCTATTGTAGCTCGTAATTTAATTGCTGATGTCGAAAGTGGGCAAAGTTTGTCATCTTCTATGGCTCGTAATCCAGAAGTATTCGGTAATGTATATGTTAGCTTGGTTCGATCAGGAGAAGCCTCTGGAAAAGTTTCGGAGAGCTTATCTTATTTAGCAGATCAGTTAGAAAAAGATTACGAGTTAAAATCAAAAGTTAAGGCCGCCATGACTTATCCAGGTTTTGTACTTTCGGCTTTAGTTTTGGTGGGAGTGTTGATGTTTAAATTTGTGTTACCAAGCTTAGTAGGTGTGCTTAAAGAGCAAGGCGGTGAGTTGCCATTAGTTTCTAAAATGTTAATTTCGTTTACAGATTTTTTTGGTGTGTATTGGTGGTTGGTATTACTAGTTATTTTTGGCGCTTTAATTTTAGCTCGGTATTATGTGTCCACAGAATCCGGTCGTTATGTGTGGGATACGATTAAGTATCGGGTGCCGGTAATTGGTCCATTGATGCAAAAAATTTACATGGCTCGATTTGCTCGTAATTTATCTACTTTAGTAGCTGGTGGTATTCCAATTATTCAGTCCTTAAGAATTATTAGTGAAGTTATTAATAACCTAGTTTATCAAGATATTTTATTAGAAGCTGCTGATCAAGTAACTAATGGAAAAACCATTAGCGACTCTTTGGCTAAATTTGCTGAGTTTCCACCATTAGTAACCCAAATGGTCCGCGTAGGAGAACAAACTGCAGAACTCGATACTATTTTAGCTAAGCTAGCCGTGTTTTATGAAAAAGAAGTTGACTCGCAGATTACAACAATCTCTAGTTTATTGGAACCGATCATTATGGTTATTCTAGGATTGGGGGTCGGTATTTTGGTGGCAGGTGTGTTACTACCAATTTATAACTTGGCAAGTTCTGTTAACTAAATTAACTTTGGTCTCAACTGTTGATAAACTTACTTGCAAAGATTATTAGTATGGTATAATTATATTAAGTAAATTTAATATAGATGATCAGTTGGGGGAGCTGTGACTTCTTTAATCCAAGGAGAATGGGGGTGAACAAGATGAAACAAAATAATCAAAAAGGTTTTACCTTAATCGAACTTTTGGTGGTAATTGCCATCATTGGTTTACTTGCTTCAGTAGTCTTGATCGCGTTGGGATCAGCTCGAGAAAAGGCTCGTGATGCTAAGCGTTTAGCTGACGTTCGTCAGTTATCTAGTGCATTGGAATTGTACCAAAACGATTATCAAACCTATCCAGCTAATAGCTCTTTAGCTTCGTTGCTGACTACCTATATCGCAGCAGTACCAACTCCACCAACAGATAACTTCTGTACAGCTACAACTTATGCATATACTGGAAATACAAGTGCTTACACAATTACTTTCTGTCTCGCTGGAACAACTGGTGGGCTAAATAGAGCTACTAACCATACAGCTACCCCTGGTGGTATCCAGTAGTTACTTGATTTTAAAGACCAATCGAAAGATTGGTTTTTAATTTTGTGTATAAATGGTTATAATGAACTCATGTCTATAATTTCAAACAAGTTACCAATTCTAAAGGATAATATTACTGGATTTTTTGCGATTACGATTGGAGTTGCTACTTTGGTATTTGTGTCTGTTTTTCAAGACCAAGTTGAGCTTCCAAAAATTATGGTTTGGTGTATTGGCTTTGGGTTACTTTTGATTTCCTTGATGATTTCGAGAGTTAGAAATAAAGTTAAAGTTCCTCAATCTATTTATTATATCGCTATTTCATCTATGGCGGTCATTTTTATTGGGACTATTTTTTCTTATGACCCTATTAATTCGTTGTTTGGTTTTTTCCCTC
>CAYVOF010000045.1:0-3572 GCA_964453405.1 uncultured Candidatus Saccharibacteria bacterium | reverse complement strand
ATTGTTGGACTGTTAACCTTAGCCACTGCAGTTTACTTTTATCGTCGCAGACAGAGGAATAAATCTGATTTACCAAAAATATAAATATGTTTACTGACCTTAACTTTCATATTAAATATAATTTAGCATTCAAGCTTGTCCTGGCCAGTGTTGGGTTTGGTTTAGTGATGATGATGTGGTTTTTGGCGGCTAGCATTGCTAGTGCTGCGAGTTATTCTGTGTCGCCAGCGAGTGGAACATATGCAGTTGGCAGCACTTTCGAGGTGTCTATACTTTTAAATACCCAAAATCAAAATATTAACGCTGTTAATGTTCAACTGTCTTTTCCTCCAGATAAATTGCAATTAGTTTCACCATCAACTGGAAATTCAATTATCGGTATTTATACTACACCTCCTAAGTATGATAATAATGCTGGTCGGGTGGAAATTGTGGGTGGTATCCCAAATGGAATTAATGTCTCTAGTGGATTAATTTCTAAATTAACTTTTCGAGTAAAAGGGATTGGAACAGCTGGTTTAAGATTTAGTGGTGACTCTCAGGTATTGCTAAATGATGGTCGGGGAACCAATGTATTGGAAAGCACTAATGGTTCTGTATTAAAATTGGAATTACCTCCTCAACAGGGGCCATTGGTAATTTCCGAAACACATCCAGATCAAGAATCTTGGTACAAGAATAGTAATGTAAGTTTAAAGTGGGATGTTGGTCTGCCTGTTGCTAATGGTTATAGTTATATGATTTCAGATAATCCAACAGATGTTCCAGATGACACGCCAGACTCTACAGACACTACTGTTGCTTACAAACAAGTTCCAGACGGAGTTCAATATTTCCATATTAAAGCCTTTCGTGATGGGCGTTGGGGCGGGGTGAGTCGTTATTCTTTGCGGATTGACCAATCAGAGCCAGCAGATTTTGCTATTGAAGTAATTCCCTCTACTAGAACCACAGCGCTAAAGCCAATTTTCCAGTTTACTTCTTCAGATAACCTTTCTGGTTTGGATCATTACGAAATTAAAATTGTTCCTTTAAAAATTTCGGGTCGAAATAAATCAGTCGATACTGATCAACTGTTTATTGATTCTCCAAGTCCGTATGTTACGCCTGAACTTATGTACGGAACGTACCAGGTGATTGTCAGAGCGTATGATAAAGCTGGAAATATTCGTGAACAAACTCAAAAATTTGAAATCACCGATTCATTCCTTTGGTTTATTGGTCAAGATGGTATAGTGTTGCCATTTTTTGGTCAAGTCAAATGGAAAACTGTAAGTTTTCCATTATTAGCTTTCTTGGTCATTTTGCTAGTCATTGCTTACTTCATTTATCGTCACTACCAACGACATCATCAATTGGTGGCTCAGAATGCGTTGCCATCTACTATTAAAACGCAATTGGAAGAACTTAAAAAATATCAATCTCGCTATGGCAAAATTGTGGCCGTGGTTACTTTGGCTTTTTTCTCAGTGTGGTTGAGTGGTCAGCAGGTAAACCGAGTGAGAGCTCAAGAGCAGGTTTTTATTCCAGCCACTGAACAGACAAACGTACAGACTGACGCACCTGTGAATTCAGAAAGTAATTCGCAAAGCAAAGTGTTAGAGTCTCCAATCATTAGTTCGGTGTCTAGTAATATTAAGGACGATGAACTTTTTTACGTTTCTGGTCGGACTACCGAACCTAATAGTACTGTTGTAGTTCACTTACAAAGTTTGGTCGACGGATCCGCATACGATTTTACAACTAGTTCTGATAGACGCGGCGATTGGTCGTATCGTCATACCAGTGCATTGGTTGGGGGTAAATATATTCTTTGGGCACATGTTAAAGACGGAAGTCAGCTATCGGCACCAAGCCCTCAAGTAGAATTGGATGTGAAGCCAATTGCGATTAATTGGGGCAACTCCAGGGTAACTTATCAAAGTATTTACTTAGTTGCTATTACAGTTTTGGTGATAGTGATTATAGCTTTAATCGTATTTATAGTAATAGCTTGGGTGTTAGCGCGTCGTCGTCGTCGTCAATTTGCTCACAATGTGCGGTTAACAGAAGAGGGGTTGCATCATGGTTTTATGTCGCTGAAGCGTGATTTAGAGGCTGAGTTGTCGTTAATGCACAGAGCGAACTTAGGAGCTGAATTGGTTGGTGAGGCAAACGTACGTGCTCAACAGCTTCGAGACGACTTAAAGGAAATTGAACAATTAGTTAATCGGGAAGTATCGCAAATCCAAACATTTGAACATCTCCCCCCAACCGTATGAGTTTGTTAAAATACCCCAAGAAAGTTTTAATCATTTTAATTCTGACTTTAATTGTCCTGAATGGTTTATCGTATATATTAGCCGTTAATTATATCCGTGGCTTAACTTCTAGTCGCTTGGAGTTAGCTACTCAAGATTTACGAGCCAATATTACATCTCGGTTAGAAATGTATGAAGATGCTTTGTATGGTACAAAAGGCTTATTTGCTAGTAGTAATGAAGTCACAACAGACGAATGGCATAATTACTTCCAAGAGACTAAATTATTCGAACGCCATTCCGGGTTAGAAATTATTGCTTACGCTCCTGTGGTTCGACCAGAGAACTTGGGTAATTATGAGAGTATATCCCAAATCAAAGTTTATCCAAATCAACCGACAGCGCTATATGTCCCCGTTACTTATTTGGAAGCAGTAAGTAACGAGTTTGATCCAATCATTGGTTATAATGTTTATTCCGAAACTGAGCGTAGGGTAGCGATTGATTATGCGATTGATAATAATAGTTTGGCTATTACTAACCAGATAGTTCCGTATTCACAAAAGGACAAACCAAATCCAGAGAAGGTGGTCGCATTATTTATCCCAATCTATGCTAAAGAATCTGATCTGAGCACTGTGGAGCAGAGACGAGCTAATGTAACCGGGGTTCTAACTACGAGAATGAAGATGAAAGATCTAATGGATGATTTAAATCTGGCTGTAGCCCCAGGGTTAAAGTTTCAAATATTTGATGATTCTTCAATTGGTGAATTAACTGAGTCTAGTCTACTTTATAATTCCGGCGAAGATTATATCTTAAAACCCGGCTTTTTTAGCAATTTTTCTAAAGTAGAACAGATACATTTTTCCAATAAAAATTGGCAAATAAAATATACAGCGTTGCCAGACTTTGGCTTAGACAGGTTGACCGTAATAGGTCCATACTTGATACTGTTGTTTATAATTTTATTATCTGGAGCGTTGGTATTACTGGTGAGATTTTTGTTAGTGCTATATAACAACAGTAAAGTGTTAGTGATGGCAAATGACAAAGATATATTATTGGAAAATGCTGTGGTTGAGGAGCTAGGAGAAGGTGTTATCATCACAGACGAATATGGTATTGTGAAGGTCTTTAATCGAACAGCAGAGCAAGCTTTAGGCTATAAGGAGTCAGATATTAAAGGCCGTATGTCATTTACCGATTTATTAGACAAGACGGAATTGGTTAGTAAGACGAAGGAATTAGCCATTAAAACTGGCATCGATTCCGAGCCGGATTTTGGGGTTGTCGTGACTAATGCTTTAATAGATGGTCGCGATCAAAGCC
>CAYVOF010000044.1:0-3877 GCA_964453405.1 uncultured Candidatus Saccharibacteria bacterium | reverse complement strand
TTGAAAGAATCCTTTATGATGTCCCCGCTCACTCATCCATCCTGCTAAATACATAATCAAAGCCAGTTTAGCGGCTTCTGCAGGTTGGAAAAATAAAGGCCCAATATCAATCCAGCGAGTTGCTCCATTAGCACCAAAACCAATTCCAGGCACTTTCACTAAAATTAACGCAAGAAATGTTCCTGCTAGTGCGTATGGGATAACTTTTTTCCAGAAATGATAATCAATTCGGGAAAGGATGTACATTGCCAGTAAACCAATGCCAATTCCGTACATTAGTTGATGGGTAAAGTAATAGCTAGTATTACCAAAATTTTGTTGCGATTCGACTGTGGAAGCAGACCAAAGCATGACTAAACCAATCACTAGCAAAGCGCCTAATAATCCTAAAAATAAATAATCTACTGGTTTTTTTGTGGTTGTCATCGTTCGTTAAGTTTTTGTGTTTGTTACTAATGTGGCAAACTGATTACCGCGGTCAGCGTAGTTTGTGAACATATCAAATGAAGCCGACGCAGGGCTAAGCAAGACTATTTCACCAGCAGTAGCCTGTTGTTGGATATTACTTATTGCTTCGTCAAAGTTTGTGTAAGGGCCAAAAGTTGGGATTGAATTTCCTGCTTTTACTAATAATAGTTGCAAGGCTTTTCCTACTTCACCTAAAAGAGTGACGCTCACAACATTTTTTCTAGTAACCAGATCTGCAACGAAGTTTGAGTAATTTAAGCCTTTGTCTGATCCGCCTAGAATTAAGTGGGTTGGTTCAGTAAAGGCATTTAGCGCGGCTATTGTTGTTTCTGGAACAGTAGAAATGGAATCGTTATAATAACCGATACCATTAATTTCTCCGACAAACTGCAAACGATGCTCAAGACCAGCAAAATTATTTACTGTCTGCTCCATAATTGGAACTCTCACACTTAATTCCATTCCAGCTAAAGAAGCTGCTGCAATATTTTCTAAGTTATGCACTCCTCGTAATTTTCTGGTGGCGCAGTTGATTTGGGTATTATCAAATAAAATTAAATCACCTTGTATAAATGCACCGCTCGTTGGTTTGTGCTTTGCCGAAATAATAAATTTGTGACCATGACCGAGATTGCCAATTTTTGAAGAGGCTTCATAGTCTGTATTAAAGATTGCTACGTCAGTCTCAGATTGATACTTAAAGATAGCCGACTTAGCATCATGGTATTCATCTAAGTCTTGATGGTGGTTTAAATGATCCGATGTCGTCATTAAGCAAATCCCAATATGTGGGCTAACTGTTAAATCTTGTAGCTGAAAACTAGATAGTTCATAAACTATTATGCTATCTTTAGTAGTTCCGTCAATAAAATCAAATGGTTGAACTTTACCAATATTCCCTGTTAAAAAAATATCTTTATCAGGAATTTTTCCTGAAGCTTTGAGCATCTCGAATATTAAAGAACACGTTGTCCCCTTACCTTTTGTGCCCGTTACTCCGACAATCGTGGCTTCTGTGTGCTCGAAAAACCATTTGGTTTGACTAGTAATTATTGTACCATTAGTCTCCGCTTGTAAAATTTTTGGATGCTTACGCCAAATACCAGGACTACGGAAAAGTAAAGTACAGTCATTAATTGAATCTAAGTATTCATGACCACCAACAAACTTCATTGCGCCGCTTTCTAAAGCTAAAATTGACTTATCATTTTGCTCGTCAAAAACAGTAGCTGTAAGGTTATGCTTAACAAGGTATTTTAAAACAGCTTGGCCTTCTTGACCAAACCCTAAAATACCAATTCTTTGATTCTGCATTGCCTGTGTAAGACTTTTCATTTTAATCCATGTTATTTCTGCTTGGTTAAAAATATACCTGCCTTTTGCCCTGTAACTACACCTGTCTGGACTACTTTGGCACCATTAACCCAAACTTGTTCAATTCCTTCGGCATATGAATAAGGGTTCTCTACTGAAGCTAAGGAATTAATTTTTTGAGGATCAAACAACACCAAGTCCGCCTTAGCATCGATGTTAATAATACCACGATTATTTAAACCAATTTTTTTTGCTGGCCCCGAGGTTAATTTACGAATGGCTTCAGGTAAAGAGATGGCTTTATTTGTAATCACGTTATGAAGAAATTTGGCAGCTGTACCAAAGCATCTTGGATGGATTAATTTGTTAGTGTCATTAATAGAATAACCACTTCCGTTAGTGGCAATGAATGAAAGTGAATGATCACAAAAGTCATTGACTACCTTTTCGTCTAAACTTGTATCAAATACTAGAATTTCACTGCCACCATTTTCAATTAAATGTAACAATGCTTCTTCGCTAGTAGTTCCAAATCCGGCTGCGATAGTAGAAAGGGTTTTCCCATTGACCATTAACTTTGATGAAGTAGATGCAATTAATAATTGCGGAATATTAGTTTCAGAGGAATTTAGATGGGTAAGAATTTTAGCTCGTTGAGTAAGGTTCTTTAGAATTTCTAATAGTTGTTGTCGGCCACCCATTGTTGCCCAGGTTGGTAAATATGTATAAATTGGTTGCCAGGTAGATGTATATGGATAGACATCAAAGTGTACATTAACACCGCGATGCCAAGCTCCTTCGATTTCCGCTAGGACGTCCGTTGAGAGAGGCCAATTTTCCCGATGACGGATTTTTAAATGGGAAATTTTTAGATTTGCTTTTGCTTGTTCGGCTGCGGCAATTACTTCGCGAACACTTTCAATTACACTTCCAGACTCATCACGTAAATGAACTGAGATGTAGGCATTGTGCTCAGCAACAATTTTGGCAATCTCATATAATTCGATATCGGAAATATTTGCTTCGTGTGCATAAGCAAATCCAGTAGAAATGCCGAAAGCGCCCTCGTTAATAGCGTCAACTGCCATGCGCTTTAATGTCTGTAATTCTTCTACGGAAACCGGAGTCTGCTTGTCACCAAACAAACCTCTACGAAGAGTGGAATAACCGACTAAGCTCCCTACGTTGGGGCCAAACCGTTGGGCAGACATAGCTTCGACAAACTCTGCAAAACTACGCCAATTAATGTTTAAACCTTCCATAGTGTGCCATTTTTGTAATGACTTCAAAGAATCCTCTGACACAAGTGGAGCTAAACTGGCACCAGAGTTACCTACCATAATAGTGGTGTATCCTTGAGTGATCATACTTTCAAGTAGTGGACCATCGAATAGGCGCCAATGGCTGTCGCTGTGGTTTTGAATATCAATAAAACCAGGAGTTAACACTTTACCTTGAGCTTGTACTACTTCCGTTGCCGAAGACTGGATCTCCGTAGCAATGTTTACAATGCGGTCGCCATTAATTGCTACATCGGCAACTATTGGGGCTGCCCCAGTGCCATCTATGACAGTTGCTTTTTTTATAAGTAGAGAATACATTGAATAATAAATTAGCTAAACTATTTGTCTAAAAAGAAAACTATGACGCCGATAATACCAGCGACAACAGAAAGAATCCAAAACCGCATTGTGACTTTTGACTCTGGCCATCCCAGGGCTTCTAAGTGATGATGGATCGGTGCTGATAGGAATAACTTTCGTTTGAACACATGTCTCCAAAAAATTTGGAGCAAATATGAGCCTGCTTCAATAACAAAAATTAACCCGATTAAGGGTAATAATAAAGTTGTGTTAGTAAGAAATGCAACAATGGCTAACAGTACCCCCAGCCCCATTGATCCTGTATCTCCCATAAAGAATCTTGCAGGATGAACATTAAACCAAAGGAAGGCTAATAGTCCCCCACAAATGACTCCACATAAGGCCGCTAAATTTTCGCGTCCTTGCATATAGGAAATAATTCCAAAACAGAAAAAAGCAATAGAAAGGGTTCCACCGGCTAATCCAAATAAGCCATCAGTCTGGTTAACAGC
>CAYVOF010000043.1:0-4550 GCA_964453405.1 uncultured Candidatus Saccharibacteria bacterium | reverse complement strand
ACAGTCGATGTTCCTGGCAAATACAAACTGGTTGAACAAGCTTTAGCCCGGATTGACCGAGGGGCTTGGGGAACCTTAGAAGTCATCGGGAGTGAACGCCCTGATATATTCAATGGCACCACTGACGGCCATTCCAATGGACATTGATAATTCGCTTAGCTTTTAAATAAGCTGATATAATTAATAAAAGAACATTAATTAGGAAACAAAAAACCAATGAAAAAACTACTGAAAATTTCATCAGCACTGGCAATCGTGGCCGGTATTGTGTTGGTAATTGGCGGTGTCTGGGGCATTTGTTTTACTTATAAAAACATAGCCCAAGAAAAAATCACTACGCCTGCAGATGCAAGCATCCCTGAAAAGCCAGTACGCGGCCCCTTTACGTTGAAAGCGCAGGCAGACATCATTAGAGATCACACCTTAGAATCAACCGGTGGCAAAACATTTGCCGAAATGCCTAGGCAAATACCAAAACTGGATGACAAAGGCCAGCAAGTTTTAGGTTCAGACAAAAAGCCAGTAATGACGGCCAACACTGCACGCGACATTTGGATAACCGCAACCACTCTCACGACTGCCATTAATTTTGGGATCATAACTTATGTGTTCTCGGGGCTTATTTTATTGCTTGGTTGCATTTCCATTTGGACTGGCATAGTTTTCTACGCTTTAAGTAGACGCGGCAAATTTGCTTAAAGAGGATGAGGAAATTACACGTAGAGATCATCCTCGTCGTATCGTTCGTTGTTGGTGCTACCTTATTAGCGTACAAATGGCTTGCGCAAAATGACGCGTTCTGGAGCTCGCAAAGTTTCTGGAGTATTGCCTTGCTTCTGTGTTGGGCTATAGTTACCCTTAGTTATTATCGCCAAGGAGCGATTATCCGAAAAGCAAGAAGCTCATCTCACGTCTCTTTGCTGTTGCCCGTGGTGGTCTTTTTTGTTCAGTGCATTTTATTCGTTAAAGGCGTTCACTATAAAGATTACGCACTCGTAGTCGGAGCAGTGTTGGTAAATTCTGGCGTGGTTTTTGAAATATATCAAATTTTATTTTTGAAGAAATGATGCAAACGGAAGTCGCTAAATTAATTAAAGGGGACGTAGTAAGTAACGATGAAGTCCTGACTGCTTATAGCCATGATGCCAGTCTCTTTGAAATCAAGCCAGAAGCTGTGGTTTTTCCCAAAAACACTCTGGATATCTGCGAGTTAGTGACGTATGTTTTAAAGTCTAAGCAGAAGCAACCCAACCTTTCGCTTACTGCGAGAAGTGGCGGCACTGACATGTCTGGAGGAGCGATTAATGATTCGATTATTGTGGGGTTTGAACGCTACTTTAATAAAATTGGCTCTCTAAACGGCCAAGAAATCACTGTCCAACCTGGGGTGTATTACCGGGATTTTGAATTGAAAACCTTGAAGCAAAACTTGCTTCTACCCACTTATCCCGCCTCCAGAGATATCTGTATGATTGGCGGTATGGTGGCCAATAATGCTGGAGGTGAAAAATCCCTCATTTATGGCAAGACCGACAAATATGTTAAGGAAGTTAAAATAGTATTATCAGATGGTCAAGAACATGCTTTTAGGGCTTTATCAAACCCACAGCTAAAAGAAAAATTGAGAGAATCGGGCCTTGAAGGCGATCTGTACCGCAGCGTATATAAACTGGTAACAGAAAATACTGCATTAATCCAGAAGTCCAAGCCCAAAGTAAGTAAAAATTCAACTGGCTACAATGTGTGGGATGTATGGGATGGTAAAACCTTTGACATGACCAAGTTGCTGGTCGGATCACAGGGTACACTAGGGATTCTTACAGAGGTAACATTCAAGCTTATTCCAGCAAAGCCTCTTTCCGGGATGATGGTGGTGTTTTTGCCCTCTCTCAAAGAACTGGGAGAGATAATTAACGTACTACTGCCGTTAAAGCCCACTAGTATGGAATCCTTTGATGACCATACTTTAACTTTTGCGTTCCGGTTTTTCTACAGCTTTAGAAAAACTTTAGGCTGGAAACGGTTTATTCTCCTAGGACTGAGTTTTATTCCAGTGCTAAGAAAGCTAATCCGCTATTTGCCTCATTTCCCGAAGATAGTAATGTTAGTAGAATTTGAGAACAACTCGCAGGAAGAAATTGACCAAAAGATGCAAGATGTCAGAGATAGCCTGACACCGTTTGATGTAGACACCCAACTGGCCAGGGACAAACGTCACGAAGAAAAGTTTTGGACGATCCGCCGGGAAAGCTTTAATCTGTTACGCAAGAATATCAAGAATAAGCACACTGCTCCGTTTATTGATGACTTGATTGTGCCGCCAAACACACTGCCGGAATTCTTCCCTCAGCTTATTGAGATAATGGAGCGATATAAACTACTGTATACGATTGCAGGCCACATGGGCGATGGCAACTTCCATATCATCCCTCTTATGGATTTAAGTGACAAAACAGAACGCGAGAAAATCCCTCAGGTCTTAGAAGAAGTCACGGCATTGATTTTGAAATATGGCGGCTCACTTTCCGGGGAGCATAACGACGGCCTGATTCGTGGTCCATTTCTTAACCGGATGTATGGCTCGGAAATAATGGATATATTCAATCAAGTCAAGACCGCCTTTGATCCACAAAATATCTTTAACCCGCATAAAAAGACTACCAGTGATTGGAATTATTCCAAACAGCATATTCGCCAGCATTTTTAGATAAAACACATGAACAATATTAATAACATTATTAAATGAAAGTTGTAATAGTCGGTGGCGGTTTTGCTGGAATCCAAACCGCTCTCGACCTGGCTAATAAATCAGGTTTTGAGATTCGTCTAATATCCGACAAAAGCTATTTTGAATACCACGCGGCTTTGTACCGTTCAGCCACCGGAAGGTCGCCTTTTGAAGTTGCTATTCCGCTCGCAGAAATTTTTGAGAACATTGAGAATGTAGAAGTGGTTAAAGATAAAGTCCTTAGCCTAGATACTATTAGCCAAACCATTACTGGCGTTTCGGAATCTGTTTACCATTATGACGCGTTGATTTTGGCACTCGGGAATATTACTGCTTACTACAATATTGAAGGCCTGCAAAAATACTCGTATGGCGTGAAAGATATTCAAGACGCTCTGGAACTAAAAAGACATATTCATGAAGCTGTGCTTAAAGGCGAAATCGGTGAAAAGCATTATGTAATTATTGGTGCCGGTGCCACTGGCGTGGAAGTAGCTGGGGAACTGCGTGCCTACGCCAACCGGATACGCCAGCATCACGGATTACCTCATTTTGATTTTCAGATCGATTTGATCGAAGGTGCGCCACAAGTACTGCCTTTAATGCCCGAAGGTTTTTCCGCTAAGGTTGAAAAGCAACTCAAAAATCTTGGAGTAACTGTTCACACGGATACCAAAGTGTTGGCTGAAGACTACAACAGTCTTAAGTTGCCAACTGGCGAAATTCAGTCGCACACCGTAGTATGGACAGCTGGTGTGGCTAATAATCCGTTTTTCGCGCAATACCCAGAAGTTTTTAAAAGGGATAAAAAAGGTAAGGTGATTGTTAACGAATACTTAGATGCTGCACCAAACATTTTTGTTTTGGGCGACTGTGCTAACACTCCATACAGCGGCATGGCTCAGACTGCTTTGCATGATGCGCATTTTGTGGCTAAAGTCTTAATCGCTAAAGCAGCGAACAAGATAATACCGAACTATATGCCAAAACCAGTGTCTTACGCTATTCCTGTTGGCCCACATTGGTCAGCAGTAATGGTAGGCAGCACGCAAATTTTCGGCTTTGTGGGGTGGGTACTGCGTCGCCTAATTGATCTCAAGCTCTATTTATACTTTTTGCCTTTGCGTAAATCCCTCCTAACTTGGCGTTATGGTTTTATATATGATGGAGTTTGCAAAACTTGCCGTTCTTAATATTACGCAACAAATTTTAAAATTATGCAAGTAACGCAAAATCCTTTGGTGTTATGGAAAATGAGACACGAGCCACCCCTTTTTATAGTGTCTCAAACTGTCTCATTTTGCCCCATTTAGGGCTAGACCGAGGTGCGTTATACTACTAGAGAAAGAGTGTCTCAAAACCCTTTGAAAACCTCCTAGTTTTCAGTTCTGGACCGAAGTGTCCAGCCAAAGAAAAACTAGGATTTGTCCTGGTTTTTTATTTCATAAATAAAAGGCGAGTTAATAAAAACCGCCTTTAGCTAGTTAAGGTCTACAATCCCCAAAGTGGGATGCTTCCCATGTCATTTCGATGATCATGTTGATCCTAGTTTCGAAATGATCTTTCGGCAATTGACCGTCAACAAACTCTTGAATAGATTCACGGATGCATCTTGGAATTTTCACTTCATAATCCTTAATTGCATGTAGCCATCTACACATATCCGAATCCTTGCAACGAAGCTCATCCCTTATCGCTTCCAACGGCACTATAAATGTAGTGCGAAAGGAGTTAGGCATGTGTCCCCTAACTCCTGCCATATCTTCACATAACTCTTGCCACTCTCTAATTGAAAACTGAAATCGGTTAGTCTTTTCTTCGT
>CAYVOF010000042.1:0-4556 GCA_964453405.1 uncultured Candidatus Saccharibacteria bacterium | reverse complement strand
AATCCCTAGCACTGCCACGGCCAAAGTCAAAACACCAAATGCTAAATATTTTTTAACTGACAATAAAATTTTACTCATATATTTAATTTCTTAATTAATCTTCTTGTTTAAGACTGGTGTTCCCAGCACAATCCCCGCGATATTCTCGGGTTGTAAATTCCCCTGTGACTAAATCCTGATTTGTTACTGCCATACACACATGTGCTTTAGTCCAACCATTGCCGTTATTTACTAACAAACAACCTTTGTAAGTGACGTTTAGCGAGTCTCCAATCCCGACTACGTTATGGCTAACAAAGACGTAATCCGGTAAGTTATCACCATTCACATCTTGAAAGTGGGCTCCACTTGAGAAGGCCGAGAGATTGTATGGTATGTTAGGATTATATACTTCGGATGTTGGCAAATTCCCTCTGTCTAATTCCGTTGCACAGGACATGTGCTCAATAGTAGAACCAGATGGAACACCTTCATTTGAATCTTCTGCCCCACTGTTTTCTTCGCCTAATGCGAGGCCAGTCTCAATCTGTACTTTCGAATTATCTATCTTTTCCTGTGCTTGCACTTTATAGACTAAGAATGTTCCTAGTAAAGCCATAATTAAAACGACAATTGTTGAATAAAGCATTAAGTCTTTTTTTGAAATTGAAAATGTCATATGTTATTGAATTATTTATTAAGTATGTAACTATTCATTGCCGCTAGATTTTGCCGATGGCTCACCGGCGCAATCGCCTTTATACTCAGCCTGGAGTATTTGCTCAGCTTCAAGATTAATACGTGTAAATGCTCGGCAAACATAAGCTTTGGTCCAACCATTACCATTGTTTAAGTAAACACACGCTTCGTAATTTTGACTATTCCAATTTGCACCATCTATTGTATTCTGCGACATCACATAATCTGGTAAGTTATCACCATTTATATCCTGAAATACAGCAGTCTTTGGGCCACTGAAAAAGTCCAAATTATAAGGAACATCCGGATTATATGTATTTGATGTAGGTTCAGTTAAAAATGCCTTGTACGAACAGTCAGCTGTTGGGAACAGAGATGGGTCATATGGAGGGGGCGGTACACCCACCTGGTTAGCATAATTCGATTCTGACTCTGACGATGCTTTTTGATCATCAGCACCTTCTTCAAATGCCAATATTTTATTGGATGCCAAATTGTTAATTCTAGACATCATATGCGCTTGCGAAACTACTAATCCAGCTATCACTACTAACGACAATAGTGCATAAAGTCTCGAATTGAAAACTGATAATATCTTTGCCATAAATTTATTTATAATTTAATAGGTTAGTAAATTATTCTTTGTCACTAGCTTTTGCCGATGGCTCACCGGCACAGTCGCCGTAATACTCGGCAACTGTAATTTCACCGGTAGCTGTGTCAGTGTGAGTCACTGCATAACACTGATATGCTTTGTCCCAGCCAGTGCCGTTGTTTAAATACACGCATCCCATGTATGTTTGAACCAAATTACTACCACCATCTACAGTATTAAATCCATAGACGTAGTCAGGTAAGTTGTCACCATTAACGTCTTGAAAGTTATTTGTTAAGCTACTGCCATGAAATTGCAAACTATATGGCGCATCGTTAACGTAAACATCAGACGGTTCGGTAGTTCTAACTAACTCTTGAATACAATTCAAATGAGGATAACTCTCAGCTGAGCCATTTAAGTCCAGTTCAGCAAACTCTTGCGGGGAAAGTTCTGTACTCTCCGCTTTGCTTTGCTCTACTTTGGCATTCATAGACTGCTCCCCTTCTTGCGCCCGAGCAATGAAATAAGTGTTGGATACTAACAATGCCGCAACTGCTAAAACCGTCACAGTGGTTTGGATATTATTTTTTATATAAGATAAAACGTTTTTCATAAATGATAATTAGTTTAGTTGAATTGATATATCTAGATTACTCGACCCTAACCGTCAGGTGGCTCCGGTGGCGGATCTAGCGCGCGGCCACAAAACATAGCAAACGGCGCATATTTTGGTATAAATTTAAGTACAAAAAAAGCGACCATAACCATGGCCGCTTCAAAAAGACTTGTTAAACCCATAATGCACAGGTTGCCTTTGAACTTAAAATTTATTAGTAAATGTCGCATATATAAGGGAAAAACTCGCTTATAGCTAAGTAGGATACATTAAAAAATTAGCCTTGTAAAGCAATTTTACAATAACCCACATAAAGTCTACATAAAGTTTTTCTAAAGTTTCGATCAAGATTTTATCAAGTTTTGATAAAGTTTTAAAAAACCGTCTATTTAAGCGGTTTTTAAGTTCCATGTGGTCTGAGGTTATTCATGCATTTAGCCTATTTCTTAGCCTGCGTTGCCTTTACCGCCTTGTCTTTCTTTTCCAATGATTTTCCTCGATCTGAAATTTGTTTTAATAGTTGTGCTGTTGTCATCACCTTTTCTTCCTTCTTTAACAACTGATACTTTTTTAAGAAAGCGGTCACTGGAGCGGCGCACTGTATACAAAAAGCCAGGCTATCAATAGCTTCTTTGTGTTCAACCCTAACCTTCTCATTCCAATTTTTAATCTGCTTCGTACAAATATCGCACTTGGTAATATACATGGCTTTATAATTTTAATGATCAACTAATTAAAATTTTATCGCGGAACTTTACTGATGGCAATGCTACTGAAAAAATAACCATCTCTCATTTTCCCCACACTTATGCGAATCGTTTTCCACATCAAAATATAATCCGCAAACCAATGACAAAAGAAATTTTTTTGCTTTTAAACTCATACATACCTTGACAACATACGAATCTTTGTGTAATATGTAATTATATTTGGGATTTCCCTTCGCTCCCTTCTCACTATACTGTGACTAGGGAGAAAATTTAGAACCATACAGGCTATTGAAGCCTGTTTTTATTTTATTAAAATTCAGGTCATTGATATGACCAAATCTTACGATTAATCGCTTTTTGTCTAATATCCTTATCTGGCTAAGTAAAACGCTCACAGGCCTATCATTATGAGAAATCGTTGTATACCAATTACCATTCTTAATTCTAGTCGATAATGGAAGGCCTAGGAATAAGTCTCCTGATAATTTCTTATATACCAAAACTGGCCTCGAAAAATCACTCCCTTTGCCATACACTTCAGCTCCTAGATTCTGTCCGATGTTACACCACCAAATCTGCCGCTCTTTAAAAAATTTGAGTTTGTCTCTTGCTTGGAGCGATTTCTTAACGATATTCCATCTGTCATATATCTCTATATCTTGCATGTTTTAATTCTAAAACAAGCATGATAAAACTGCCTTAAAGAAAACATAAAGTTTCAATCAAGATTTCCTTAAAATGCGAAAACTATTGAAGCCTGTTTTATTTTTTGTTAAAATACTAATACTTTCGGTGAAGGCCCGTCCTTATTTGACGGAGATTGGCTTATAGAGAAATCTTTAAGCTAGCCAATAAACACAACCCCTCCGGGGGTTGTTTTGTTTTATAGATATAAAAATATTACTTGACACCCAAAGCAAATTTACATATGATTACTGTAAAGTTACAGTCGAATACGTCCCGATGGTCGGTGTCTATCGAAAGACAGAATAGACTGCTCCCCCGAAAGGGGGTTTTTGATTTAGCAGATTGACAGCAAAAGTATATTCGTATATTATGTTATTACTTTCGATGAAGGCCCGTCCTTATTTGACGGAGATTGGCTTAAAGAGAAATCTTTAAGATAGTCGATAAACACAACCCCCTCTGGGGGTTGTTTTGTTTTAAATATTTTTAATGTAATTGGCTTTTATGGCGCTAGTTAAAATATTCTTATTATCTACTTTTCCTTCCATTGCTCCTCGAATACAACCAGCCCATCTGTCTGCTAATCTTATCATTACTTCACTTTCATCATGGACTGATCGAGCTAGTTTCAACCTTATTCCCCTAATTCTTAGAATTCTAGTTAATTCTATCGCCTTCTTATAATCAATACCATCAACATAAATGATTGCTTTATAACCCTGGTCTTGGCATTTATTCTTAATTGCCTTTTCAATTGTTTCTAGCATTACGTAGAAAAACGACAAAGGCTTCCTCTTTACCGAATAATATATGTCTCCTTTGGCCAACCCTTCTCGAATTATGTTCCTCATAAACTCTTCTTTCTCTGGGGACCGAGAGATGTGCCATTTTTTAATACCAACACCAGTTGTTTGTTCGATATTAACGAGGTTCTGGCGAATCGCTTGTTGTTCTTGACTACTAAGCACACAAACCACAATAAAAAAGGCTGAGCCGACGTCTTGGCCCGTCTCGTCTACGTAGCAATAAAGTTTTTGAGTATTTGCCATTCATAAAGTATGGCAAACTCGTATTCAAGCCAACATAAAGATTTTCTAAAGTTTCGGTCAACTTTTGTTAAAGTTTGCCGCAACCTCCATGTAAATTGTTGAGCAAATTTAAAAGACCCGCTTCACGTGGGTCTTAATAATCCTTACTGAAAGTTGTTTAATTTTTTACCTCAACCTGGCAATTTCTTGTTCATACTTAGCAGCGTTACCAGGATCTA
>CAYVOF010000041.1:0-5024 GCA_964453405.1 uncultured Candidatus Saccharibacteria bacterium | reverse complement strand
AAAACTGCAAAAGATACAAATTTGCAGGAGTTAAACGAGCAAATATATCGTCATAGCTTAGAACTTGCTGAAGTTAATAAGACTCTTTCACTCCTTCGTAAGCTCTATCAAATTAGCTTACTTACCTTAGACCCGGCGCAGCTTTCCGAAAAGATTTCGGATATAGTCCGGGTTGATTTAAATATGGAGGTTGTTGGTGTTCTCTTATATGACGAGCAAAAAAAGATTTTGAATCCTTTTGTTTTTTCAAAGTCGGAGAGATATCGAAAGGCTTCTACAGAATTAAAAACAGACTTAGATAAGCAAAAACTAGATACTCCAGAACAAAATCCACTCCTAAAGAAAGTTATTTTAGAAAAGCAGTGGCAGACCGCTGGAAGCATGCAGGATATTTATGGAGAGTGGGTGAAGGTAGAGAAGCTAAAAAAATTAGATGAAGAAGCACATCTTCAAAATATTTTATTGTACCCACTGCTTACACAGGACAATTTAATAGGGGTTTTGTTGCTTGGTTTAAATAGACCGTATGATTCTGTTAATGATTTTGAAAAAGATGCAATATCTAGCTTAATCGACGTAGTAGCTGTTGCTTTAGATAAAGCATTAATTTACGAACAATTAGAGGCTTTAAATAAACAACTAGTCGCCCTAGATAAAGCACGAGCAGAGTTCATTTCTATTGCTAGTCATCAATTAAGAACCCCGCCTGCAACTATTAAGTGGTATTTGGGCGCGGTATTGAACGGTGATTTTGGTGAATTATCTACTGAACTCCATGCTGCGATCGAACGAGCTAATGTCACAAACGAAGCGCAGATTTCAACAATAGATGATTTACTGAATGCCTCTCGAATTGAACGAGGGAAGCTTGAATTTTTCTTTGAAAAGAATTCTTTGGAAAAAGTGGTTTCCGATTTAGTGGTTCAGATGCAGCCTCTGGCACAAATGAAGAAAATGAATATTGTTTACAGACCCCCAAGTGAGGTTTACCCAGATATCATGATGGATAAAGAAAAAGTCCGCCAAGTTGTGAATAATATGATTGATAACGCTATTAAATATTCCAAAGCAGGGGATATTTTAGTGAGTTTGGAAAAGGTGGATAGAGATCTAGTGGTGAAAGTAAAGGATACTGGGAAGGGGATAAGTGCAGACGAGCTAAAGACTATATTCGATAAGTACACCAGAGGCCATGATTCCGTCACACACGCCACTGGCTTGGGTTTGGGGATGTATGTGGCAAAAATCATTATACAGCAGCATAATGGCCAAATTTGGGCAGAAAGCGCAGGTGCTGGCAAGGGTTCAACCTTCATTTTTAGCCTACCGATAGAGAGTAAAATCCACGATACGAGTGTGGACTTAATGAAAGAAAACTGACTTTAGTGCAGATTTATGGTATAATGAATTTAGCTAAGTTTAGCTAAACGATGACAACATTTCATAAAAGAATTGAAGTGACATCCAAAAAACAATTTGAGCTGATAGATGTAACCAGCCAAGCCAACACTGTTGTTAAAGAGAGCGGTGTTAGCAGCGGGATGGCGTTAATTTATAATCCTCATACAACAGCAAGCATACGGCTAACTCACAAGGAGCCAATGCTGGAGCAGGATATAATGAAGATGCTGTATAAATTAGTCCCACTGGAAGAAAACTACAGTCATGATGTTTTTGAGTTGCGAAGTGAGGTAGATGTAAATGAGCGCAGTAATGGTCATGCTCATTTAAAATCTTTTTTACTTGGTTCATCGGAGACAGTTCCGATTATGGATGGTGAGCTGGTGTTAGGTGAGAAGCAGACTTTATTCTTTGTGGAATGCGACGGTGGTCGTAGTAGAGATTTTCATCTTTTTATTTACGGAGAGCAATAGGATTTTTCCTGTTGCTTTTTTATTTGTAATTATTCCGGCAGTGGTCGATATACCGGAGACTAAAATATTGTATTAGCTTAAATAAGCTTGTACAGAAAGGAACAATTTCTTATGGATTATTATAACGATTACCCTTATGTTGTTCAGGATTCAATTTATGGCCTGTACGATAGGGTGATTCAATTCTTACCAAATTTAATCGCGGCAGTTATCGTATTATAGATCGGTTGGATTATCGGTATCTTTTTGTGAAATTTGCTTAAGCGTGCGTTGGTGTCTGTTGGCATCGATGGCTTAGGCGATCAACTAGGTCTAAAACAATTATCAGATCGCAGTGGCAGAACAATAAAAATTTCTGGCATTGTACATTGGATAATTAAATGGTTCTTCATTTTAGCTAGCATTATTGCAGCTGCAGATATCCTAGGATTAAGTGACATTACTAGCTTCTTCTATTCTGATGTCTTGGGTTATGCAGGACATGTAGTGATTGCTATGGTCATTATCTTACTTGGTATTATCGCTGCTAATTTCTTGGGCGATGTTATCAAGGGAACTGTTAAAGCTGGTGGATTTGAATCAGGTAATATGCTTGGTTCTTTAACTCGCTGGGCAATTATTGCATTTGCTACAATTGCTGCACTAAGTGAGTTACAAATCGCTGAAGCTTTCTTACTTGATCTGTTCCGTGCCATAATCGCTATGATTGCTATTGCTGGTGGTTTGGCATTTGGTCTCGGCGGTAAGGACCATGCGAAGAAAGTCTTAGACCATGTCGAAGATGGTCTTAGTAAGCGCTAAAACACAAAACTAAAATAAAATTATTAAATCTCCCTTGCAGGGCCCTGCTTGGGAGATTTTTTTATACCAAAATGCTATTATACTCATATGGTTAAAAGGTTGTTTCCAATAACAATTTTATTGATTTTTGTTTTAATTATCGTCGGAGTTTGGAAGGTCTATAGCGATTATAAAACAGCACAAAGAGAGCGCTTAACACAGCTTCAGCAAAAAGCCGAAGAGGTTCAAGTCACCATTATTGAGGGTTGGACTACCGAGCAGATTGCTGCCAAATTAGCTTCTTCTGGTATGTTTTCCGAAGAAGAATTTTTAGATGCCGTAAAAAAGTTTAACCTTGGTTCCTACGCTTTAGTCATGGATAAACCCTCTGGCACAGGTCTAGAAGGTTACTTGTTTCCAGATACTTACCGCTTTGCGAAGGGTGCTACTCCAGAAGATGTTATTACTAAGATGCTAAGCAATTTTACGAACCGAATGAGATCGATAAATGTTCTAGAGTCCGAATTAACCTATACTATCCCTGGTTACGAGTCCTTAGAAGTTTCGGGAGGTGATCATAGGCCTGGTATGTCTTTGTACGATATTTTAACACTCGCATCAATAGTAGAAGCAGAAAGTGGTTCTAGCAGTAATATGAGTTTAGCTGAAGAACGAGCTTTGATTGCCGGTGTATTTTATAACCGTATGTTAATTGGCCAAGGACTTGAAAGCGACGCCACCGTAAATTACATTACTGGCAAGAACGATCCCGGAGTAAGTATTAAGGATACAGAAATAAACTCACCGTATAATACTTATCGTTATGCTGGTTTGCCCCCTGGACCAATCGGTAATCCATCTTTGGGAAGCATTCAAGCTGTGATGAGGCCAACGAAATCAGAGTTCTATTATTTCCTACATAAACAACCATCTGGTGAAGTTCAGTTTTCAAAAACATTTGCCGAACATATTCAGAAAAAATAAAACCTTGCTACCAGAGCAAGGTTTTTGAATTAAAGTCAGGATAACCGTTTAGAAAATCTTTAATGGAGACTGGGTTTTTACCTTCCAGCTGAACTGTAATGAGGCGGAGGTAAGTTTTGTTACCGCAATCAATTGTTTCTGTTGAACTTTCTGTGTGGGGTCTGCAATCTAAGATTTTTAAAATTTTTCCTTGCCAACTTGTATAGATTCCAGGCCATGGCTGATAAGCTCTAAATTGATTATAAATTTCTTGAGCGGTTTGATCCCAGTTTATTTTGCCATCTTCTTTGGAAATTATTTTTGAACCAGTTGCCAGATCGTGATTTTGAGCTTGCGGTTCAATTTTTCCAGACTCATAATTTGGCAAAGTTTCTAAGATTAAGTCAGCCGATGTTATCGCTAATTTACTTTGCAGGCTAATGTTGGTATCGTCTGGATCAATATCTAATTCTTGCATGGCTAAGATAGGGCCATGATCCACTAACTCATCGAGGATAAAGATTGAAGTGCCTGTTTTTGTCTCACCATTAAGAAGCGCGAACTGTACTGGCGCAGGTCCCCGATATTTTGGTAGCAGAGAAAAGTGAACATTAATCGTTTTGAGTGGGGGAATGTCCAGTAGATCCACAGGGAGAATTTTCCCATATGAAACCACCACAAAAATATCTGCTTCAAATTTTTTTAGCTCCTCTAGAAATTCGGGATTGTTTTTTACCTTGGTAGGTTTTAGGACAGGCAAGTTCAACCGTGATGCTTCGTTAGCGATCGCGCTTGGCGAGAGAACCTGCTTTCGTCCAACCGGTTTGTCTGGGGTTGTTACTACTGCTAATACTTGGTGATGCTTTTTTAAAGCACTCAAAATAGGAATCCCAATCTCGGATGTTCCAAAATAAACTATTTTCATACTTTTATTCCCTTAACTACTTTTCGCAATACTTCAGCTTCGTACCGACAATCTCCGAGAGCATCGTGACGGTCTGTAGTCGGTGGCACTTTTAAATGCTTGGCCACATCTTCTAAAGAAAAGCCAACAAACCTTTTTTTATTGGTTAATTTACCTTTTTTTGCCATAAATGTGTAAAAAAGTGGCCAGATATTGAAAGTGTGGTATTCAAAAGGATATTTCATTTTAGCTGTGCGGTAAGCAGCAGGGAGGAAAATAATATCAAGATTTCCGCCATACATTGTTGGGAGTACATTGTTACCGAACGTTTTGTTAAAGGATTTAAGAACGGATTTTAAGTTTGGGGCGTTTTTTAAATCGTCCCAGGTGATATTGCAAACAGCCATTGCTTCTGGATCCCTGCGTTTCCAAAACCTTGGTTTAATATATGATGAAAAAGATTTTTTCTCCTTCAAAGTTTTTTTATCCAATAACACTGCAGC
>CAYVOF010000040.1:0-5040 GCA_964453405.1 uncultured Candidatus Saccharibacteria bacterium | reverse complement strand
TTTGCATTTCTTGCATGGTTTTAGCCATTGTAATAAGGGGTAATTGTGGATTCTGGTCGATAAACCGTTTGAGTTCGGTAAGTTCGCTGGAGAGTTGTTCCGGACGGGGGCTAAAAATTACTGCGTCTATTGGCATACTAACAACGTGACGAGTTAAATCTGGCAAAGTCTCAAAACCCACCACATCAAGGTTAGCCTGCTTTAGCTTTTGAGTATAAAAGCTCAAAGATTGAGCATCGCCGTCTACCAAACCTACAGTTACGCCCACAAGCGAGTAAAATGGTTGATTACGCAGTGAATATTGTTTTGTAATAATAGTTTCCATATTTTCTAGCTACATCAATTACTGAGTAGTAACACGGGCAATTTCTTCGGCAGTGGTTTCTCCGCGAAGTACTTTAATAATTCCATCCTGCTTCATGGTAATCATTCCTAGCTTAGCGGAGGCTTCATAAATTTTGTAAGCTGGCAACTTACCAAAAATAATATCTTGCAATTCAGTAAACAACGGCATAACTTCAAAAATACCCATACGACCCTTATAGCCAATGTTCCCACACTTATCGCAACCCACGGCTTCGTAAGCTACAATCTTTTTTGGATCAATCCCTTCTAGATATTCTTTTGGTGCTACTTTTAGAGTTTCATCGATTTCTTTTTGTAGTACTACATTAATTTTAGATGGCTTTTTGCAATGATCGCAAAGCTTACGAATTAAACGTTGCGCCATGATCAAGTTTACAGAAGCTGAAAGCAAAAATTCTTCGATGCCCATATTGGTGAGACGAGGAATTGCCCCCACAGCATTGTTGGTGTGAAGAGTAGAGAATACCAAGTGACCAGTTAAAGCCGCGTGAACAGCCAGTTCTGCGGTTTCTTCGTCGCGGATTTCACCTACCATCACAATATTAGGATCCTGACGCAAAATGCTACGTAATCCTGACGCAAAAGTTAAACCAATTTCTGGTTTAATCTGACTCTGATTAACACCTTCGATAAAATATTCAACCGGGTCTTCCAAGGTTACAATGTTAACATCTACAGTGTTTAAAATGGTTAAAATCGAATACAAAGTCGAAGACTTACCACTTCCAGTTGGTCCAGTAATTAAGAATACTCCGTGAGTTTTTTGAATATTCTCATTAACCCATTTTAGACCTAGCCCGCGCAAGCCCAATTCTTCTAAAGTTGGTACTTTGGCGGTCTTATCCAAAATACGCATTACAATCTTTTCGCCATACATCAAAGGTAAGGTAGAAACACGCAAGTCTACAGACTTTTTGCCGATATCAATATGAAAACGTCCATCCTGTGGTAAACGCTGTTCATCGATTTTTAAGTTAGACAAAATTTTGATACGAGAAATAATCGCGGATAACACGTTTTTTGGCAATCTTAAACTAGTGTGCAAAATACCATCAATACGATAACGTACACGCACATCATTTTCAGAGGGTTCAATGTGAATATCGGAAGCTTTGGCATCGATCGCATTAGACAAAATTACGTCTACGATCTTAATAATCGGCTCATCTTCGGATTCCTGATGAGCGGCGGCTTCTCGGATAATTTTTTGGCCCTGAGGGGAAGCTTTTTCGGTCTCTTCTTGTGAGGCAATGTCCTCTAAAGCCTTTCCTACTACTGTTTTAAGATCTTTTTTTACACCAGCTAAAAATGCTTCCACACCAGAAGGTGAAGCAACAAAAACTCGAATCTGAAAATTATTTTTTTGTCCTAAAAACTCCAAAGCTTCTAAAGCCTGAATATTGCTCGGATCAACTAAGGCAATTTTTAAATCTCGGCCAGCCAGTTCAAACGGAATCATTTTGTAAAAAATTCTAGATTCCTCAGGCACTAGCTTTAATACTTCGTCAGGAACTTTGACTGTCATTAAATCCACATACGGCAAGTTTAAAAATGCCGCTCGGGCTTTGGCGACATCTTCATCATCTAGAATTTTTTCGCTAGCCAACAACTGCACCACTTGCTCTAGTTCGAGCTTGGCGTCGCTGGAACCAAATTTGGCAGACTTGATAGTTATAAACTTATCTTGCTGGTACTTATTAAGAAAGCCATGATCGAGTAGAAACTTTTCAAAAGATGCTAGCGTGGCATTGGACTTGGCTATGGCCATAGGTTAAAAGGGCTAATTGCTATTTCCAATTTCTTCTTTGGTAACTTTAGGATATGGGAAAATTCGGTTAGTTTTGTTAAATTCGCTCAAAGTTTTAAAGTCTAAGCTTGTCCCAAATGGTAAAATAGTCGATGCAGGGACAGCCTGACCAGAGCTTAATGGTGAGGTGTTAAGCGCAGAGTAGGCAAAGAAAACAGCGCCACCTAATGCGAGAACAACTATTATAATGGTAATGGTTTTTTTCATAGAAATTTAGATTGGCTCGTAAGCATAAGTGACTAAGTCAACAACATATTTAATATCAGCATCATTACGCGACACCTCTAAGCTATTAACATCAATCAACCGTCCAGAATCTTCTAATAATTGCAGAAAGTTTTTAAATTGTTCAGTGCTACCGGTAATAGATACCGTAACTTTGACCGTAGCCAAACCGCGTTGTGCCTTGTAAGGCTCTGCGATTAAATCTTTATTCCCTGCCACAATATTTTTATCAATATCAGAAATATTAATCGAAGAAACTTCTAGACTAGAAGATCTGGCATAGCTTTCGAGCATGACTGCGATTTTAGTAGGACGAGTAGACAGTGGTACTGCCTCGTCTAAAAGTTTAATTTGGGAATCAGAATTCTTAAGTTTTTCAATTAACTTGTTTAACTCGATTTGTTCTTTTTCAAAAACCTCTTTTTGACCATTGATCTTAACTAACTCAGCGCGTTGAGTTTTTACTGCAGCATACTTTGGACTAACAACAAACCACCCAAGCAGAATTCCAGCAATGATTAACAAAACAGACTGGAGAATAGGACTCTGTAGTTGCTTTGATCTAGCTATTTGTTTTAAATTAGGGGTTTCCATAAAATTATTTTTTGAACAGGCTTGGATCGACTGTTAAATGCAATCGCATGTTAGTCTGTAGCACATTATCACTTTCGGCTTTAGTTAAAGCTAAAAGCTTTACATTGGAAAATTTAGTATTATACTCTGGCAAATCAAAAACTTGCAAAAACTTTTCTGCTTCCTCGTATGACGGGGTAGTAACAGTTAATTCTAAACCATCTTTAATATCTACTAAAATTGATGAGTATTTTGCCGAAGCTAGAGTAACTCTGGCTAATTCTGGTAATACTGGCGACCAGTAATGGTGATTAGCTAACAATTGGTTGGCATTTTTTAATTGCCCTTGTCGAGTAATCAACTGCTCGCGGTCCGGATTGCTTTTAAAATCAGATTGAAGTTTAGCAACGGAATCTTTTGCTTCCCCGATACTGCGGTCAGTTAGCCAACCAAATACTAGTAGGAAAACATAAGCAAGCACCACTAAAATAAAAACTGTGGTTATCATTCTAACCAGCCATATTTTTCCTTGGGCTTTAAGAACGCTAGAAGGCGCTTGAGTATCTAATAAGTTAATTTCTGCCATTTTTTTATAGCTTTTTTATTTTTTATTTCAAGATTTATTTCTTAGGGCTAAACCAATCGCAATAGACAACTGCATCGAGTAACGTTCCAAAACCGGACCAACTTGTGAAGGATATTGCAATAACTGTACCCCACTGCCATAATTAACGGTTGGGGCTAAATCAGCAAAATACTCTTTTAAACCAGGCATCTGGGCTGCACCACCAACTAAAATCAAGTTATCCACACCAACTCCATGAGAAGAGTATAGCTCCAAAACTTGCTTTACCTCTGTTTTGATACTTTCCAAAACTGGTTTTACTGCTTCTGGTAAAAATTCGGTTGAATTTAAGCCAAAGTCTCGCTTAAACTGTTCGGCTCGAGCGGTTTGTAAATTTAAAGTCTGAGAAATCTTTTCGGTTACTGTGTCACCGCCAATGTTCAGATTGCGAGTCAACTGTAGTAAGCCTTGTTTGATAAAATTGATTCCTGTAACTTTTCCACCTATGTCTATTATAACATAATTTTTAGTATTATCTTGAACTAGCGCTCTAATCAAAGCCAAAGCTTCTATTTCAATAATCTCCAAATCCAAGCCAACTTTTTGGAAAATCTGAATATACATATCGCGGATCTGCTTTGGCACCGCGATCAGAAGAATCTTCATAGAATTAGTAGCGGGATCTTCGGAAATCAAGCTCCAGGAAATAGTTACCTCAGAAGTAGGTAAAGGAATATATTTTTTGGCTTCGTATTGAATAGCTTGGTCCAGTTCTTCGTCAGTCATTTTTGGCATATCAATGACCGAAGTAAAAACTGCTGAATTAGGCAAGCTGACTACAGCGCGCTTAGTGGTAACCTTGGCTCTAGTGATCAGATTAGTCAATAATTCTACGATCTGATCAACCGTTTCCGGTTTACTCTGCATATTAATGGGATGTCCCACTTCTACGATACCGTAAGTCTCCACAAACTGATCATCTGTACGCAACTGGATCATTTTAATGGACTGAGTCCCAATATCTATACCTAAAATTGATTTGTTTTTACCAAACCATGCCATGTTTTATTTTTAAGTTAATTGAATGCAATTTTGTTTCACTATTTGTTTCGCAGAAGTTCTATCTGGCTTCAATATCTTTTTAATAATACTATATTTAAGGCCTTATTGTCAAAATTGAAAAGCTCTGCTACAATGTTTGAGTTACCGATTTACAGATAAAAATCTGGGCCCCTAGCTCATCTGGTAGAGCGCCGCATTTGCACTGCGGAGGTGAGCGGTTCGAGCCCGCTGGGGTCCACCAACAAAAACCACTATTATAGTGGTTTTTGTTTTAGCGAGGATTAACCCATTCTATAATTAGTGTAGTATAATATAGTATATGAAATTTATTATAGGTCCTCTATTAATAGTGCTCGGCGTGTTATTTATGAAGTACACCGTCTGGATCACCAATCAGGTTGGTAAAGTAGGATTTGCTGATGACTGGTTACCAGCTCCATTT
>CAYVOF010000039.1:0-5061 GCA_964453405.1 uncultured Candidatus Saccharibacteria bacterium | reverse complement strand
TTGGTGAGGGGTGAGGGTTCCATGAATGATGCAGTAATTGTGGTCAGATGGGATTATTAAGCACAAGATAATGACCGGGGTAAAATAAGCCAGACTCTCTTTTTTCGATATTTTGTAGATCTAAAGTTCCGTTTACCCATGTCTCATAAATTGGTAGTCCTTTAGCTAAAGCAATATTGTACTCCGATAGGCCATCATATACATTTGGGTTTTCTTGATACACTCCTGCCACTTTATCACAGACCAACATTGCGATACTGCCCACGTCTTTGCTTATGCCATGGATTTGGGTAAAATTGATGCCTTTATTGTTCAATTTTATTAGTAGCTCTGGTGAAATATTTTTCTCAGGATCCCCAGACCAATAGACAATCGTGTTCTTTGCTTCAGGAGGTAATGAAAAGTCTGGCGTGTCTCCAGAGACAGAGTAAGTATTGTTGATTATTTTATGAGTCCAGTTTAGCGCTGGAAATCGTATAAACATGTATAGCAAATTTTTGCCATCGTGAAGGGAAATGATCTGGCTAAAATATTTACCATTTTTAGCGTATATTGCAGTATCGTCTATCGGGTCAATTGCTAAATAATATTGACCTTGTTCGTTAAAGTTTTTAGTAAGCGTGGTATTTTCTTCTGCGATCAGTCGGCAGTTAATTAAATCCGTTTTGCTCATAGCTTCTAGAAGAAATTCTTGGACTGCCAAATCCGCAGCAGTAACAATATCTGTTACAGGGTTACCTGTATTGTATTTATTATGCTGTTCAACGCCGCTTTGCATTTTATAGGCTAATTTTCCAGCTTCAATAAATACTGGTTCGAGTGTCTGCAATGTTTCTAAGAAGTCCATAAATTTCATCTCATACTTTCGCTTAAGGCTTGGACAACCTTTTTATTATCCGAAGCATTTTTCACTGCTATTCTTATAAATCTGTTATTGAATTGAGAGCTCATTGAGTTGCAATTTCGAATAAAGATATTTTTCTTTTGCAATTTTTGTACAATTTTCTCTGCGTTAATTTTGAGGTTTAATAACTCAATCAAAAGGTAGTTGGCAACCGAATTGTAAACTTTTAATCCAGCAATTTGACTCAGGGATTTGGATAGGAATTCTCGCAATGCGTGAGTTTTTTTATACTGCTTCTGGTAATAGGCGTTGTCTTTCAATGCTTCAATACCAGCTATTTGACCAATCATGCTCACTGACCATGGCGGCACGAACGATGCTACTTTGTCAATGATCTTTTTGTTTGAAACTAAATAACCGATTCGTGCGCCGCTCAATCCGTAAACCTTAGACATCGATTTAATGATAGCCAGATTAGGAAATTGTACGGCTTCTTTTTCCAGAGAGAAATTTGAGTTTATATAATCAATATAAGATTCATCAACTACGACGAGCGTTTGGGCGGGGATAGATTTTACTACTTTAAGAATGTCTTTCTTTGGCAAGTATTGTCCTGTTGGGCTGTTGGGGTTTACCAAAACAACCATATCTGGTTTATGCTTTTTGATTTCCTTAATCAACATCTTTATATCAACGACAAAATTGTCTTCTTTATCTAATTTAAACCTAATCAATTTTGCTTCTACAACATGCTCAAAAATATGTGCATATTCTCCGTACATCGGATCAAGAATAAGAACTTTTTGCCCCTTGTTTACCATTCTGGGAAAGAAAGTAAACATGATATCTGAAGAACCGCCAGCGACTACGATATTACCAGCAGGGATTTTTCTATATTTTGCTATGGTGGCAATTAAACCTTCTGAGTGGGTTGGAGGCGATGTTTTAATTGAGTATGATAAAAATTTCTTGATTTTGTTCAAGACCTTTGGAGACGGGTCAAACCATGCATCTAAAACATCAGCATTGATTACTTGCTTGTGTCGTTCAAATTTTGAAAAGTCTTCACCTATGGCGTTAAAGAATGCTCCGCCATGGTAAGCTTGTTTTGATTTTGACATATGGGAAAAATTATTTAGATTAAACTAATTAAGCTTATTTTAACAAAAAACACCCTTAAATAAAAGTGCTTTTTGTTGGGTTTCATTAGGAAGATATTTGGAGTTGCATTACTCGAAAATAAAGAGCGCGTACCATGGATTGATACGCACTCAGCTACGAAAGATAGTGTTAATATCCTTTTGGCGGAAGAACAATTTGAGAACCTGTTCTTATTTTTCCGCTCTCGATAATTTCGGCTATTAAGCCTCCTCGATCATGAAACGCTTCTTTAAAGCTTACCTCTTTTTTGGAGAGCTTGCTTGGTCTCATGCATGGATCACAGTATTTCAAACCACGCATCTTTACGGTTCCGATCTCAAATTCTCTTCCGATTAGCCACATCAGTTCAACGCCGGCAGTAATAATGTTGCGGCGGCAATCGATGTAATAGAAACCGCTGCCGGGAAAAAACGCTGCGTTAATAAGGCTAACCTGTCTTTTACCTATAACTTGACCGAAACTTCCCTCGCCCTTGTAATAGCGGTCGCCTTCAAGCCCTCTTCCGGCAATAGCCTTTACTTCTTCGACTTGCTGCATAGGTTTTCCAGCAGCCGGACTGATAAAAATTGCAATAACTTCACATGTGGCCATAACCACCTCCCTTTGAATTTGTTTTTATTCAATACCCTGCATCTTATAGTAAGTATAAGCTGCTGTCCATAAGTTATAAAGCTTGATCGTTACAAGCGTCCGGCGGAGAGTCATTAGATATGTGCCATGTTTATTTATCCCATTCGATGGCCTTTAAGTTCGGCCAAATACTTGTCCATCTTGCGACCTTGTCTAAATAAATATCCTCTGTAATTTTAAGTTTATTGGGACGCACTATCATACCAAAGAGGTCATTTAAGCCATATGGTGCGTAGACAGTAAACTTTCCTGTTTCATCATACTTTACTCCTACGCTAGTGGCCGTAGTCGGCCATTCATTGATGGCTTCTTCTACAGAGTTATAAGTATTGATTTTACGACCAAACCTCTTTTCATACCATAAATGTACTCGAGCTTGATTTCTAATTTCGACTGGAATTGGAATATCCTTGAAAACTTTCTTCCCCAGTTGAATAAAAGTGTCTTCCGATTCATAAGATAGGTTCGTATTATCAAAATACACTAAATCACAGTCTTTGATGCCTTGAGTTAAATCAAAGCCGTGGATGTGATTCCAAACCGTTTGCGCAATACAGCCAGCTCCTAAATACCAATTGGGTAACTTAAGAGTCTGTGCTAATCGTAAAACATCTTCTATAGCTTTGTTTTGGGATATGATTTGTTCCAGATGATTAATTTGAGTTTCTAAATCTTTATTGTAGGCTTGATTCATAAATTGTTATACGTATCTCGAAAAATAAAAAAATATTAAGCTTTTAATCGAATATTTTTTATTCTGCTAGTTTCACCTCAATAGTGCCGTAGTTATTTCTATCGCGGCCAGAATAGTATGAACCCGTGAGTGTCTTCTCGACTGGATCAAATACAAGTTTAACTGACCCTTCGTGAATTGCCATTGTCTCCACTGCGTCATACTGAGGTTCGTTTCTATAGAAATAGTAAAGTGCTGTTTGATTATCTATTTCGCTCTGACCAAAATTCTCGTGAACACTAACTGATTTTGATTGATTAAATTTCCCATGAATTTTTATACTCGTTGCGGTTTGGATAATATTTAATTCAGCCCTTATATCATTTTGGAAATTGTCATAAGAAGATTTAATAATTCCCACCCATTTACCATTAAGGTCATCACCAATAATTATCCCGAATTTCTTAAATATTTTAAATTTCCACAAATATCTATCAAACAAAAAGAATAAAAGCGCGTACACTCCCATAATAGAAGGAGTACCTATGTACCAAGGAATATTAATATTGTCTTTATTCAACAGCTCAGAAAAGCCATATATTATCAATGCACTTATACCAACTAAGATAAGAATTAGCGCCGTAAATTTTTTATAGTTATTGTTGTTAATTTTCATAATTTTACCTTAAAGGCCAGTTATTCCAAAGATGAATAAAGGCATTAATAACTTTTTTAGCATCTTCTTTATTCCACTGCTCTTCTGTATTACCAAAAAGCAGATGCTGTTCGTTCTGGCTCAAAAATTCATCTAAATCCACCCTACCAAGAAAGTTCAATGCATTAGGCACGGTTATACTTAAATTTCCTTCAAATAAATTATGAGGAATATTATAAATTAAATTTTGTAAAAAATATGAAGGTGCTGTGCTTGCATCAATTAACTCTTTGTCAATTAAATATGATCGCATATTTTTCATGGTTCTTACTAGAGACTTGTATTCTCGATTAGTAAGGCCATGCTTTGCAACTGCATTATTGTAGTGATGTTCTGGGTAATTTATTATCTCCCTTCCTGTTTGCGTATGATAAAGAACCACCCCAACTTCTTTTGAATGAGAATCCTCGTCTTGGCTATAAAAATAATCATACTTTCTAAAAGTTGTAACGGGAACGACATCAGCCTTTAGTCTACCAGAGCTCGGTAAGACCTTAAGCGCTTTAGTGCCCGTAGTATCTACGAATCCACTCCCGTAATAATTCTGTAATGCTGTGATAACATCTCGACGTAAATCAGCCCATTGGTAATCAGCAATCTCAAATGCTTCTTGATGAGCTCGTTCTTGTTCAGGAGATAGTTCCTCCCTGTTATAATGAAAGGTCGTAATAAGTTCCACCAATACATCGACATCACTGTCACCCTTTGTATTAGTATCATGGGCGTATGAACCTTGGAGGTATATTTTTACCCTTCCGGAGTTAATCATTTCGGCGATCGGCGATGACAATGCCGTTAAGGCATTTCGAATTGACTGGTAAGTATCGCTAGAACCTGCGACTGACCCCTGTCTTGACCAAGTATCTAATTGTGATTGCGGAATTGCCATCTAAAGGAGTTTTGCAAAATTTAATAATTTTATGTAAATTATCTCTTAATTTTAACACTTTTTTTAGTTGTACGTAAGTAGGAAATCTATATTTTTCTCCTTATCACCGCCGCTTCGCGGCGGTAAATGTTTTAAAGTATTACACGAAT
>CAYVOF010000038.1:0-5217 GCA_964453405.1 uncultured Candidatus Saccharibacteria bacterium | reverse complement strand
TCAACTCTTTAGATTTTGAGTTTTTTAGGTTTTGTGGTTTAGTTATGGTATGATTGTATTCTTGAGTATTTAGGTAATTTACTACTCTTTCTTTTTCTTAGTATATATATTACGGTGTCGTTCAGTGGATTCTCTGGTGAGATAGTAGTCAACGGATTGTTAAGAGAGAAAGAGTAGTAAATACAGGGTGTTTCTCTCTTCAACTAGTAGAACCCTGGTTCAACTAGTTCTTCTACTAGTTCCGGTACTAGTTCTTCATACAGTGAGCGGGTCTAGACCCGCTCCCGAAAGTAGGTTCGAGCCTGCTTAAATAGCCATACCAAGACACAAACTAACTTACTACTATTTAATTAACCTTTTAACAACTAAATGAATAAAAAAATGGCCAGTATATTTATCGCAATCATCGTTATTCTCGCACTATGGTCAGCTTGGGGGTTTTTTGGATCCCGGGTCGAGCAAGCGGACTATACTGTGATCAAGACAACAAAAGATTACCAAATACGAGAATACCCATCACATATCGTTGCGCAAACCACAGTAGAGGGTTCATTTAAAGAATCAATGAATAGCGGTTTTAGCATCGTAGCTGGATATATATTTGGCGCTAACACCAAAAAACAAAGCATTGCAATGACTGCTCCAGTAATTTCACACACAAAAGTTGAGGATAAGGTTTCCCAAAATATCGCCATGACGGCGCCCGTGGTTATGACTAAGGATAATGGCTCAGAAACAATCTCTTTTGGTATGCCTCGTTCTTACACTTTAGAAACTCTACCCACACCCACAGATCCCAGAGTAAAAATTGTCATGATCCCGACTAAAAAATATGCGGTCATGCGATTTACTGGATATCGCTCGGACGAAAAAATAAAAAGCATGCAAGAAAAATTGCGCTCAGCGCTCGCTCGCGACGGAGTCGAGACAGAAGGCAGTGTTGCCTACGCTGGATACAACGCACCAGGTACACCTCCATGGATGACGCGCAACGAAGTATTAATCGAAATAAAATAATAACTTATGAAAAACTTACCTTTAAAAATATTTACCGCAGTTACCTATGTCGGCATGGTGGTAGTCAATTATTTAGCTAACAGCCTACCGATCAACAATCGTTCAACCGGAATGATATCAGATGCCTACCCAAACTTATTTGCTCCAGCCGGTTTAACTTTTGCGATTTGGGGTTTAATATATTTGCTTTTGGCAGGCTACGTGCTGTTTCAATTTCTAGATAAGGATCAAAAAATTGAACAACTGCTCAAAAAAATCAATCCGCTGTTTATTGCCACTTCGATAATTAATATCTTATGGATCTTTAGTTGGCATTATGATTATATTGGTGTTTCAGTGATCTTGATGGTGGCTTTGCTGGTGTTGCTCATTAAAATTGCTGATATTATTCGCGGTCAAGTATTTACTACAAACCAAAAAATCTTTGTCTGGGCACCTTTTAGCGTGTACTTTGGTTGGATTACTGTCGCAACTATTGCCAATATCACTGTGTTTTTAGTTAGCTTAAGCTGGAATGGTTTTGGTATATCCGACTATGTTTGGACAAGTATTATTTTACTTGTTGGGGCGCTAATTGGAATCTTACGCATGAAAAAAGACAAAAATATTGCCTATGGCTTGGTACTGGTTTGGGCTTATCTAGGAATTCTGCTAAAACATCAATCCGCTGACGGCTTTAATGGCCAATACCCAAGCGTTATTGTGACCTTGGCTGTGTGTTTAGTTTTATTTATATTTTTTATCAGAAAAATATATAAACAAGTAAAATAATTTAAGTCTCAATACTTTGATTGGTTTTAATCAGTTTTAATCGGTTTTAAAACCGATACTTTTTTTGTTTGGATTGTCTGGGTCTGCAAGTAACTGTTTAATGGCTCTAAACACTATTACAAACTGACTGTCGTATTTGGATTCTAATTTTTCGATTTTATCGCGGAGATCTTTGTTGCTTGCTAACATTTCGCGGATCTTGGTAAAGGTCCGCATTATTTGAATATTTACCTGAATCGCCCGTTCGCTTTTTAAAACTGAAGACAGCATGGCTACGCCTTGTTCGGTGAAGGCGTATGTTTTATAGCGCCTTCCTCCCCTACTATCTTTTGAGGTACCATTTTGGTACCTCAAAATCATATCATCACTTGAGATCACAGTTTGTGATCTCAAGCTTGCCTTATCTAAGCCACTTTCTTCGTTCAAGGTCACAGATTGTGACCTTGAAGAAATGTAATTCTCCTCTTCTTTTGTAAGCTGAAACATAAAATCTTCTGGAAACCTTGAAACGTTGCGTTTAACAGCGCGATTAAGTCCCTTTGTTTCCACACCATAAAGCAAAGCTAAATCACGATCGAGCATACAGCGACGACCGCGCAGGAAATAGATTTTATAGTCGAGGTCGTCTAATTTATTTGGAGGGGTATAATTCTGGGTCATAAATTTATGATGACACAACAGTGTTAAAGAACAGATAAAGTTTTGCCAAGTTTTTGATAAAAGAAAAACTGAATTATTTCTAAAGAACAAAGTTGGGTGGGATAGAAGATTAAAATGGTTTGTCCCAAATATTGCCGTGGCCAAAATGACCCCATTGGCTGAGTTGGGCGTATTGCGGTTTGGTCAGGTCTAAAATGTCGTAAATGGCTTTGGGTGAAAAGTCGTAGAGATGTGAAATGTCTTGAGGGTTACCGTCGACATATGCGACTGCCATGACTGGATCAGCAATACCAATTGCATAGGCGATTTTAACTATTACTTCGACTGCGTTATGCTTGGAAAACAGATCCACAGCCACCTTACGGGCGTAATATGCGGCACTGCGATCGACTTTAGTATAGTCCTTGCCTGAGAATGAGCCGCCGCCAATGGGTACATGAGGGCCGTAGGCGTCTACCACGAGTTTACGACCAGATAAGCCTGAGTCGGCATCAAATCCGCCCTGTCGCCATTCGCCGGCGGGATTAATGAGATATTTATCAGCGACAATTAAGCTGCGCACCAGTTCTTCGAGCTCGCTAGAATTACTATTCTGAAAGCTCGCTACAACACATTTAACTTTGGGCTTAGCTGATGCAAAATCCACAGTCACCTGAACCTTGCCGTCATACGGATAAACTTTATACACGTCTTGGCATAAGCTCCGCGCTAGTTCATATTCAACTGGAACAAAATTAGGAGTGCTACTGGTTGCATAGCCAACCATAATGCCTTGATCCCCTGCGCCGCCAACATCAACACCGCGAGCAATCTCTGGGCTCTGTTGAGCGATGTTGGTAATGACTTTGTAATCTGGGCCGACGATTTGTTTCACGATACTGGTGCAGTCTATTGTGCTAGAGCTGGTGACTTCGCCGTTAAGAGTAATAAGGCCGTGACCACCCATCACTTCTACAGCCACCCGAGCAGATGGGTCGAGTTGAAGTACTGGGTCATAAAAAAAATATCCTTTCTTGTCTATCAGGTAAAGACCGAGAGAAGGATATTTTTTAATTGTATCTTTCCCTGATAGCAGGGCCAGATTTAGCACCTTGGTCTAATATACTTAGACTAGGTTGCTGGCGGATCACAGGGCTGGTTCCCTAACCGCACTCTTGATATTGTTAGTTGTTGATGGGGGTATTATAGCATATATTTATGTATGTTTAATACAAACTTTAGTGAAATTTAACCTTTGACTATAAACAGATTCTTTTAAATCTTTATGGTATCGAGTTCTTTTCCAAAATTTCAAAATGCTTAGGATCTGATTCTTTGATAATTTTTAATAAAATCTTAATTGCATCTTTGCTTTCGCTTTTATCTTTATGCTCGATTGTGCTTGTCGGGTCGGAATTATGAGAAAATTCATTGACCAGCTTGTACGCTTTGCCAGCGTCCACAGTACTAATTTTTTCATCAGAATTATTGATATTTTTAATCAACACTTCCATTTTAGATTTTTGATAACCTGTTGTCGGTATCTTAAAATCTGCAAAAATATCAAAATATCTTCTCGCCATATTACCAATCGTATAAAAATCTTCATATTGCGTATCTTGTTTTTCTGAAAATTCTTTAAGCTTGGCAAACAAGAAGTGGTATTCAGATTTATAGTTTCGTAATGTCTTATCAAGCGCAACAATTTTCGCTTTTCGCACATATGATTCAGTAAAATTTTCGACCATGAAAAACTCACAAGGGATTGGTTTCTCCGCCTTGTTTTCTGACTTTAATTTTTCATTGTCTTTCTTTGTTGAGTTATTTTTATTGATAAACCATTCCTTGACCAAGTTGAAAAGCTGAAAATTGTGTGTAGAGATAAAAAGTTGCCCGACATCCTTGAAATATGTATTTATCAATGAAAAACAGTGATAAATGAAGTTTGAATCAAAGCTAGAAATCGGATCGTCAATAAAAATAATTCCTTTTGATTTATCAAAATCTCCTTCGCCGACTTTAACAACAAAATATGAAAATGCGATCGCGGTTTTTTCTCCTTCGCTCAAATTTTTCGCTGGTTTCCCGTCTCTTTTTATCATATAGCCTTTATTATCTCCGTCCAGTGCAAGCTCTATTTCTTTTCTACCAAAAAATTCTTCCAAATGTTTATTGATAGATATAATCGCTTTGCCGATATTTGAAGTTTGTTTTTCTAGTTCTGAAATGTCGGAATTATTCTTATTTACTGCATTAAGAACTTCTTTCTCGTTTTTCAATGCTTCTTCCAAATCAGTTCCCATTTGTTTATAATCCTGTCCCACCAAGGCAATTGCGATTGAATTTAATTCAAGCTTCTCGCGGGCGCTCGAAACCTCGCTTGCGTGATTTTTTGTTTTTTCATTATGCTCATTGATGATTTTATTCAATTCCAAAATTGCGTTGTTATAAGAAGATAAAAAATCTCCTGGCTCTATGGGAGTTGAAACAACTACAAGTGGATTATCATATTTTTCTTGAAGTAATTCTATTACATCGTCAATCCAAGTATTTATTTTCTTAATACATTCATTAAGATCCTTTGCTTTGCTCGTGTATTTATCTTTCAAATCGGGATAAAAATCGTCATTTTTTACTACGATTTCTGGTCGTTTTATTTCCAAAATTTTACTTTTCAATCCTGCGATTGCGCTTTGCAAATCCTCGTAATCTTTACTAAAATGTTTTGAAAGCGTAGCTAAAAAGTCGTTATCAAGTGGTTTCTGGCAGAATAAAAAATTTTCTTTTTCT
>CAYVOF010000037.1:0-5359 GCA_964453405.1 uncultured Candidatus Saccharibacteria bacterium | reverse complement strand
GACTTTGGTGTTAAGTACGGTGCATCAGTTTCTAAAATGATAGCTTCCAAAGGTAGTGCTTTAACCACGCTTTCACTACGGCCAGTTTTGTCGAAAGTGATTATTCCATTAAGGCCAATGTATCCACCTAATTCTACAAACTTCAAAGCAGTGTCGGCATCGCCAGTGTAACAGTGAATTTCAAAACGCAAGTTTGGATTTGCAGATTTTACTTTAGAAATTATTTCTAGCATCTCTAAATACGCATCCAAAGTGCCGTCGCTTGGACGACAATGAACACACAACGCCTTGTTTAACTCAATTGCTAAATTAATCTGCTCTTGAAAAGCAGCACGCTGCAACTGCTTAATTTCTTCGTGATCACGATCTTCCGGTAGTCTGTAATAATCCAAGCCACATTCGCCAACCCCTACCACACGAGGATATTTAGCCAGCTCGCGATACAAACTAGAGTCAAAATGTTCTTCGCGAGTCTTGAATTTTATTTCCTCACCATCTTCAAAATCATGCGCGAAGGTATGCGATGGATGTAATCCAACTACTGCGTATACATTTTCTGGAAATTGTTCTAGCAGAGCAACGGCTTGGCGACTAGTATCAATTTGTGTACCGACATTAATCACGGCAACGTCTGCATCTAAAGCACGTTGAATTGCTTCAGTCGCATCATCTTTAAAAGCACGTAAGTTTACATGTGTGTGAGTATCAATGTATTTCATTACAATATTTTCCTAGTCAGTTCGATTAATGAATGGGTTTTCCATATCAAACAAGATTACGGGAGTACGTTGATTAACTTGATCAATCGTAATATTATATTTAGAACTGTACTGAGCATCAACTGAATCAAATAGCGCAGTTGAATAATTAAAATCTAATTTTTCTGAAACAGCTTTGACCACCTCCTCCGAATTACCTTCTACTTCAACAAAAGGTTCTAAAAAGGGCCATTCATCAATAGTAATATCCACGCCATCTAATTCCCATAGCTCCCGTAAAGATTCCTGATAGGATTTTTTTTGACACCCAATACTTTCCAAAAGAGTAACAGCAACGTTAAAATCGTTAACAGTTATTTCAACTTCCTTTTGTCTTTCAATTCCCTCCCCATCCACTACTTTTAAACTCATTGTGTTTTTATCGCCTTCATCACGAACTCGCAACCACCCTCCCTTTATTTCATGACCTTCAGGCATATTAAATACTACACGTCTTTGCATGAATTCTGGACGTAGTAGATTAGCACCAACTACTTTTAATTTAGCGCGAATCTCATCTTTATTTACATTAACAAAAGTGGCTTCGAATTCAACTTGCATTAGGCTTTTATCTATTATATATTAATCCAATCTTGGAAACAATGGATCAGCTTTAGCAATTTTCTCTGCTCGGACAGCATCTAAAATCTTTTGAGCAGAAGTAGGGATGAATGGCAACAATTGCTCTGCCACTTCTTCAATAATGACTAACACTTCTTTTGCAACTCGTGCGAACTCATCTAAGTCTGTTTTACCAAGTTCCCAAAGCTTAGTTTCGTCCACAATCTTATTTGCACGAGCAATTTCTTTCCAAATTTCGGCAAGTGCTTCGTGGAATTTATAACTAGTAATTAGTGCTTCAATTTCTGCTGGGATAACTGGTTGATCTGGCACAGTTCCCCGCGGGATGTTTCCATCTAAAAACTTTTCCACCAATGTCGTAATTCGACTAACTAAATTTCCTAACCCATTCGCCAAATCCCCTTCGTAACGAGCACGTAATTTTTCTTCGCTAACGTCGCCATGAGAATCAAATGGCACTTCGCGAAGCAAAAAATACCGTACTGCGTCTGCACCATACTTTTCTACCCATTCATTCGGATCAATAATATTCCCAGTAGTCTTAGAAATTTTCTGATTATTCAAAGTTAAAAAACCGTGCACAGCAACAGACTTGGGCATATCGTACCCAGCGGCCAAACACAAAGCCGGCCAAATAATACAATGAAACTTGGCAATGTCTGGACCAATTATATGCGCATCAGCAGGCCAATAGTCTTTGCCGTCTTCAGTTTTTGCGCCAGTATAATAATTAATCAATGCATCAACCCACACATAAATTGTTTGATCTTTATCCCACGGTACCGGAATCCCCCATTTTACATTTGGACGACTAGCAGCTATATCGTTAAACCCTTCATCCAACATTGCTAAAATTTCTTTTTTGGAATGCTCAGGATAAATATTAAATTCGCCACTCTCAATTTTTTCTTTAATAGTCTTAGTGAATTCGGAGACTTTAAAAAACCAGTTCTTCTCTTTAATTAGCTCAGGCTTAGTTTTATGATCCGGACAAACACCGTCTACTAAATCTTTTTCTGTTAAAAACGCCTCATGGCCAACACAGTATAATCCTTCGTAATCCGATTCATATAAATATCCGTTGTCTTTAATCTTAGTTACAAAATCTTCAACTACTTTAATATGATCTGCATCTGTAGTTCGAATAAATCGATCATAAGATACGTTTAAATTATCCCACGCTACTTTAAAGTAAGCAGAATTTTGATCTGCAAATTCTCCTATTGAAAGTTCCGACTTTAAAGCGTACTCAGCGATCTTGGCACCATGTTCATCTGTACCGGTTAAAAATCGAGTATCACCGCCTTGTGCGCGATGAAAACGTGCCAGCACATCTGCTGCCACCTTCTCATACGAATGACCAATATGCGGTTTGCCATTGATATAGTCTATCGCCGTAGTAATGTAGAATTTCTTGTTTTCCATAGTTACCTCATTATAGCTTTTATTGGTTTTTCCCTCAAATAGTATAAAAAAGAGGGCACGTAACTAAACGTACCCCGATCTTTCACTCATCGTGTGAATAATATCCTCCCTCATTTTTAATCTGAAGTTGTCTTGAATATTCACTCCATAGAGGTTCAAACTCAGATCTAAGTAACCCAAAAATGATTCTATCCCAATATTTGCCTTCCCGAAAAATATCTTGTCTCACCACACCTTCTTGAACGTAACCCTGCTTTTTTAAAGCTCCGGCACTTCGTTCATTGAATTCAGTGACAGACGAATTTACTTTGATAAGGTTCATAGTGTTAAACGCATGGTTCAATAAGAGTATCTTGGCGTCAGTTCCATAACCCTGACCCCAATATTCCTTTTCGCCAATTAACGATCCCGAGTTACCTATTCGTTCAATTGCGCGAATAGAGTTAACACCGACGGTGCCAATGAATTTCCGATCTTCCAAAGTCTCTACAGCAAAACAGACGCTATCCGAATTCTTCTGACTAACTCTTTCAAAAAACCTGCGTTCTTCTTCTAAGCTTACCGGTGAATTTGCTAACAGATAACGATTAACTTCTGGATCGTTAATCCACTTCCAACAAGATTCCAAATCGGTTTCTATATTTAATGGTCTCAAAATTGTTTTCAAGCCAACATAGCAAATTGGGTTTTGTACTGCATCTAGTTCTTTCTTCATAATGATCTCCTGCTAATTTTTATGTACGCCTCAGCGTATTTAGGTAACAAAAAATCTCGGTACCTAACCGAGATTGTGTTTGAGATTAAAATTTGTAAAAAAATTACTTCATCTTATGATAAACACCGCCTGAGTTAGATAACGAAAAAATGCCACCAATTGTGGAGGCTTCGTCACACACAGTATTCATTTGATGTTTAAAATTTATCATAAAAACATTATACCTATTTATTCTAGATCTGTCAAATTTATGAACTCTTTAAACGTCCGGCTGAGTTAGTAGCGGCGCCGGCTTCTCCTGGAAAAGCTCATGAATAACCACAGTAATGGCCCCAGCCAATGGGACGGCCAAAAGTAGTCCCAGAATACCCGCCAACTTAAATCCTATTAGGAGAGCCAATAGAACCACTAGTGGCGACGTACCAACGGTCTTTTCCATAACTTTAGGAACTAATACATACCCTTCAGTTTTTTGGATGATGATATATAAAATAATGACCCCAACCACTAGCGCCGGGCTCTGAATAAGAGCAAAGAATACCGCCGGGATTGCTGCCAAGAATGGCCCTACATACGGCACCACTTCTAACAAACCGGCAATGAGCGCTAAGAACAAAGCGTACTTCACTCCTAAAATAGAAAGTCCTATATATGTTAACGCAAAAATAAATACGCTCAAAATAATTTGCCCTACAACCCATAGACCCATCTTGTGTTGAATTTTATGAATTAAATTCATCACTACACTTTGATGAGCACTTGGAACTAGGTCGCGAATAAAATGTTTCATACCGCGGTCAGCGGCAACTAAGTAAAAGGAAATTACTAAAACAGAAATGACGGCAAACAAACCGTTAAAAAATCCGACTGTTCTATTGAATAAAGCATCCGCTCCCCCGCCTCCTGAAAAAATGGCTTGAATGATTGAGTTTAAATCTGCGCCACCAAACAAGGCACTTAAGTTTGGATAGCGCGTTTGGATTTGCTCAGTGTACTGCGGTAAATTGTCAGACAAAACATGGAACTGCTCTACAACAAGCGGAGTCATTAAACTAGCGACGAGGCCAATAAATGCAAGAACAATAACATAAGCACCAAGAACGCTTACTGAACGAGGAATTTTTTTGCGATTTAAATAGTCCACCATTGGTTCCATCGCCGAAGCTAGTACCAATGCTAATAAAATCACGATTACTATATCACGCACTACCCACAAAAAAGCTAGGGCCAGTAGCACAGCTACTACCCGCAAGATCACTTTGGTCGAATAATCCATTTGAAAGTTCATAGACATAGTATAGCGCTAAAACAAAAATCCAGCCATTAAGCTGGATTTTCTGTGGTTGGATCTTCTGACTCTAAAGCTTTTCTAGCTTCTTCGATCTGGACATCAAGTTTTTTAATACCTTCTAAACAATAAGCTTTTATTTGTTCTCGCAAAAAATCATTAAGACCATCTGCTTGTAAATCTCTAATTAAGATGTCTTTAATAGTTTGGTCTAAATCAGAAGACTGAATAAGATTAACTATTTTTTGTATTTTTTCGTCCATAACTAAAATTTAGCCTCCCATGTTTCTGCCGCTTCTAAAGCTTCTGCCATTCTCTGACGATCATCAATCAACGTCTCATAAATATCAGCTTTACTCATCCCTTCATCTTCTAGCTTCATTCTGCGCAAACCTACTGATTCAATCGATCTTGCCAACTGATCACCAATATTTTCATACTCATTTTTGAGCTGCTCCATAGCGCCGATATCAGGCACTCCAGCCTCAGGGTTCCGTCCTAAAAGTCCCATTATATTTTCCTTTTATTTCAACGCTTTATCTCGTAAAGCCTTGAGAAGCTTAATGTCTGTTTCAACTTTATCATGCTCAG
>CAYVOF010000036.1:0-5925 GCA_964453405.1 uncultured Candidatus Saccharibacteria bacterium | reverse complement strand
TATCTTCCAACTTCTTAACCAACATTTTAACTGGTGGTAAATCTAGCTCGCAGGTTCTAAAAGAAGCCGGAGTGGGTGCACTGAACGGTGCATTAATTGGTGTGTTGCAAACTGGCGGACAGGGCCAAGGCACCACAGGTACACCAGCAAATCCAACTGGTGAAGTGGAAATCTATGTACGTGCTCCGAATACCACAGCTAAACTCACTACGTTGGTTACTGGAAAGCCATATGTGTTAGTGATTGATTTTAAAGATCTGCTTCTTCCTGGGAGGAGTTTAAAACCATATAGTGTTAGAGTGTTGGGCGGTGGGCTAGTACCAGATTTCAACATAGAAAAGATAGCTGAGAGAGACTTAGCTAATGGGACTTTGATTTTTGATTTCACTGCTCCACCAAGAAATCAAAATTCCGACAAGATGACCGTGGTAGTACAATTCCGTACTGAGGATAGTACCCCAATCCACGCAACTGGTGGATGGAAGCAATCATTTACTTTGACAACAGGCGCCGTAAAAGGTGATATGACTTCCATGCCATCAACTTCAGTCATAATGCCCCGAGGTCCGCAAGTGAGTTTTCGCTAGTTAGCGCAATATGAACACCAAACCGTCTTGATAAAAGGCGGTTTTTTCTTGTCTAAAAATTGTTTGGATTTCGGGGGGTATATGTGGTATAATTATCTTAAGAAATTCACATTCTGAACTACTTTTGACCCACATATTCGTGATCAAGAAACAAATACAAAAATTCAGTTTCATTAGAGTTTTACTCTCCACCATTTTGTTTACAGTACTGGTTTCCCAGGCTGTTTTCCTTATACCCGCGAAGATAAAAGAAGCACAGGCTCAGATCAGGGGATCAAACTGTACCGGTATTTTACCGTATACAAAATATGATTTTGATTCAACAAGAGATAAAGTTCAACCTGAAGAAGCATTTGATGTTCAAATCAAGTTAACTTTTAGTACTGCTGGTGGTAAAACCCAAGAGCAAGTTGATGCAATGGCAAAAGCCTGTGAGACTCAATCTAACAATTTTGAATTTTCCTTGTTTTTGTATACTGCACAGGGTTGGTTGGGAGCTGGTAGTAGTACAGATATACGTCAAACAGCAAAGTTTTTCAAAGATAAGACAACTGGCGAGTCTGGCTTCTATGGAAAGTTTAGTGGAATAACAATAAAACAAATTGATGGTCCAGATTATACTCCCCCAGGAGAAGGTGGAGAGCCAGATCCAAGAACACAATATTTATATGTATATTTACTTGATAAGACTAATCAATCTGAAAAGAATGTAACTACTGGAAGGCCAATCATTTATACAAAGAGTGTTGTTACTGACGACCCAGTGAAACCACTTGCTAATATACCTGGTGGTGCAATTTCGGATACAACTACTCGCGAGAAGAATAGATTGGTAGATTACCAAAAGGTCCTTATTTCCATCAAAGGAGATTCAAATGGAAAAGGATTACGTTCAAAATATCGAATTAATTGGTACGACTCTGATCTGATTTTTGGGGCAGTATCTAATAAGGCAAATGATCCAGCAAACGGTCCTGACGCAATTTATTTAGACTGGCAAGATCAACAATCTGCATTGTATTCTGGTGACCAATTTACTTTAGCTGCTAAGGATAATACATGGGGGTATACAGGGAACCCATATTATCTAGCTGCCAACGTATTTTTTAATTATTATAAAGATTTCAAAGCTTTACCAAATAACAAATTAGCTTGTAAGGGAACATGGACCGGCACAGACTGTACTGGAATAGTTTTTCGTAACGCAGATGGAAGCGATAAAGGTACTGGTGCAGGAGGGAAAGCAATATTACCGCAGTATTTTTCGCCAGTCTTGAAAACCCAAGCTTGGAGATCACAGATTCCTGAACCAAAACCAGCACAGAAAGCTGAGGGTGGTAATAAAGGAGAAAAATTAGGAGAAATTGAGTTTGCTGCGTTACCAGCGATTCATGGGTCTACAACAACTGTTACTACGTTAGGTATTACTTGGGACGTGATCCAGGCTTTGGGTGTTGACTCAACCGTTACATTAATAACTGGTGGGAAATCCTCAGTAAAGCCGTTTATTGTTGAAGTTTATGCCAATAATACTGATATTAAAACTGCTTGTAAGGCAGACCCGAGTGTTTCAGAAGCAGATAAACCCAAGTGTGACACTGATTTATATTTTGCTAAGTATGGATTTTCGGAAACAATTAGTCAAACCACCTCGTCTAGCGAAAAAGCATCTGACACACCAGCTCAAACACTATACGGATTCATTACTCGTGTAATTTCCGATATCATTATTTGGCTGCAAAGTGTAATTTATAGAGTTTTTGCTTTTGTTGTTGTCCCTATTCTAAACGCATTACTTCGTGTTAGACCTTATGAAGATGCATTTGTAAATGTAATTTATCCTGGGTGGTTAATTTTACGTAACTTAGCTAATATTTTCTTTATTGTCAGTCTGCTTGTAGTTGGTTTGCGTATTCTATTTCAGCTATCTGCTTCAGGAACTGCTGTTGGGTTTATTCGTCGGCTGTTGATTATGGCTTTACTGGTGAACTTTAGTTTGGTCATTAGCCAGGGAATTATTGGAATTGCAGATACAGTACAGTCACAGTTCCTACCAGGTAATACAAAAATTATTGAAGCACTCGGTCAGAAACTTATGGTCGAACCTTTGAAGAACATGCGGGATGAAGTGGCTTTAAAAGATGGTGGGGTCTTTAATTCAGAAAATTCTGAAGCTGCTTTGGCCGATACAGTTAAGCCAGTAGTCCTGTTAATCCTCTCTATAGCCGCGTTCTTCTCTTTTATTGCCATCGCCGCTTTCTTAATGATTCGGCTCGTTGTGCTGTGGGTGTTGTATATGATCTCGCCAATAGCTTACGTTGGTTTTGTAATGGAAGAGACGAAGAAGTATGCTTCGCAGTGGTGGAGTGAATTCATTAAACAAGCCATGCTCGCACCGATCTTAGTATTCTTCTTGAACATTGCAGCGTTAATGGCTACAACATTTTCAACTGCTGGGAAAAACGACTTGTTTACTAAATTTAATCCAGACGGCTCTTTAAGTGGCGATGTAGTAATCGGTTCGCTTACTATCTTAACTCATTTCATTGTACTAGGTTTCCTTTTCGCAGGCATGAAGTTTGCTCTTAGTTTTGGCGGTATAGGTTCTAAGGCTATCGTTGATTACGTCAAGAAAGGGTTTGATAACGTTACCAAGAGACCTGCTAAATGGGCTGGTGGAGTTGCTAAAGACGCAGCTAAAACTCAGTGGGACCGTAATTTTAAAGGTGGTATGTTGGATCCATTTGCTCATAGAGATGCATTCAAAAAGAATGTAGATGACAAGACTAAGAAAACAATGGAAGCTAGGCTTGCTCGCAAAGAGAACAAGCTGACTCCAGAAGGTATGTATAAAAAACCATTTAAGGCTCTTAAGTATGTTTTGTCTGGTGGCAGTATTGCGGGCGGTATTATGGAAAAGGAAAAAAATGCACTTGATGATGAGTCTAGAATTCTAACTGAATCTGAGCGTCAGAAATACGAGAACGAAATGGCTTACAATACGAACCGTCTAGATAACGCTACAGAGGATCTAGGCGCGTTAAACTCAAATAGAGTATCACATAGCCAAGTTCAGACAGATATCATTAACGAATTGGAGGCTAAGGAAGTTAGTTTGGCCCAAGAAAAGGCCGTATTAGAACAGGAAGCTACGGACTTCCATACCAATGGTCGTTTAGCTGATGAACAAAAAAAGAGAGATGAAGCAGCTTTGGTACAAGAAGATATTGATAAATTAAACGCTATACGAACTAATGTTGAGACTAGATTAGCTGCTTCGGTTGCTGCTGGCGAGGCATCGGTTGCTTTTGATAAAGATACTACTGATGAAATTAAAGTTGTATTTAATGCTGACGATGCGAAAGATAAATTAAAGAAAGAAATAGCAGAGTTAGAGGGCGAAATCAAGGTGTTGGATGATAACGATAAATTAAAGAAAGCCTTTAATTATGATCCATATCAAGACATGACGGATGATAAGAGGGCTGATCTAAAAGCAAAAGCCTCTAAGCTTGACGAAGAGATTAACGGCCATTATATGCCACCATCCTTAGGTGCTACAAATGCACGATTAGCACGTGAAAAGGAATATGAGAAAAACATAGCTCATTTAGAAGGAGAAGAGTTACGTTTAGCCTTTAAAAAAGCTATGGCAGATAATAATACTGATCTAGCCACTGCTATTGGTAAGAAGGTTGCGCAAGAGGGTGATTTTGATAGCCTACTCAAAGACTATGGGTTTAAAAATAATGCTGAAGATCTGACAAAGTTTATAGATCAAAAATTTGGTAAATTGAGTCCTATTGTACGAGCTCAAGTAGGGTCAGAAATATCTACTATAAACAAGAAAAATGGTAACCTTGCTTTAGGTGATGCGTATAAGATTAGTGAAAAGGGTCATATCATAGCGCGTCCTTTGGAAGAACAATTGCGTAAAGTAAACGCTTCGGCGGAGAAAAAGTCTCCTGATGAAGTACTGAAGAAGGGTCCTAACGGACTAACATATCAAACAGCAAAAGGACACTTTATTAATCAAGGTGACATTAATAACTTTAATAGTTTTAAAGGAAAGAGAATGGATAATTTGAATAAAATGAACTTTAAATTAGCTCAGCATCTTGTAAAGGCACAGAATTTTAGTGGGTTAGATGCTAGGATCCAAGCAAAAATTACAGAAATAGCTAATAAGAATATTTAGAATAATATGAGCGACGAACAGTTAAAATTAGAAGTAGAATCGATATTCTATACGCAAGATGCGAGAGAGGCTATCCAATTATCTCGCCAGCTTAAAGCTGAACCTGTTTTAACTGACTTTGCTAAAAGTTTATTGCCCCAGTTGCAATATATTAGGATGGCAAGTTTGACCGAAGATGACTTAGTCCAATTATTGAAAGATCACTTGCCAGCAGCGTTTAGCATTCCCGAATTTGACTTAGCCGAAAAGGTTAAATGGTACATAGATCAAATACAATTGCCAAATTATCAGGTTTCAGTTGCGAAGAAAATTAAATCTTTGCTCGAAGGCCATCAAGCGCATATTGGTGAAGCTAATATTGCAGTAAAGAATCAGAGTAATGTGTCCACAATTGGCAACTGGATTACAGATTACAATTCTTATCCTACCCGTGAAGGTGGGCATGATGCTCTAAGCCAACTGGAATATACTAATAAGTCGCCAAATATCAAAAATTTAGCTCCACACGAAGTAAATGTGTTAAAGAATATTTTGAGACTATATGATTATGTTAGTAAATTAATTGCTGACTGGGACGCTGTTCCTACTCCAAAAAGTGAAGCAGAAGCATTTAAGGACTTCGATCTGTATAATTTTATTCCTGGTATTGCAGACGAGTCAGAAGATGATTTCACCTCACAACAACCTGTTCCTCAGCAACCGATAACTCAAACGCAAACACCTTCGATTTCTACACGTTCTCTCTCACAAACACCGCCTCAAGCTCAACCCCGTCCTCAACCCCCAATCCGCACCGCCCCTCAACCCACCCCCGCGCAACGCCAAGCCGTCGCAGACATCACTCGTGCCCCGCACACGCCCGTTAATTACAATACCGGCGCACCTGGTGCCAACGGCGCTATGTCCGCATCTGACTCTGCTAAAATCCGCGATCTCATTAACCACGTTCCTCCAGCTAACAAGCGCGGCGTCACCATGGACCCAACTAACGTTAAAATCGACGAAGAACAACAACGCTTGAATACCGCTCGCGCCAAGCAAGTCGCAGATATTCAACGCAAGTTGGCCGAGCTACGCAGTCGCAATAACAAAACTCAATAGTATGTTCAACGCCAAACGCATCGAAACAATTCGTAAAAA
>CAYVOF010000035.1:0-6239 GCA_964453405.1 uncultured Candidatus Saccharibacteria bacterium | reverse complement strand
CTTGATGGTGATGTTCATAAATTTTGCTCCGCCCTGTTACCAGGGTATTAATTGTCTTTCGCTCCTACATATATATTATACCACCAGCTCTTGAGCCAATAAATTAAAGTTGCCCACAGCCATCACAATTACTACGTCACCTGGTTTTAATTCTGCCTTAAGTAAGCCTAAAGCTGATTCTTTGTCCGAAACTAAGCGGGTATGCTCGTGATGTTTTGCTATTTCTGTTACCACCTGCGCACCAGTAATGCTTTGCTCAGTTTTCTTTTCTCTAGCAGGATAAATTTCCGCCAAAAGCACTTCGTCTGCTGCGTTAAACGCAATCGCAAGTTCTGACAAAGTTGCTTCAGTTCGTGAATATGTGTGCGGTTCAAACACTGCCCAAATTTTTCTGTCTGGATATTTAGTGCGTGCAGCTTTTAAAGTTTCTAAAACCGCAGTTGGATGATGAGCGTAGTCGTCGTACACAGTTACTCCATTTTTTTCACCAATCAATTCAAAGCGACGCTTCACTCCATAGTAAGAAGAAAGGCCATCTTGAACTTGTTCTTCTGTAAAGCCAAGTGTGCGGAGTAACGCTATTACACCAAGCGCATTGTAAACATTAATTTCGCCAAACAAATGAATGCTGTAAGTTTCTGTTAGCGGTTCAGCACGGCCTTGCTTGGTCCACGCTACATCAAATGTAGTCCCGGCTTCTCCAGCGCTCAAGTTTGCAGCACGGAAGTCAGCTTGATTATGTAAACCAAAACTAACTTGGCCAACATTAGTTTCGTGCATCAACATAGCTAAAGAAACGTCATCAGCGTTATAAACAGTTAGGCCGTCGGTTGGTAGTGCGGCAATTAGTTGGCGGAATTCGTCTTGCATTTCCTCTAACGAAGAAAAAATATCTGGGTGATCAAACTCTAAATTTGTTAGAAGTAAAATATCTGCTTTGTACTGATGCATTTTCGGAATTGGATCATCGTGTAAAGCTTTATACTCGTCGCCTTCAAAAACAAAGTAATGCCCATCGCCAACATGGAAGTTGGTATTTTCGTGCTGAAGAACTGCACCAGTCATAAAAGATGAGTCATCGATTTCTTGTAAAGTTTTGCCAAGCATTCCAGCAGTAGTAGATTTACCATGAGTGCCAGCTACGACTATACGTAATTTCTCCGCGGCTAAGGCACCAAGTAACTCGCTTAGTGAATGTAATGCCAAATCTTGTTCGGCTAAATATGCAACTTCAGGATTACCTAAACCTTCTCCAGAAGATGCAATATACAAGTCAGCGGGATTTTCCTGCACGTTTTGGACTGCATAACCAACAGAATATTCAATTCCATTGGAGTCGAGCACACTCTTAGCTGGATCGTAAATGGCTTTGCTGTCGCTACCATGAACTTCGTAGCCTAGTTGTGCAGCAATGCCAGCAGCAGCAGACATTCCCACACCACCAATCCCAATGAAATAGATAGATTTTACGTTTTCTAAATTAAGCATGATCGTTAACTTCTAATAAATTTTTAACTTGTTCCTCGCGAGTGATTAACTCGATTTCTTTATCTGCGAGTAGCTGCCAAAGTTCTGGTAGTTTTTGCTGAGCAACGCGCCGCCCCGCTTTGTAATATTCCTGAGTACTACTAAAGTCCGTAAAATGGAGGTACAAATAGCGCTTCCAAAAAGAGGGCGGCGCAACATCAGGAGAAATAATAATATCGCATTCATAATTAGAATTCTCTTTTTGGTTTTTTTGAGCTTCGATAGCTAAACCAATCGCTTTGTCTAACACACTAAATATTCCTGGATACAGTGCTTTATCTTGTAACTTATCGACTGTTCGATATGCCCCTAAAGAGTCCTCATAATTTAATTCAACTTTAAACTTTCGCCATAGCTGATCTAGCTGACTAGGCCATAAAATTTGCTTTACAAAATCTATAGTCTTTTTTAACATAATTTGCCATGAGCTAAAAATGTGACGGGTTGCGCGCATATCAATTCCAATGACAACATCCATATTTGCTGCTCTTGCCACATTTCCTGGGACAATATTAACTATCCCTCCGTCCAACAACTGTTTGTTTCCCCATTCTAGAGGTTCAAAAACCCCAGGTAAAGTACAAGAAGCACAAACGGCTTTTGCAATATCCCCGACTTGTAAAACAACTTCGCTGTCGTCAGGATGTTGAGCAGAAATATCAGTTGTAACAAATCCAAGACGAGGTTTCACATCTTCAAACTTTTGATTTTTGGAATACACTCGCAGCACCGCCTCAACTTTAGGTAAAGCATAAATCCCCCCGCGACCCTTACTTCGTTCAATTAAGTTAAATACCAATTCTTTATCCATACCAAGAGCGAGCTCTTTAAGAGCTGGCATAGTACCGCATGCAAAGCTAGAAGCCACCACAGCACCACCAGACATTGCGGCAATATAATCTACCGGGAAATCATTTTCTTTTAAAACTTCTAAAAAACCAATGTAAAACACGGAACGTGAAGATGCCCCGCTGAAAGCAAAGCCAACCGTTGGTGCAACTTTAGATACTGGCGTTTGAGAAAAGTTATTTTGGTTCGGCATTGACCAATTGATTAATGATTTCTAAAATATTTTTTGTACCATTTTCTGGCATAATAGCATGAATGTTTGTTTGCATTTCCTTTTGCAAGTTTGCATCAAAAAGAATCTTACGCACTGTTTTTGCTAAAGTATCAGGGGTAATATCAGTTTCATCTAAAATTATTGCCGCCTTATGATTATACAAATATCGTGCATTCCATTCTTGATGGCTATCTGGCATAGGCACAACAATACTCAGTTTAGACAAAGCCGACAAGGCGGTAATTGTCCCAATCCCAGCACGACAAATTACCACATCGGCAGCAAGGTAAGCCTGATCAACTTGGTTGATAAATTCATACTGATGGTAGCGATCATGGCCATGAGCTATGTCCACACTGGGTCTGATTTTTTTACCAGCACCGGTGCTATGAATGACTTGGGCAATTTTTAATAGCTCCGGTAAATTATGATTTACCGCTGTATTTAATCCACGCGCTCCACTGCCACCACCAATGACTAATACAGTCGGCCAGTCTTGTTCTAAATTAAACAGTTTATAAGCCTGATGTTTTTGCTCTAAAGTTATGGACTCTAAATTCAAATCTGTGGGATTACCTGTCCACACTACTTTAGTATAATGAGAGTAACTTTTTTCGAAACCTGAACCTTGAGGGAAATCTTTAATTGATTTCTCAAACGTTGTAGTGATTTTATTTACAAACGGGGTGCAAATTCGGTTAGAGAATGTTGGAACAATATCTTGTTGATGGATTAATCTTGGAATACGTAGTATCCAAGCCGCAATTACAACTGGAACCTGCACATAACCTCCAGCCCCGACGACAATAACCGGACGGAGCCGAATAAGCAAAATTAGTGCTTGGAGTAAGCCAAAAAAAGTTAGGAAAGGAGAAAAAAAGTTTTTTATTGACCAGTACCGACGTAGTTTCCCAGCACTGATGCTAATAAACTGATAGCCACGACTTGGTACAATACGAGCCCCTACAGATTGACGCGAATCTAAAAACACCGGCTTCAAGTTAGGGTCATTTTTTACCCAAGCATCAGCCAATGTCAAAAGTGGCATTACTGGCCCAGCAGTTTCGCCTCCTACAAAAATTGCATAAATACTTTTATTGTTAGTTTTCATCTTCGGGTCGAAAATTATATTTACTACCACCAACTACTTTATGATACACCACTAAGGTCAGTTTAGCTGTTTCTTCCCAATCAAATTGTTGAACTCGTGCAACACTTTTTTCTTGCATTTGAGCATGAAACTGAGTATCTTGTGCTACCAACTGCATATGTTTTGCAATATCTTCTGGGTCGAGTGGATCAAAATAGATGGCACCATTGTCATATACTTCATTAAAAACGGCCGTATTTGATGCTAAAACTGGTAAACCATAACGCATAGCCTCTAAACCAGGAAGACCGAACCCCTCATGTAAAGAAGCGGTGATAAACGCATACGCTCCTTGATATAATGCGGCTTGGTCTTTTTCCTCTACGAATCCAGTTAAGACTACACGGTTAGCATGGGTTATATCTAAAACTTGATCTTTAATTTCCGGATAGTGCTCATCCATTTTACCAACAATCACCAAATCCATATCAAATTTGTACTTTGTAAGAAATAGGTCAAATGCTTTAGATAGCATGGGTAAATTCTTTTTGCGCTCCATTGTGCCGACAAACAAAAAGTATGGGCGACTAAGTAAAAACTTTTGCCTTATCTGTTCAACTGAAGTCGGAGTAATATTTTGTGTCGCTGGAGCTTCGTAAGTTACGTAAATTTTTTCTGCGGGTACATTGAGATATTTAATAATTTCTAACTTAGCAGCTTCGGTCACTGTTAAAATTGCTTGGGCTTTGTAAGCAATTTTTTGAATTAAATATTGATACGCATAAAATTTCCAAATGCGCGATTTTTTATGACCGCTAATTTTATGATGGACCATATCATGAATAGTCACTACAAACGGCTTTTTATACAACAGTGGGGCATTAAAATTTGGAAAATGCATTAAGTCTAAGTCGTATTTGTTTAAAATACGAGGGAACTGCAATTGTTCACCAAAAGAATAATGTCTAATATTAGCTTGTATTAAAGTCGCGCCAAGTTTTTTAATCACTGCAATATCTGTAGGGTTACTTGCATTTTTGTTATAGAAAACAAAATACTGATTATCTGGTTCTTGGCTAATTATTGCAGTGAGCAACTCAAAAGCATACCGGCCAATGCCTGCATTTATACTCCCGCCCATTCTGAAATCAAAACCAATTTTCATAGTTATAATTAATTAATCACTGATTTAACTATTGCTGCGCATTTTGCCCATGTAAATTGATGACTACGATCAATCCCTTTGGAAATATAATGATCACGGAGCTGGGAATCGGTATGCAACCTCAGTAATCCATCAGTAATATCACTTATGTTATATGGGCTTACTAATAAAGCAGAATCCCCGGCCACTTCCGGCAAACTAGAAACATTTGAAGTTAAAACGGGAGTGCCGACAGCCATAGCTTCCAATACCGGCAAACCAAATCCTTCATACATACTTGGATAAGCAAATACGCGTGCTAATTTCATAATATATGGCTTGTCAGATTCCGGTACATAGCCCAAGAGTTTAATAAATCGTCTTTTTGGGCTTTGTTCAATCTGTTTTAGTAGTGCCGAATATTTCCAACCCAATCGGCCGGCAATAACTAAATATAAAGGTTCGTTTATTTGTTCCAATGCCGAAATCAGGCGAGATAAATTTTTTCTAGGCTCAACTGTGCCTAAAAAAAGTACAAAATCGCCTGGCAGACCGTAACGATTACGAACGTCACGCAATCTTTCCACGCTCAAATTTGGGCGATAATTATTATGATCAACTCCTAACGGTGCCACCGTGATCTTTTCAGCTGGAATGTGCAACTTTTCAATCAATGAAATTTTTGTAAACTCAGAAACAGCGATTAATCGGTTTGCTCGGTTAAGTAATTTGGGAATATTAATGAACCAATGCCATACTCGTGCCTTTAAATTATAAAATTGTGGTACTGCAATTGGCGATAAATCGTGCACTGTTAAAATTACTTTTGTCAGATCAGAAGCCATCATCATATTCCAATTTGGCATAAACAGCACATCGCACGGACCGGTTAAAGCTTCAATTTTAGGGTATCGGAAAAACTTCAACAGTAAATTTAAAAGTCTGTTAGGAATCCGAGTTTGTTTATATTGTGCATTAATAAAATGAAAATATTCAAATTCTTTCCTGCTAAATCCATTATAGAATAAGCGATAGGTATTTTCTCGGTCATCACTCAGTAACTGCTCTAATACATTTACAGTGAAACTTTCTACTCCACTAAATTCAGCAGTGTGTAAGCTCCGCAAATCAACAGCAATCAGTTTTTGCTTTGGGTCATAATTAAATTTTGTTATGACTTCAGGCATGGTCATTGGTACTCATTAATTTACTGATTATTTCAGCTAGTTTTTTTTGAAACTCTTTTTTACTAAATTTTTGAGCGTGCGCTGTTAAAACTTCAAGTCTATACTTATTCTCGTTCCAGCTCTCTAACGTGTTAATTAAACTATTAGTGTCTACTGCTTCTAGAAGTTCACCGGTTTGGCCAGGAATGATTGTTTCTAAAGAACCACCTTTTGCTAACCCCAAAGAAG
>CAYVOF010000034.1:0-7197 GCA_964453405.1 uncultured Candidatus Saccharibacteria bacterium | reverse complement strand
TTTGCCTAAACTTTAAATTAACTATTGGTTTTAAAATAATTTATAAAAAAGTAAAAATTAATTCATAACGTCTATTTGTCGGATCGATCAGTAAACATATAATTAAATCATAACAACATGGCAAAGAATCAACTCAACAACCTCAGCAAGCGTCAAATTTTAGAAAGTTTGATGTACGAACAAAATCAAAGCAACGCTACTCTTTCTCGTTTAGTAACTGCTGTAGCTCGCACCGCTGGACTTGATCCAGAAAAACTCGCGGAACATTTTATTGACGACAAAGGCAATCAAGAATTTATCGACAAATTTAACTTAAGCGTAAAGTCTCATCACGCAAGCGTTCATAAAGATGGCGACCACGCCGGTCATGAAGGTCACGATCACGCTGCACCTATAGAACCAACTGCACCAGACTCAGAACCAGAAACTAAACCAGAATAAATTTGCAGAAATACTATTCTAAAATTAGAGTCTACTTTCCAATCGCAGTTTGGCCAGCTTTGGTTTTAGCCCTACACTTACTCTGCCAAGAGTTGGGACTTTACTACACGAACAAATGGCTAGACACACCGTTGCATTTTTTAGGTGGCTTGGCGATCGCAACTGGCTGTTACTTTATCTTTGAACATCTCGAACAAAAAGGCGAATTAAAAACCACTCCGATAATCAAAGTGTTCTTCGCCATCTCCATTACCGCCCTCGCAGCCGTACTATGGGAGATTTCAGAATTTGGAGACGACACTTTATTTGGCGGTGTGCACCAACCCAGCGTTTGGGATACCATGAAGGACCTAACCATGGGTTTACTAGGAGCGAGCGTAATAGGACTATATAAAAGGTTTAAAAAGTAAAAAACACCCTAAATGCAAGGGTGTTTTTTATTGACAAAACCTAGCAAAAACGCTAATATCAATGGTTAGTTTAAATTACCTACGGAGGATATAATATGACACAAGCAGCACAAATGCAAAGAGTTCTTAATCGTGGATTGGGAAATTTTCAAATCACAGAAGATGATCTTATCCATAATATGATCCAACGAGAACGCAAAAGATTAGAAAGCGTGTACTCATCAATACTTAGCCTCAAAGATACCAAGGCCACAGAAATTGTCAAAAATATATACAAAAGAGATGGACATTTTAGTAAATATTACGCAAACAGAAGTAAAGCTAAGTGCGGCCGTTCGTTTGGTCACAGCGACAACGTTCCTACTGTATTCGCATATCCAAAAATTACCTGCAGTGCTTACGCTATAATATTTTTGGTTATGTTTTATATCTCCTGCGTAGTATTAAATACGGTCTTTCCGGAACAAGCTGATAGAACAGGCTTTCAGTTGATGATTACTGCGGGATGGATAATTTATTTTGTATCAGTCACCATAACGTCCATACATGCCTGGAGGGATCAAAAATTGGTAAACCAATTCCGTGATGAGATTGATCAATGCAACCAAAAAATTGAAGAGTCACTGCAGGAGTTTTGTAACAAACTTAGTATAAATCATAGATTTTATCTTGATAACCTCATTGAGGAAATGAGTTATCAAAAAAGAGATTACGAGGATCAACTCAGTGCAGTAGAAAATGATTTAAAAAATAGCGCGAGAGGTCCACGCGACGCTATAAAAGCCGAGCTCAACAAACTCTATTCTCAATTAAAGAATACCGACAAGATGGAAGGTGTTTACACTAAAGAAGATATTGAAGCTGTCCGCGACCAATTGCAAAGAAAAATCGATGCATTACGAGGATCAACAGATCAATTCAAAGACTTAGAAGCCGAAATCGCCGAAAAAGGAAAATCTGTTAAAGCCGGTATAAAAATCATTGAAGAAACTAAGATGGCCTTAATATCGCACCGAGAACAGACTAAAGATCTTAATGAGTACATGGAAGGGATACAAGAATCCCTTGGAGTGGAAGCTCTGGATTGGGGTATAATAGAAAAATCCCGCTACGAACGAGACTTGGTCAGAATTCTCAATAATCTTAGTGACATGGAAGAATCAATGCAGCAGCTCACTTCGACAGTGACTCTAGCAGCAAAACTTCTTCCATCTGATAAAGAATATCTAGCCATAGCTGCATAACCTAAAGCGCCTCTCTATTTAGAGAAGCGCTTTTTTATTGACAAAACCTAGCAAAAACGCTAATATCAATGGTTAGCTAAAACCGAATTTAGGAGGAAATAATAATGCTAAAAGACTTAGAAACTACGGATTTAGTTCCAACTAGTTTGTTTGACACACCAATTCCTGGCTGTCCATCAAATCAAATCGTACCAGTATCCAACAACCGCAACCTGGGTGATTTTACCATTAACTTAAGTGATCTGGTTGCTAATATTGTTAACCGATACCATGAAGAGCTTAAATCATCATACGAAAATTATTTTCATCTTTCTTTTTTAGAAAAACATAGTGATATTGACTTGCTGTGGCTTATCTATCATTCCCATGATAACCGTTATGAAGCCGCCCTGATTCAACCACTCCAGACCAGAGCTAGTAAGTACCATATATTCAAAGACCATAGGTACGAAAAGAAGATAGGTGGATCGGTTCCATTTGTAATGAATAAACCTAAAACGGCCATAACCTTATTCTCGCTATTTGGATCTCTTCTGATTGGATTAATAACCTTCGCAGTAATGCTATCGCGTGGTACCCCGTGGGACTTACTTCTTTGGGTCTTACCTTTGCTCTGCTCAGGCATATTTGCTTTGACACTTACAAAATCAATTCGCCATCGCAACAACGATCTAAAAATAATATCTGAGGCCAGAGGTTTAATTAAAGATAAATGGCTAGAGTTTGAAGCCGAGATGGAAAAGTTTAAAAATCAACTAGACAGCGATGATGTCTTCTTGCTAAAATACCTCATTAAAGAACTAGGTTTACAAAAAGAGCTCCATAGAAAAGAAAAGGATGAGATCGAAGCAAAATTAAAACAAGTTGTTTATAGACCAAGGGAAGAAGTTAAAAGAGAAATCAACGCAATCAAGGATCAGCGTGATAATATCTACAAACTAAAAAAGGAGCTTCCTTTGGAGGAGTACGAGGCAAAAAAAGAATCTCTTCGATTATTGATTCATGAAAAGAAGAATTCACTGGTGGAATTTGAGCCTATAGAACAAGCAATTACTATTGAATTACGAAAGTTTAATTCAATATTAAATAGCATGGATGAAACCATGGCTGCATTAGAAAAACAACGAACCAGTTTGATGACAAAAGCAGACTTGGCCCATGCGATTAATCGTAGCTTAGGGCAAGGCGCTATCGATTGGGATCATATCCGCAAATCTACCTACCGACGTGAATTAACAGAGTGCTTAAGCAAACTTCAAAGCTTAAATGAATCATTGCTTCAAATAAATTCTGTAGCCAATAATGCCGTTGCCCAACTCCCTGCGGCATGGCAGCCAAAAGTACTTGCCGCCACAGTCTAGAAAATCAAAAAGCGCCTCTCTATTTAGAGAAGCGCTTCTTTTTTTATTCTAAATTTTTGCGCTGCGCTACTTTACATTAATCGCCTGAACCAAGTTCATACGCTGGCCCAAAGGATTACCGGCCACCAAAACCACCTTTTGACCCTTACGAACTAACTTCATTCTTTTAGCTTCGGCCACAAAATATTTGAGCAATCCTTCCACATTTTTTAAGGCGCTTAAGCTCTTTACATAGAGCGGTCTAACTCCCCAAAATAGGGCCATCTGACGGTATACTTTTGGCTTATCTGTGAGGATTAAGATCGACGCTGCAGGCCTCTCACGGCTCACAAAACGGGCTGTATAACCGCTTTCGGTGGTACCAATGATTGATGACGCATCCACCCCAATTGCCAAGCGTAAAACGGCTCCAGCAATCAATGAGGCCTTATAATCCTCCACCCCATCTTCGTTGGTAAATGGCTGGGCCGGCATTTCATCGTAAGGTGAACTTTCGGTGGCTTCGATAATGCGACGCATCTCTGTTACAGCCTCAACTGGATACAAACCGCTTGCGCTTTCACCAGAAAGCATCACAGCATCGGCATGATCAATTACACTATTAGCCACGTCACTCACTTCTGCACGAGTAGGCCTAGGATTACGGATCATCGAATCCAACATTTGAGTGGCAACAATTACCGGCTTACCATGGCTATTACATTTTGAAATTAAATCTTTTTGAATCATTGGCACTTGTGAGTCAGCAATTTCTACACCTAGATCACCGCGCGCCACCATAATGGCATCCACAGAAGTTAAAATTTTATCAAAATTATCCAAAGCTTCTTTACGTTCAATTTTGGCAATAATTTTTGGAGCCATCATACCCTTTGGCAAATGCTTTTCGATCAACTTTTTTAAATTCAAAATATCTTTGTCACTGCGCACAAAAGAAAGTGCCACATAATCTACATCATTAACTAAGCCAAATTTTAAATCAGCTAAATCCTTGGCTGTAATAATTGGAAAAGTAATTGTACTGTCTGGCAAATTAACGCCTTTATGTGATTTAACCACCCCGCCGTTAATTACTTTACAAGTAATTTTTCCATGAACTTTTGTTCCAGCTTTTGCAGGAGTAACTTTAACAACCTTTAATTCCATCAACCCATCTTCGATTAAAATGCGTTCACCTTTTTTTACCGACTTACTAATATCAAAGTCCATATCAAAATCTTTGCCGAGAGTTACTTCTTGATTCTTACGCAAAGTGAATGGTTTTTTTAGTTCAGCCACGCGAATTTTTGGACCTTGTAAATCTTGAAGGATTGCGACAGGTTTATCAAGTTGTTTAGAAATTTTGCGAATAGTCTTCATCAACTGCAGATGGTTTTCGTAACTGCCGTGAGAAAAATTGAGGCGCGCCACGTTCATGCCGTTTTGCACCATTTTGGTTAATACTTTTGGGTCTTCGCTACTCGGACCGATAGTACAGATAATTTTTGTTCGTTTCATGTTGAAATTTATTTACTCTATCTTAATTATAGCAAATTGAACTATTCGGTGATAATTTTACGAGCAAAGTCTAAATCATCTGGATTATTTATACCGTAGGATTCTTGTGGTGTAATTTTTAAAGAGTAAATTTTTTGTGCGTCAGCAATTGCCAACTCGATAATATCAGTTAAATAAAATTCATGCTGAGCATTATCATGGCCAATTTTTTTAAGCTTGTCCCATAGCCATTCCGAGTTGAACATATAAGTACCGGTGTTAACTTCTGTAATTAATTTTTGCTCATCACTCGAATCTTTATACTCTTGAATTTTAATAATCCCTCCGTTTTCGTCACGAATAATTCGACCCCAACTTAAAAAATGTTCATTATGATTTTCAAAATTAGGTAATTCTACAGTAAACATCGATACCATGGCATGGTTATCATTGTGTAGTTGAATTAGCTTTTGTAAAGATTCTTTTTTTGTAAATGGCATATCGCCATTAAGCACGATAAAATTGTCAGCGGTAACTGCTTGCTTAGCCGACAACACGGCATGAGCAGTACCTTTTTGATCAAATTGAGTTACATAATTATAATTAGGACCTAGCGCGTCTTTAACTAATTGTTCCTGAAAACCCACTACAATGATTGGTGGTGGAATTTGTGGTACTTCTTTAACTTCGTCCAATAGATTAGATATAATTGATCGATAATTTTTACTAACCATCGGATCGATATTCACATCTAAAGGAAGTAACACTTTAGGGAATCCACTTCCCATTCGTGTACCCTTACCGGCAGCTAAAATTACAATTTGTTGTGACATATAGGTATATAAAAAGGTTTAAGTAAGCTACTTAAACCAAGGATATTATATCAATATACAAGCAATAAAAAAAGTCTAGCTAGACTAGGCCTTATACAAAATTAAACTCTTATTCAGATAAAGAATTCATCGGAACCATGACAAATCTATGATGCCATAAAGAAATCAAGGCGATCTTATATGCCGCTGGTGTTGAATACAGAGAATTCCACAATACCAGCCATGATTTACCCTTGTAAGTTATTATCTTACCCGTCCCTTGATGAGAAGGAGTAAATTTTCTTATAACAGGCTCCACATCAGGACCATCGATATAATAAGGTGCTTCTAAGCTTAATCCGGATTGAGCTCCATGAAATGAAAAATCCTGATATTCAAGTTTTAGACCATCAATTAACTTTTTAAAGTCATCAAAATTAGTCATCCCCTCTATTGCACTTAGTAGTATATCTTTGGTCAAATGAAAATCCGAGTATATATCATCGTCTAGAAAATATTCTGGAAATGATTTCGCCAACCGCTCCATCGTTTGACCATCACAAGAGATCAACAACATTCGTAGACTAAAGTCAGTACAACTTGCAATTTCATACCAATTTTTTTTCATTTCATCCTCCAAAAAAGAAATTCAAAACCGCAAAAACTAAACTGATAAACGCCACTCCAAAAAAAACTGTGGAAGCTGGTGATGTCTTATCTTTCTCCCCAACAAACCGGTAAAAAAACATACTCAAACCAATTGCAATTAAAGAAATAATTACCCACTTCAATGTATCCATTTTTTCCTCCTAAAAAACTCAATTTCACTAACTAAATATATTACAACAAAAACTAGCCTATGTCAACCAACTAAAAAACTCGCCTTTAGAGCGAGTTTTTTATTAGAGGGCAGCTACCTACTTTTGCACCAGCATGCGCTGGACTATCATCGGCACGAGCGCGTTTTACTTCTGAGTTCGAGATGGGATCAGGTAGGACCGCACTGTAAATGCCACCCGGCTGGTAATTCCTGTTGGCGCTTCGTAAAATTTACGTGAAGCAGCCGGTGCACAGAAATGACAAGCCCGAAGGCATTCAATTTGTATGCTTTGAAAACTAAATAGTGGTAATAAGCTTGCGCTTTTATTGTAATTCGATTACATTGTATCGATAAACTTACAGAGCAATCTGGTCGCCAAACAGCGAATCACAAATTGCTTGTCAAAAATGTATAATCTTCATACTCAGGCTTACGCCAAAATAGAAAGATAAGATTAAAACTTTCGGTTGATTAGTATTGCTCGGCTCAATGTATTACTACACTTACACCTGCAACCTATGTGCGCAGTAGTCTTCTGCGAACCTTTCGTAGCCCGAAGGCTACAACGAAACCTAGTCTTGTGGACAGCTTCGCGCTTATATGCTTTCAGCGCTTATCTTAACTAGACCTAGC
>CAYVOF010000033.1:0-7386 GCA_964453405.1 uncultured Candidatus Saccharibacteria bacterium | reverse complement strand
CTTATGCTTGGCGATTAGATTCTGTTACTTACAGTGATGGAACTGGCATGATGATTCCTAAAACTCAGCAACTTGTTACCGTTAAAGCTACAAATACTGGAGCCGCTACTTGGAACCAGTCATCAGGATCACCTGTCCAATTAGCCACTTGGGGGCCAGGACGAGTTAGTGCAGTAAGGCCGTCAAGTGCTCCTAAGAACTGGTTGAGCGCTTCGGCCGCAACTAGTATGAATCAGGCTTCTGTGGCACCGGGTGAACAGGCAGATTTTCAGTTTTATGTTGAGGTTCCCAGCTCAGGATACTTTTATGAACGCTTTAATTTAGTCGCCCAAGGCCAGCAGTGGTTTAATGATCAAGGCTTGACCTTGTACTTAAAGGGTGCAACCTATGGCTGGCAGCCAATTTCTACTCCCTACAATGCTGGGGCAACCAATGTCACTAGAGGACAAACCGCAACAATGACAATAAATGTTAGAAACACTGGTGATATTACTTGGTATAATACATCTCCTTGGCCTATCGATATAGCAACAAATAAACCGCAGAGCCGAGGCAGCATTTTGTATAACAGTAGCTGGCTGTCAGGATCCACCCCCGCCAGACTTCAGCAAAGCAGCGTAGCTCCAAATCAGATAGGTACGTTCATCTTCTCTGTCACAATCGCACCAAACGCTGCAACTGGCGTCTGGAAGGAACACTTCAATTTAGTTGCTCAGGGCCTGACTTGGCTCAACGATCCACAATTCTATTTGTACTTCAACGTCCAGTAGACATAGATTACGGCTCATTTAACTTTGTTACTTTATGCGTAATCTAATCTGTGGCACTAAAAACAGATTTTTAATAATTGTGTTTTTAGGAATTTTTGACTTGCCGTGTTGACGATCTATAAAAATAATTGGGACTTGTGCAGTACGGCGGCTTGTTTTAAGCGCTCTGTATTTTAGCTGAATTAAAAAACCATATCCAGCGGTCTCAAGACTATCTATGTCCAGAGAATCTAGCAGCTTAGCAGAAAATAAATTAAATCCGCCCGTGTAGTCCTTAAGTCTATTACTTAGTATTAGGCGGGCATATAAATTTCCGCCTTTACTTACAATTCTTCTAATTAATCCCCAGTCTGGTGTGCGACCACCTTTTATATAGCGCGTTCCTACCACGAAATCAGCTGTCTTGGATTTGGCGATAATCCGGGGAATATGTTTAGGATCATGAGATAGGTCAGCATCCATTTGCAAGATAAGGTCAAAATCTTTTTTGAGAATTTTCTTAAATCCATAGATATATGCAGCACCCAGTCCCTCCTTTCTAGGTCGTTTAATAACTTCAATGCTAAATTTTTTGCTTCTTAGTTTCCTATCCAACTCCAATGCAACGTCGGCTGTCTTATCGGGCGAATTGTCATCTATAATAAAGGCCACGCACTCTATGTCTTTGCACTTACTGAGCTCCTTTTTTAATAAAGGTAGTAGTAGTGTCAAATTCTTAGATTCATTATATGTAGGTATAGCAATAGCTAGTTTCAAATCAATAACTTCCTGTCTTTAGAATTAAGATATACGCCTGATAAAAATACATTATAGATGTTAAAATAGGGTAAGTAAATGAAAGTTAGCCAAAAATTCTTAAAAAACAATTGGTGGCGTATTGCCACTTTTTTAACCGCGTCAGTAATTATACTCCTTAATCTTTTTCGGCTCCGAAACACCATGCCTTTTACCAGCGACGGTGTCTATGTCCAGAACTTTATATATGCTTTGCAAAATCATACTCATGATATCGCAATATTTCCCGCTGACAGCTATCTTCTTAAAACTCCTTTCTATTGGTTAATTATCCACTCCGGTCTCAGCCCTACTGCTGGTTTGTTTGTCACTTTTGCTGCCTTCACGTTCTTTGCGTACTTCGGTTTTTATATCGCAATTGCGCTTATAAACAAAACACTCAAGTGGTTTAATGAAAGGCATTTCGCGCTGGCTTTTATCTATTTTGTGTCGCTTGGGGCAACATATGACTTTATGATGATTCCTAATACCCGTAACGTTGAATCTGGTTTAACATTTTTATTATTAGTCCCTTTGGTAATTGGATTTAAGAAAGGCCTCTCCTGGACTTATAGGATCTGCACTATTTTGGTCTTAAGCCTATTATTGTTTGAAGACCCTTACTTTTTATATGCTGTGTTCTTGCCATTACTGGCGGTAATTATCTTAAGTGGCGTTTTAATCAAGAAGCGGGCCTGCCATAAGTTAGTTGCAGCAATAATATTAGCAAGTGTTGCTCTAGCCGAATTATGGAAGTTCATTATAAGTAAGTTTGGTATTGTTCTCTTGTCATCGCCACTAAAGTTAGTTGCATTAAGTAAGCTTGCTGTAAATATAAAGACTGCGACTGTGGCTTTACTTTTGCTAGGTGGCAGTCTAGAAACCCTCAGGCTCCATCCTGCACCGCTCTCCTCATACCTAAACTACCTAATTATTGCCTCGCTGATGATTTACTCTCTTGTTATTATTAGCAACAGCCTCAAGAACCTTACGAAAGATCCCTGGAAGATATTTATAATCAGTATTCCTTGGCTAATAACACTTATCTACATAGTCCAGCCAAATATTAGCGCCGACAATTATCGCTACATCCTGTTTGCGGTATTCGGCTTCCCAATAATTCTGGCATTTTTATTCAATAATTTAATTCGGAAAAAAATGTGGTTAGTGTCAGCGGAATTATTGATTTTAGTTGCCATAATATTTAATGTACACCATTCGTTTAAAGCAATAACTGTCAATCAGCACCGGAATGCTGATAATTATCAGATAGCCCAGGTAACTAAGAGTTTGGGTTTAGTTAAAGGTTATACCGATTATTGGAGTGCCAGTATTAATACATATTTTTCTGGTGGCAAGGCTAGCTTTGCGCCGGTGGTCTGTACTGACGGCCGTCTGCAGCCAATGTACTGGGCAATTGATACTGGTGGATTTACCAAACTCAAATCAACCAGAACATTCTACCTATATGATAATTTAGGCTTTTACACCAAAGGATGCAGTATCGACGACCTAAACAATGTATATGGCGTACCATCATCCATTCAAGTGATAAACAGCCGCTATACGCTCGCGATTTATGACTATGATATTGGTAGTAGAATGAGTCTAACCTACCCCTAGTGTATAAACATTGCTCACTTTGAATTAGGTATAATTCACGTATAATTTAGGAACATGCTGAAGAATATTTGGGGAATTAAGTTAACTCGGTTTGTAATAGTTGGTGTTTTTAACACCTGTTTTGATTTATCTATTTTTAACTCTTTAGTCTTCTTTCTTAAGCTACCACCACTAGTTGCGAATTTAATCTCAGCGAGTATTGGTATCTCAGTTTCATACTTCTTAAATCATTATTTTGTCTTTAGGCACAAACATCCACCTAGCTATACCCGATTTTTTTACTTTTTAACAATTACGGGAATTGGGATTGTGGCAGTTCAGAGTCTGTCAATTATTTTGGTTACGCATTTACTAGGGGTGAAAGATAATTTTATGGTAAGTGCAGTCCAGCATCTGAACCCTTCACTGACTGCCAAATACGTTAATTTAAACTTTGCTAAACTCTGTGCTGTTCTAATTGCAATGTGGTGGAACTTCTGCCTATACCACTTCATCGTCTTTAAGAAAAAAGATGGCGATGAAATTACATCAATCACATCGATTGTCTAACTAGTTTTATTTCGTAAATATTCCTAGAATATTCTTACCGAACCACCTTCTCGTAAGCGGCTCCAAAAAAACACTAATTGGGAACAAGTATTTATCGTAAATACTAACTGATCTAGGATTTAATTTGTCGCTTCCTCCGATCAAGCGGTAGATAAACGCCAAAATAAAACCAATTGGTTCAGAATATTTAACACTTACTAATTGCAGTTTTGTATTGTCGGCTAGTTTTTCTAAATCATTTTTTCTATATCTTCTATAGTGTCCGGATTTTTTGTCTAACTTATTATAGATAATATTAAACGCCGGCACAAAGATGATTATTCTACCTTTATCACCCAGACAGCCTTTGAGGTCGACTAAAGCTTTCTTGTCATCTTTAATATGTTCTAAAACATTCAAAGAAAAAATAATGTCATATTTTCCTTTAACTTTACTAATATCATCATAAACATTGCGATGATTCTTTTTTAATAGCTTTATCATATCCGGATCTTTTTCTACACAATCTATCGTATAACCAAGATCTTTAAGCATGTCAGAATACGTACCAATGCCGGCACCAAAATCCAGTATTCTTATAGTTTTCTGCTTAAATTTTTTAATTTCTGCTTCAAGAAAATCACACTGATAGCGACTATACTTAACTGCGTACTTCAGGGCTTCCAGAATGTCTGTCGCCTCATAACTATATTCCTTAACCAAAACTTCTCCTTTTACGATTCAATATGATTTAGTATTGATGAATAGTAACATGATTTTCTAGAAATCCGGAAGCTAGCAACTCACATTCAGACTGTATGACATGGTATAATTTTAGGACGATATGTTCTGGAATAATAAAAAAGTATTAGTCACAGGTGGCCACGGTTTCTTGGGTTCGCATCTTGTTAGCCGGCTTACCGAGCTTGGTGCTACGATCACCGCACCTACTCATAAAGAGTACGATCTTGTAGATCGTGATCAAATTATTGCCATGTACGAAAAATATAAAGATACCGAGGTAGTAATTCATCTAGCAGCAGTCGTTGGTGGCATTGGCATAAATAGCGAACACCCTGGCAAGTTTTTTTATGACAACTTAATGATGGGCGTCCAGTTAATTGAATATGCTAAACAATTTAAAATTCCAAAATTTGTTGCACTTGGAACAGTCTGTGCTTATCCAAAAATTATTCCACTGCCTTTTAAGGAAGAAGATCTATGGAACGGCTACCCGGAAGAGACTAATGCCCCTTACGGTTTAGCAAAAAAGATGATGCTTGTTCAGTCAGAGGCTTACCGCCAAGAATATGGCTATAACTCTATTTTTCTACTGCCTGTAAACCTTTATGGGCCAAATGATAATTTTAGCCCTGATAGTTCACACGTCATTCCGGCCTTGATTAAGAAATGTGTAGATGCTGTTGAGTCAAAAACCGATCATATAGAAGTCTGGGGAGATGGATCGGCATCAAGAGAATTCTTATATGTAAAGGATGCGGTCGAAGGCATTATTCTAGCTGCCGAAAAATATAATAAAAGCGATCCCGTAAACCTTGGTTCATCATTTGAGATATATATTAAGGACTTAGTTGAAACTATCGCAAAAGTTACTGGCTTTAAGGGCGAGATACGTTGGGATAAAACCAAACCAAACGGTCAACCAAGACGAAAGCTCGACACCTCACGGGCGCAAAAAGAATTTGGGTTTAAATCAACCACCACTTTCGAGAAAGGACTTAAGGAAACCGTCGAGTGGTACAAACAGAACGGATCAAATGCGTAGTCTAAATTCAGATATAGTGATAACCGCCAAACAACGGAATAGAATCAGTCTTAGAGAACTCTGGTTATACCGTGAATTATTATATTTCTTTGCGTGGCGTGATATTAAAGTACGCTACAAGCAAACAGCACTAGGGGCGACTTGGGCCATATTGCAACCATTGCTTGCGGCCGCAATATTTACCCTCTTCTTCAACCGTGTTGCTGGTATTTCATCAGGCGCGCACGATATACCCTACCCAGTATTCGCCTACCTGGGTCTTATGTATTGGAATACTTTTTCGAGTGCTGTTAACACAATTAGCAATTCATTAGTAAGTAATTCAGGTGTTATAAACAAGATCTATTTCCCGCGGCTTATACCCCCACTAGCTGCGACAGCTTTAAGCATTGTTGATTTTTTCTTTGCCGGCCTTATATTCGTCGTAATCATGCTGATCTATAAAGTACCGCCTGAGCCTTTGGGGCTGTTGCTGGCAATTCCTTCGCTACTGCTAATTGTCCTGGCTGCTCTTGGTATGGGAATATTTTTTGCATCATTAAACGTTAAATATCGAGATGTGCGTTCGGCATTGCCTTTCATTATTCAAATCATGATGTTCGTAACACCAATAATTTATCCAATCACCTTAATCCCCGAACGCTTCCGTATATTTGCCTATATAAACCCCGCTACTGGCGCCGTCAGCAGTATTAAGTCTAGCGTCTTCGGACAACCAGTAGATTGGAAGGGCTTAGCTATTTCGTGGGCTAGCGCCATTGTTATGCTACTTATTGGTGTCTGGTATTTTAAGCGAACAGAGAAAGGCTTTGCGGATATTATATGAGTGCCGCTATACAAGTTTCCAATCTAAGCAAATCCTACATTATCAACCATCAGCGTAAGGCTTATAGTACGTTAAAGGATGATCTAACCAGCCTACTAAAGCGACCCTTGGGTGGAACTTCAACCGAAGCGCACGAAAAATTTTGGGCTTTATCAGATGTCAATTTTGAGGTTGAGAAAGGCGAGATTTTTGGAATAATCGGCAAAAACGGCTCTGGCAAATCTACATTACTTAAGATACTTTCGCGTATTGTCGAGCCAGATTCTGGAACAGTAAAAATGAAAGGACGTGTGGCCAGCCTATTGGAAGTAGGCACCGGTTTCCACCCTGAACTAACCGGCCGTGAAAATATTTATTTTAATGGCTCTATGATCGGTATGAGCAGAGCCGAAATCCGCAGACGTTTTAAAGAAATTGTTGAGTTTTCAGAAATAGAAAAATTTATCGACACACCAGTAAAATATTACTCTTCCGGTATGTACGTACGGTTGGCTTTTTCGGTGGCTGCACACTTAGAGCCGGATATCCTGATTCTTGACGAGGTTCTGGCGGTCGGTGATGCTAATTTCCAAAAAAAGTCCTTGAACAAAATCATGTCAACGATGGAGTCTGGTTGCACAGTTCTAATGGTTAGCCATAGCGCAGAGAATTTGCGAAAGCTCTGTAAGAACGGAATCTTATTAGCCGACGGGCAAGTTAAGGCATCAGGACCAATCGATAAAGTCTTATTTGAATATAGTGGTTCGGTGACCGCCCAGCCAGATCCTCGCTCGACCCTGCTAAAGGAAGTAGAGATTGAATATGCTCATCTCAAGAAAGCAGATGATTTAAGTACTGACTCACCCTTTGAATTTGAAGTAGCCTATGAAATAAAAGAGAATTTACCACCAAATTGCCGTGTCGAGTTTTTAGTCGATGACAGTGCTGGAAATTATGTATTTCATAGTAGCTCGAAATACCAGAGTAAACAGCCGTCATTTGACATAGGCAAACACAAGTTATCAGTCAGTTTGCCGCGACTAAGCCTTAATACCGGCATTTATTCAGCTTGGTTCCGTTTTTCTGCCGACAAGGAATAC
>CAYVOF010000032.1:0-8468 GCA_964453405.1 uncultured Candidatus Saccharibacteria bacterium | reverse complement strand
TTATGCTGAAGCCTTGGACTAAAGTCCAGAGTTTTTCTCTCTAAGAAGAATAAAACGCTCTATTATTCTATAGAGCGTTATGAGAATACTGTCGAAACAATGGAATCAAAGAAAATTTTCTAACAACTGCCTAGCCTTAGCAAAAGCCCTACCACGATGCGAGAGTCTATTTTCTTCATCAGGGGTCATTTGTGCCCAAACTTTTTTTGAACCATTAGGTATAAAGATCGGACTATAGGGCATGTTTGGCTGGGCTTCCACTCTGGGAGCATGGAGGATTACTCCGTCAACTTCTCCTGTAAAGATCATTTCTTTACCTTGAGGTGAAATCAAAACCAAAGTGGTTGCAAAAGTGGCAGTTCTGTCGGTATGACCTCTCAACTCATTTAATGTATGTTGAGTAATTTCTGCTGTGGTCTTATTCTCGCCTGCCCAACGCTGGGCTTTGATCCCAGGTTTTCCATTAAGAGCATTAATGTAAAACCCTGTGTCATCAGCAAGTATCCAATACTTACCCTTTGGCTTGAGTTTTTTATAAACATACCTAGCCTTGAGCATGGCATTCTCGGCCAAATTTTTTCCGTTTTCCACGGCCTCACCGATTATCTTAACGTCGTCCATGGTATGAATTTGAAAATCTTTAGAGCGAAAAAAAGATCTAAATTGTTCCAACTTGGTAGGGTTTCGCGATGCGAATACAATATCCATTTCTATTTGCCTCCTTATGTAATCTGACTCAATAATATATATTATTTGACCCGTTATGTCAATGCTAATTTAAAAAGCACCTTATGGTGCTTTTTAATTTTAATCTTCGTCTTCCTCATCGTCATCATCCTCTAGCATAAGCTTATTAGGGACCACTTCGCCGGCTAATAATTTATCTCGCAGGGCTTGGTCAACCTGTTTGAACACTTCCGGATTTTCTTTTAAGAAAGTCTTAGCAGTTTCGCGACCAACTCCCAATTTAATATCATTAAATGAATAAGAATTACCACTCTTAGAAACTACTTCCATCAATAGTCCAGTGTCTAGAACATCTCCTGCAGCCGAGATACCTTCGTTATACATAATGTCGAATTCTGCAACCTTCCAAGGTTGAGCAACTTTATTTTTAACTACTTTGGCTTTAGTTCTGTTACCAATAATTTTATCACCATTTTTGATTTGCGCAGTGCGGCGAATATCAATTCTAACAGAAGCGTAAAATTTTAAAGCTTTTCCGCCAGTAGTGGTTTCTGGACTACCAAACATGACACCAATTTTATCACGCAACTGGTTGATAAAAATTACTGTAGTATGGGTTTTAGAAATAATTGCTGTGAGTTTACGCAAAGCTTGGCTCATTAATCGAGCCTGGATACCCATATGAGATGCGCCCATTTCCCCTTCGATTTCGGCCCGAGGCGTAAGTGCCGCCACAGAGTCAATGACAATCAAGTCCAAGGCATTACTACGAACTAAAGTTTCGGCAATATCTAAAGCTTGTTCTCCGCTATCTGGCTGGGAGACTAATAATTCTTCTAACTGGACGCCAATTTTTTTAGCATATTCTGGATCAAGCGCGTGTTCAGCATCAATAAAAGCTGCTTGTCCGCCACGCTTTTGTGACTCAGCAATCATGTGCAAAGTTAAAGTTGTTTTACCAGAACTTTCTGGTCCATAGATTTCTACAATTCTTCCTTTTGGAATACCACCTACACCGAGAGCAATGTCCAAACTAATACTTCCTGTTGGAATGGATTCAACATTTAACTTTTGATTATCAGCCATCTTCATAATACTGCCTTCGCCAAACTTTTCACGGATTTGGTCGAGAGCACTATCAATTGCTCCAGCGCGGCCTGAGGTATCAATTGTTTTCTTAGCTTTTTCTTTCTTTGGCATATATGTAAATAATTAATTAAGTTTTTTGACTGATGGTGTTGTCACCTTTGGTACTGCAGGTAAAGTGGTGGTAGACGAGGAACCGACAAACTCGCCATCTTCTCGGTTAAAAGGTACTGTTAAACTTTGACCAACTTTTCCAAGCAGCCCCATTTTTTTACCATTAAAAGTTACTTCGGTGTTACCGGCATCACTAGTGGTTAACTCAATACCATCTTGAGCATTGATTGTTTTAATCGCTCCGCTAGGAACTTTTTCTTGAGATAAATTCTGACCGTCACGTTTTACAGAAATTGTAGTAGCCTTAGTAAACTTTAATTCCAAAACTAATTCGGAAGGTTGTGTGGTAACTTCACCAGCCACTTTTGGCATATCATCAATGCGCAGCGACACTAGTTCGGTCTTACTTTTACCAAATCGGTTTGTGGCCACAAACCGAAAATCTTTTTGCCCTGGGGCTACACCTAAAGTAGTCTCAAACCCACCATCACTCTGAACTAAGACAGTTTGATCATTAACAGTAATTGTTGTCCCTGGTTCAGTTTTACCTTTAACCTCAACTGAACTACCTTGTAATACGGTGTCAGACTTTGGTTCTAATATAGTGAGAGCTGGGGTGTGATTTACAGAGAGGACTTGAAACAAAACATACACGAATGCACCTAGGCCTAAAACTACTCCAGAAGCAATGGTCAAAAACGCAGGCGTAATCGAAATTTGGGAGACTAGTGCGCGCCAACCTTTTTGTGGAGTGATTCGATCACGAACTGTCTGAATGTTGAGGTTTTTCTCTTTTTTAAATTGTTCAGTAATATCTTCGCAAGAAATCCGGTATAGTTCTGACAACTTTTTTAAAAACCCAATCACATAGACATCTGGGGGAAGAACTTGGTATTTACCTTGCTCCAAAGACAGGATGAATTTTTCAAAAATCCCTGTTTTTTGGGCAACTTCCTCGAGGCCTAAGCCTAAATGTTGGCGAATCGAATAAAGATATTCTCCGAGGGTCTCCTGAGCTACTTTTTTTGTTTCAAATCCTTCTGACATATCTATTATAGTACCACACTGATAAAGACTACTTCAATTCTAACCAAGTTTTTGATCAAAATTTACTGAATTTCATTTAAAGATTGAAGAAGAGGTAGGATATTTGTTCGCTCGACACCGACACGACTACGCCGTCTACATCGCTTCCGCGATGGACGGCTGTGTCCTGAGGGTCTCTCGAATCAAATATCCTACCTCTTTTAATTTTCTAATAAATCCTATAACTCTTGATCCTCGCCGCCGTATTCATTTCGTTCGCCGTCGGAGACGCCGTAGACTTCTCGAGGCTTAGCACCATCACTTGGACCTACTACACCTTGGTCTTCTAAAATATCTAGTAGACGCGCGGCGCGGGCATAACCAATACGTAGGCGACGTTGTAGTAAAGATGCAGATGCTTTGCCAGCGCGCAAAACTTCTTCTTTGGCTTCATTGTATAATTCATCATCACCAGCGCCTTCGCCATCACCCATACCTGGGATACCCATACTGCGTTGGGGCTTTTCTACAATTTCTTCGTTATAAATAACTGCGCCGGCTTGCTGCTTAAAGAAGTCCACCACTCGATGAATTTCTTGAGCAGCAATATAAGTACCTTGAATACGGCGCGGCTTACTAGACTCAGCAGTCACAAACAACATATCACCATTACCCAAAAGTTTTTCGGCGCCAGCGCTATCTAAAATAGTACGGCTGTCGATTTGGCTTGGCAACTTAAAAGCAATACGAGTAGAAACATTGGCTTTAATCAAACCGGTAATAATTTCTGTACTAGGACGCTGGGTTGCCAACACTAAGTGAATACCTACCGCACGAGCTAAAGAAGCCAACTTAACTACAGCTGCTTCTACTTCTTGCTTATTAGCTGCCATTAAGTTTGCCAATTCATCAACAACTACCACAATAAATGGCAATTTTAATTCATTCTTTTCATTATATTCAGTAATATTACGCTTACCCACGGCCGCTACTAACTTGTAGCGCCGTTCCATTTCGGCCACGACCCACTTAAGAGCATTAATTGCTTTGTCAGCATCGGTAATAGCTGGAGTAAGCAAATGTGGTATACCATTGTATGGGGTAAGTTCCACATGCTTTGGGTCAACAAAAATAAATTTTACATCTTGTGGAGTGTTTCGATATAGCAAAGAGATAATCAAGCTGTTAATAGCCACACTCTTACCAGAACCTGTGGTTCCGGCAATCAAAACGTGAGGCATCTTACCCAAGTCCACTATATTAGGACGACCTGCTACATCACGGCCCAAAGCCAAAGCTAATTTGCTCTTATTATTAACAAAATCAGAAGTTTGCATGACTTCTCTTAGGGTAACCAAGGCAGTGGCCTTGTTTGGAACTTCGATACCTACCAAAGCCTTACCAGGAATTGGCAATTCCATACGGAGCGATTGCGCGGCCAAAGCCAAAGCCAAATTGCTTTGAAGCGATGCGATTTGCGCTAACTTAACACCAGGCGCTGGAGCAAACGTATACTGCGTTACTGTTGGACCAACGTTGACTTCCCCCATCTCCACTTGAATCCCAAAATCTTTTAAAGTTTTTTGAATTAATGCCACATTGGCTTCGATATCACCAGAATCAACTTTGCTTTTGTTTTCTTCTAATAAATCAAATGGCGGTAACTTCCAGTCTTTGCGGTCTTCTAAAATTATTGATTCCATGGTGGAAGCGGCGATATCTGCTTTGCTAGTTGGTTGGCCGGTGGTTAAATTGACTACTGGATCGGGAGCTGCGGCAGGTTCTTCTATATCTTCCGAAGTTGTTTGCTGTTCATTGAGTGCATTAATTTTTAATTCAGCAACTTTACTTTCGAGTTCAGCTTCTTTTTTCTTTTCCCAAAACTTAAGCGCAGTAAAGTTAAAGGCTACTAAAATTCCAATAATAAAAATTCCTAAAATAATCAGGCTACCCGCCCAAAAACCCAGAGAGCCAACTAATGGTCCGGCAAACAATGCGCCGAGGTATCCACCAGCGCGACCTTCGCTGGCCAAAGAAAAAGCAGTTTGGGTTTCGTTCATTGTAACAGCATGAATCAATCCAGCTGCACCACCAGTAATTAAAAATACGCCAAGATAAGTTCGGGCAAATGGATGAGATTCAACGTGCTCCGAATCATTACCATCACCAGAATCAGATTTTGGTTTAGAATTAAATAAAATCCATGCCACCAACAATAAGAGTATTGGCACCAAATATACAATCACACCAAATAGCATTCCAAGAATTTTGAAAATGAATTCTCCCAAGAATCCTGCTGTCCCAATTAAACTCAGTGCCACTACCCCAGCCAAAACAATAAATACAATAATAGCGATACTGCGCTTGGTTTCTTGAGCAAGGTTTAATTTAGGAGCTTTAAGTTTGCTTTGGGCCTCGTCATCCTGTCGGCGTGTATATTTTCTTTTTGTGCCGTTTGTTTTAGCCATGTTTCTGTTTCTATCTATTTATTTATTTGGTAGTAGTAAAATCACTTTAAATTATAGCATTTTTTATCTAGTTGGGCACTTTAGGTGTATAATGAAGCTAATTAATGTATCAATATGCTAAATGAAAAATCTATTTTAAACACGGTTTTGATTATAGTACTAGGTATCTCAGCAATACTTATTTACCAAGATAGAAACTATGAGCCTCCTACGGTAATCGACAATAATTCACAGACTAAAATCTCCATGAACTTAACCAAAGACGAACAAACTCTCTCAAATAGTGCAGCATCACAAGAAACATATGTTGGGAATAGTACTTTTTCTATAGAACAATTGGCTGGTATAAAATATGACAAAAGCACAGTAGCAAATTACACAAATAGTAAGTATGGGTTTTCTTTTGACTATCCAAAAGGTTGGGTCGTAAATCCTGGGTTAAAAATGGAGGGCTCAAATTATACAAACTTGATATATAATATCACGCTGATAAACACAAAAGATTTTCCCACCCGAGGAAAACAAATAATAGAAATTTGGTTAACCAGCGATGATCAATCTGAATTTGGTGGAGGTGAAGGAGTTGCAGATCAACACATAAATCTTGTAAACACCAAAAATGGAAAACCAATGTATTTTTCTCTTTATCATTCTGGAGAAATTGGCGACTTCTATGATCATGATCAAAGCGATAAAGCATGGTTTGATAAGTTTCAAGCAGAAGCCATCGCCTCTCATAATGATTTTGGTATAATCTCCGCATCACTCAAAGCTAAATAATAAAAAGACCGCTATAAAGTGCGGTCTTTTTATTTCTATAATCTTTTACAACCCCTTAACCTTAACCTTTTTAGTCTTCGCCTTGGCAGCCTTTGGAACAATAATAGTTAGGATGCCATCTTTGAGATCTGCTTCGATGTGTTCACTGTCGATATCAACCGGTACAATCACACTACGAGAGAAGCCACCCCAATAACATTCTTGATAAAAGTAATCGTCGTCAGTAATTTTTTCTTCACGAGAACGAGAACCTTGGATGGTGACCATATCGTTGGCAACCGTGATATCAATGTCATCAGGGCGAACACCAGCGATAGTAGATTTAATGATCACGTTATCTTTGGTCTGATACATGTCGATGTTAAGCGCGCCTTCGTAATCTGTCATCCAATCTTCGTCTTGCTTAGAGATCGGAGTCGAAACTGCAGCTGGCTTAGTAGGAGGTGCTGCGACTTCATCATCAGGGACATCTTCGTACTCGTCTTCATCTTCTTCACCTTCATCCGAGTAATCTTCGCCTTCTTCGAGTTCTTCGTCTGCTACAGTGGTTTCTTCCTCGTCATCGTCATCGGTATCTTCCACAGCCACAGGAATAGACGACCCTTCATCTTCGTAGTCTTGCTCTATATATACCTTTTCTACGACTTCTTCATCTGCCACATTCCCACCCATAATTTTGCCAAAAAAGGACTGTTTTTGTCTTGCCATATAATTTTCTTTCGGAAACCTACCAATGATTGGTAGGTTTTAATAAGTTTTGTATAGTTTTATAATATAGAACTTTATTTTGAGAGTCAAACTTTTTTCACGGCTGCCAGCTAGCCAAAAGTCTAGGCTAAACCTCGTGAAACAACCTGTTTATTGATTGTTTCAAGATTTGCCCCTCTTGTCCAGCGTTTGTAATTTTCTCAACAGAAATTGTTTCACTATGGTTGTCGTCAACTTTAAGAAGTTGGGTTGTCGCTTGGACCAAGTTTTCAGCAGTCAGCGGTTCTGGAACAGGGTAAACTAATTTATTTTTAAGAAGGTATTCATAGTTTGGTTCTTCCTGGCCAGGGAGCGTGTGAGTAATTTGAATTTTAATACCAGCCTGAAGAGCCTCAGCAATAGTTAAGCCACCTGGTTTTGTGAGAAGTATGTCCCCTATCTGATATAGCTCGCTCGGATTTTTATAAAATCCAAGAGGGAAGACATTTGGTAAATTAAGTTTGATTAGTTCGTGCTTAAGTGATTCATTCTTACCACATAACACTAATACGTTTACAGCTGAATCAATGGTGACTAACTTTTGTAAATACGATTTTAATAACTCAACGTTAAAACCAATTCCCAATGAACCACTACCAAAGATAACAATTTTCTCATTGCTATTTTGGTTTGCTTGAATTCCTATGTTTTGTTTCACGACCTGTTTGGCAATTGGTTCCATTGGTCGCAATGTAATTCCGCACACAGCAATTTTATTTTCATCTATTCCTAACTTGATCATCTCTTGTTTTTGCTCTTCAATGTTTGCTAAATAAAAATCAGCTTGGGGGTACAACCAAAACTTATGTAGGTGATAATCACTAAAAGCAATAACCAATTTACCAGCAAACTTTTTTTGTTCTATTAAAGAAGCTGTTGCTGCTGAAGCAGTTGTTTGTGTTGATAGAATGCAATCAGGTTTAAATTCATTTACAATCTTTTCTAGATTTTGCGAGTTACCTTTAGCCAACGGCACGCGCAGAGGTAAAGAGATAAAATTTACTAAGTTACTAAAATACAACCAACGCCACACAAAAGGCAATCGACGATTAATAAAACTGTGCAGCCAAGTTCCAAAATTAACCAACATACCTTCTTGCACTTGCAAGATATCATGCAGGAGAATTTGGTAACCAGCCTGTTCTAAATGGTAAGCAATATTTTCGGCAATGAACTTATGACCTAAACCAACTGAAGTATAAAGTATTAAGATTTTTTTCATATTTTTATTATAGTACAACTATCTAAATAATGCGCCTGTGTTATTGACCTGGTCACGTGACACAAATTGAGCTTAAATAAGAGAATAATTTGAAAGACTAAAAATCCCCGTTTAACCGGGGGTTTCATTTATCGAGACGTGCTTTATTCTTCCAGTGAATATTATTTTCCCAATAGTAATTTTGAATTATATCTAAATTGCTATTGTAAAAAGTTACTTCAGCATCTTCTAAAACTTCTTTTTTCATCATCTTATTATCAAGCCGCCACATTTCTTTTAAAATTTTATTTAAATTTTCATCTATTGGCATACATAGAAATATTAATGGCGGAGAGGCA
>CAYVOF010000031.1:0-8485 GCA_964453405.1 uncultured Candidatus Saccharibacteria bacterium | reverse complement strand
TAACCAACATCTTTTACTACGGCATGTTTATTTACAAAGATGAAGTTTATCAAGGCAATCACACGCCTTTGGTTGAAAAATGCTTATTCGATAAAGTGCAAGAAGTTATAATTAAGCGTGGCCATCCTCAAAGAATCCTACTAGAACCCAAACCATTTTGTGGTTTGCTGCGGTGCAGCGAGTGTAACTGTATGATCACAGCAGAAGTCCAAAAAGGCCATATTTATTACCGCTGTTCTAAAAAGAACAGAACAATAAGATGCTTCCAGCCCTATGTTCGTGAAGAAGTATTAGCAACTGAATTGTCAGAGATTATTTCAAGCTTTGCCATGCCAAAAGAATGGGCAGATGATCTCTTGCAAAGGAGTAATGATGATGAAGCTGAATCGATTCAAAAATCAGCAGACTATGTCCACGGGTTGCGAGAGCAGGCCAAAGACCTTTCATTCAACCTCGACAGGCTTACAGACCTCTATGTAGCTCAAGATATTGACCGGGATGACTACTTAAATCGTCGGGGTAGTTTAATATCCAAAAAGAAGTCTCTAGAAGAAAAAATAGCTAAATTAGAGCGTAGCTCTACAACTTGGCTCGAACCTTTCCAAAACTGGCTAAAACAGGCACAAAACATGGATGAAGTAGCCACTTCACCAGACCTAACTGAGAAAAAGAGCGCTGCTCAAACCATCTTCGGCTCGAACCTGTATTTAGAAAATAGGAAACTTGAATTCACCCCCGAAAAACAATGGGCGGCCTTAGCCGCTGCCCATAGAAATTTCTCTGAAAAAAATATAAGTATTATTCTGGCTGGGGTACCAGGATTCGAACCTGGGATGAGCGGACCAGAACCGCTTGCCTTACCGCTTGGCTATACCCCAATGTGCTAAATTGGAAATAAAAAAAGGCTTACAATCGAACGTAACTGTTCAATTATAAGCCAATACTGGTTATCAATCAAGCCTAGCTGGAACTCTTGGCCAAGCTTTTGGTATAACCTATGGCGGACAACATTGAGCGAAGTCTACTCATGGGCAACCCAATAAAGCTGGATTCCTCACCAACCAACCTCAGCTTATGCTGTTCTATGATGGTGGCAGCGATACTCTCGGGCATTCCGTAGGGAAGCGCGCCAGCAGATTGGTAAGTCATTGGATCCTCAAGCATTACTTTGCGCTCCTCAGCAGAGAATGGGCTGAGGTAGAGTTCAGAAACGTCATGGGTTTTAAAATGACGGCCTGTGGGTGAATGGTAGACCACCAAAGAAGTGTGAGATCGGACCGGACTCTTTTCGTAACTACGTAAAAACTGATAAGCTTCAGCTCCATCCTCCGGCTTTTCTAAAATCTTGTGGTCTGAGATGCGTTCGATGACCTGATCGCTTGTGATGATAATACGAGCACCTAGATCTGCAGTTTTAGCAATCACCGCATACGACTTGGCCATTGCAATTTCTATAACCAACTTGCCCGGATCATCAAAACGAATCGCTTTTTCATCAATTTCTGGGGCTTCGGTGATAAATTCATATCCTGCCTTTTCTAAAAGCATTTTGCGAAACTCCGAACTAGAGCCATTTATTAACTTGATTGGTTGCATTATTTCCTCCTAAATTTTATTCTTTTATTTTTAATACTAGAACAATATATGATATAATGAAACTAGCAAAAAGTCAATATCCTGTACCCGAAACAAAAATGTTCCATTTAACAAAATATCTCTTTTACTTAATCATTGCTGCAATAATAATTGGATTAGTCTGGTTCTTACCTAAATATTCTTATGTTCAAAAAAACCCTGGATATTGTGTAAACTTGACCAAACATCTTTATTATTGCGGCACGGACAGCGATCTAAAAGAAGTATTTAACGAAACAAAAAAATGAATCTAACTCATCACATAAAATCCACTCGTACATTTATATTATTAACTGTTATTGTATTGCTTACAGTTTACACAGCCGTTGCGTTATCTGATATCCAAAGCAGTACTTTTGTTAAAGATGATTTTAAGAAACCTGTTGTCAAAAAAAGTAAGATGGATACAAGCAAGTGGCAACTATACAACGACACCGCTTATCCAATTAAGTTGCTCATCCCAGAAACCTGGACTTATTCCGCAGACAAAACCACACTACCAGGTTTTTATACGATTAATTTAATTCCAAAAAATAGCAAACTTGGTGTTCGAGTTTATATTAGCGACACAGATTTTGTGGCTGTAGAAGACTTAAAAGGCAACCAACAAACGATTGCCAAAAATCTAACAGTGACTAACTATGACGATATAATTTATACCATCAAAGTGGGGGACAATTATTACACCTTTGACGGAACCACCAACGAGTCCGCAAAAGCCGAATTGTCTGAGATTGTTCGCTTAGCGAAGTTTGAAGATTAACGCGCAAATATTTAGCGCGTACGAAGGCCAACCAAAATTCCCCAAAAGCCGATGACTATGAATAGTAACAGGTAGTAGTCTGGCAGCGAGTTGTTCGATTTAAAGATAAAACCTAATAACCCAATTGCAAAGAAGATTACGCCAGTAATAAGGGCGTAATTTTTTGATGTTTTAAGAAGTTCCCATAATTGTGTTTTCATAGATTTGATTATACTAAATTTTTCCAGTTGGCGGAAGCCGGCGGATTTGCACCGCATCCGGCATAGACCGAACCTACTGGGTATCAATCAGCGACCAAGCTTCTTGGCTTCAGCTTCCAGACTCCCGCCAAATTAACTATTACATATTGATGTTCAAGAACACGTAAAGAAAAAATAAAAATTCCCCTAAGATAGGAGAATTTTTGTGGATAAGCCCGATAAAACCGGACGACTTCCGCCACCTTTGAATATTTAAATAATAGTCAAAGAATTGATACTGTTTGATACCCAGTTAAAACCATAATAGACAAAATTGAAAAAATTGTCAACCTTATACTATTACCCCGCCGCCGACACAAATTTTGCCGTCATATAAAACTAAACTCTGACCACTGGCAATTGCCTTTTGAGGCTTGGCAAAATCGATTTGATAGTGCCCGCGAGCCGAGCCTTTGCCAGGCAGTCTTGTAACTGTTAACTTTTCCAAAGCACCTTGATGTCGATAACGACCTAGTAATTTAACTGCGCCAATTTTTAAACCAACAGGTTCACTTATCCAATTCACGCTATGGAGTTCTATCTGTTTAACTTCCAATGCTGGATCATTTGGGTTATTAGTCACCACTAGGCGATTGGACTTAAGATCCTTGCGCACCACAAACCATGGACCACCTTGACCCACGCGAATACCTTGGCGCTGACCAACGGTATAGTACGATAAGCCTTCATGCTCGCCGATCTTTTCTGGTTTACCCTGCGCGTTGATTTTTACAATCGCGCCACGCTTAGGTTTTAATTTTTGATCCAAAAAATCCTTAAGTCGAACCTGACCAACAAAACATAGTCCCATGCTTTCTTTTTTGGTTGCATTTGGTAAGCCGATTTTCTTTGCTAAGGCCTTAACGGCGGACTTTTTCATGGAACCGATAGGGAAGAGCAGATGGGGGAGTTGTGATTGCAAAATATTGTAAATAAAATAAGTCTGATCTTTAAAATCATCACTGCTACGAATTAAATTAAACGTCTCCCCTGTCTTATTTTTATTTTTTTGGATTTGCGCATAATGCCCGGTTGCCATGTAATCAAATCCGTTCTTGATCGCCCAGTTGTACAACATTTTAAACTTAATCTCCTTGTTACACATCACGTCTGGGTTTGGAGTTCGCCCGGCTTTGTATTCATTAAAAAAATAGCTCATGACGTTCTTTTCGTATTCTTTTTCAAAGTTTAAGGTATGCATAGGTATACCCAAAAACGCTGCCACGCGCAACGCATCCTGACGATCAATCAGCCACGGACATTCATCATATTTAAGTCCATTAGTTGAAGACCAGTTTTTCATAAATGCGGCTTCAACTTGATATCCTTGTTGAATTAATTTGTATGCTGATACAGCTGAATCAATTCCACCGGATAATGCTATTAAAACGCGCTTTTTTTTGGCGGTTTTTGGGGTTTTATCGAGTTTATCAGACTTTTTAAGGCTTTTTACTGGCATATTGACATTTTAACAAATATATGCTATAATATGTTTAATAAGGTATGAAATAGTACCTAAAATAATTTCTGGGAGGAAATCTTATAAATATGATGAGCGAACGAGAATATTACGAGTACCTTGAGAGCGAACGACAATTTCGCGCAGATATGGCAGAAACTTTCCTTTGGTTAGCTGTTACGATCGGTTCATTCATGTCCGGAATAGTCCTACCCATCGCAGGCGAACAACTTTTCGCATATTTGGCAGGTCATCGGACATCAGACACAACGGACGCCTATGTTCCCCTAACGATTATATCGCTGGCATGCGTAACGTTCTACATCGTGTCGGCAATGAAATTTGAACTAAAACCGCTTGTTGCAGTGCTGTGCTTTCAGCCAATGTTCATCTACTACCTATTCTCAATCGGGAATATGGGTTCGACATTACATTGGTGCTTTGCAATCGTCTACTCCGCCGTTTTCACTTTAACGGTTATGGGTGTAGCAACCTACAAGTTTATCAACGAACCGTGGGCTGTACAACCCTGCGATAGCTAGTGTAACTAGCATCACCGTTTACTCAAACGGCCAGATACACTCTGGCCGTTTTTTTCTTTGCCCAAATTTTTAATCCCCTACTGCATCATACTGCCAAACTTGCTCTGCAACATTTTTTTATGTTTCTTGTTGAGGTCTTCTAAGGCTTCGCGAATATGACGGGCGATTTCTTTGCGGTCGCCTACTATTGCATCCCCGACTTGCACACTCTTTACCACCTGATTACCGTCAATAATAATTACTATCTTATCTCCGCTGGAGTGACCGGTCACTTCTTCTTGCGCGAGTGTAAGTTCGATCTGCTTAGCCTGCTTACGCATTTCGTTGACGTCTTTGATCTTATCAAATATTCCCATTTCAAATTTTCTTTAATAATTAAACTGCTTGTTCGGCCTTAATATGGTTAGACAGCATACGAAGCATTGCACCAAAAGCCATCATCATCACAATAAACACTGCGAGACCACCTATGAAAGGAATAATAGAAGCAATTCCAACCAATACCACACCGATCAACAAAGCTTGCCAATCGATAACTATTTCGGTCTTTTTACTAAGTTGCTTTACGATCCAGCTACCCACAAAAATGGAGCTCGAAATAATCGAAAGAATAATTAGCAATCCATAAACCAATGCTGCGATGAGTGTAAAGTAAACGCCAACTAAAGTGAATAATACCACGAGCGCTAAAATCGGAGTAACGATTAAGAACAAAATTCCGATACCAAAGTTAACCCATGGTTTGTCAGAAATTTTACTGACCGCATTTTTAGTAGTACGAGGGAATAACTTCATTAAGACTAAGCCGATCAAGATAAAACCGATCAATTTGATTATAAACGCAACAGTAAATATTGTAGCGATTACATGACCAGCTTTACCGCCACGAGGTTGTTTAATCATCTCAAAGTTTACAGCGCCAACTTTTGCACCATCTTGAACAGTAGCTTCTTTAGAGCCGCGATAAGTGATGTCTTGAGCAATTTCGGCTTTACTACCAATTACTAAAGATTGATCAGCAGTAACTTTAACCTTGCCCATAACTTTACTATTTAAAGTTACAGTGCCGCCACCAACATCAGCGTTACCAGCAATTGGTGCATTTACTGTGACGTCCCCTGCTCCAACAGCTAAATCGCCGCCAACAGAAGCTTTTTCGGTAAGAATAACTGTACCACCGGCAACTAATAAATCGCCACCGATTTGAGAATTAATAGTAACAGTACCACCAGCAACGCGCACGTCGCCACCAACTTTACCGTTAATGGTTACGGTACCACCAGCGATAACTGCGTCTTGTTCAATTGCGCCTTCTATTGTAATAGTACCGCCAGCAGCATACAGGTCGCCGGTTACATCAGAGTTGGCAAACACAGTTCCGCCCACTACGTAAGTGTTGTGGTGTTTGTCTCCGCTCGAAAGAGTGATGTTGCCGCTGTCTTTATCAGGAGCAATGAATTCGGCAGCAAAAGTGGTAGGAATGACGAGCACAAATGCTGCCAATCCAGCTACTGCCAAAGCAATAAATTTCTTCATATATTTGTAGTTAATTATTAGATATCTGTTTTAATTATAGTCTTTTTTTAGCTAGGTGCAAAGTCGGGAAAAATAAAAATCGCCGTAAATAAACGGCGATTAATCTTATTTAAGTTTTAATATACTTTCCTGCTAAGCTACCCAATCCCCCTGCGAAAGTGATTCCAACCATAGAAATTAATACAGCAGAAAACTTTCCTAGCGAACTGTATATGAATCCTTGTGGGTCATAGCATAGCCAGCAAAATACTCCACAAGCAAGAAATTCGAAAACAGCTCTTATCAATTCTGGATGATCCTTATAATTTCTCCAGAATGCAAACACCATAAAAGGTACTGTGACTAAAATAATAGTCCAAATAGAAAACATGACGATACCTCCATTATATTTGGCATCAGTATACTAGTTTTTATTAAATTTGTAAAGGCTTAATTAAAACAGCGGTTTGTTATTTGTAACAGTACCAGACTTCTTGGCAACCTTAGCAACTTTGGCTTTAGCACGAGCCCAAGAGTTACCTTTGGATGGTGGTCGCGCGGTTGGGGCTAGGCGCGGAACGCTCTCCCCTTTTACAAACGAGTTCGCCTGCTCGAGCTCGGTGCGAGCATTAAACCACATGCAGTATTCGCAGTCAGGGCCGGACGGTGGCATATCATTGCTGTCCAAACATTTTTTGATTTTGCTAATAACTCCAGACACCCAACTATCATCACCTGTGTAAGGAATCAAGACTACATCAAATTCAATTACCTTATCAAAGCTGTCTTGATTAGCGCGGCCGGTACAATACACAAAATAACCGGTGTCGCTAACTTTTAAACCGTTTTTGCGCAGCAGCCACTGATAGATTTCCATTTGCTTGCGGTACGCGCCATCATAAGCGCCGTCGAGTTGCGTCTTAGGTTCATCTTTGGCCGTGGCTTTGTAATCCACCACAATGTACTCCCCTGTTTTGGGATTGATCCAAAGGTCATCGATCGCACCGCTAATGGTCATGCCGGTTTCGGGATCGTTATATGTAACGCCTTCAAAATTTTCACGCCAAGTATCTAATAAATCGTGAGGCGCGGGAATGGCATCAATTTTAAATTCTTCCTGAAACGGATGCGCCTTGCCCTCGCGGCGGTAGGCATCAAATTCATTTTTAAGCTGAGTATCAACCGCGGTGTTGATTAAAAACGCGGGCATGGACGGCCGCTTGGCGCCGAGCTTGTTGTCTATATAAAAGCAGCGCTGACAATTAGTGAACAGCTCGATTTTGGAGCGGCTAAGCTTCCACTTGTCCCCGCCGTAGTTCCAGTTAGCCGAGCGTTTTGGGTTATATTTTGAATAAGTTGAAGGCATAATTAAGTGAATTATATCATAATGGGCGGCTTTTCTATTGCCAAAACAGGCATTTTTGAATATAATATCTAAGTTACTTGAATATATTGGGGTATCGCCAAGTGGTAAGGCAGCGGGTTTTGGATCCGCCATTCGCAGGTTCGAATCCTGCTACCCCAGCCAGAATAATACTTTTATTTTTTTCAGAGAAATTTTTACGAGCAGCGGCTAATGCCGCCCATTGTTTTTGGGGGGTGAATTCAATTTCTTTATTTCTTAAATACAGGTTCGAGCCGAAGATGGTTTGAGCAGCGCTCTTTTTTGGATTTTGGTCTAGGCCTTTGGCTATTTCTTCCAGTGTTTGAGCCTGTTTTAGCCAGTTTTGGAAAGGTTCGAGCCAAGTTGTAGAGCTATGCTCTAATTTAGCTATTTTTTCTTCCAGAGACTTCTTTTTGGATATTAAACCAGCCCGGCGGTTTAAGTAATCATCACGCTCAATATCTTGAGCAACATAAAGGTCTGTGAGCCTATCTAGGTTGATTGAAAGGTCTTTGGCTCCCTCTCTTAATTGGCGGGTATAGTCCGCCGTTTTTTGTATAGATTCAGCTTCATCATCATTACTCCTTTGCAGGAGATCATCTGCCCAGTCTTGTGGCATGGTAAAGCTTGAGATGAGATCAGACAATTCAGTTGCCAATGCTTCTTCACGAATATAGGGTTGTGAACATGTTACTGTTTTGTTCTTTTTAGAACAACGGTAATAAGTATGGCCTTTTTGAGTTTCGGCTGTGATCATACAGTTACACTCGCTGCACCGCAGCAAACCACAAAATGGTTTGGGTTCTGGGAGGATTCTTTGAGGATGACCACGTTTGATTATCACTTCCTGCACTTTGTCGAATAAGCATTTTTCAACCAAAGGGGTGTGGTTACCTTGATAAACTTCATCTTTGTAAATAAACATGCCGTAGTAAAAGATGTTGGTTA
>CAYVOF010000030.1:0-9106 GCA_964453405.1 uncultured Candidatus Saccharibacteria bacterium | reverse complement strand
TCTTATTCCAAATTTACTTAAACGAAATTCAAGACAATTACAAAAATAGTTTAGAATGGACCACTTACGAAATTAAGCCACCAAAAGAAAACATTTCTAGCTTCTATAATGCTGAACAAATCTTTTTACAACTGCATCAGCTATACGATAACTTTACCTTGCAAGAAAGGTTAATAGAAGGAAAAATTGTTTTTTGGCTATCGCTCGAAATTGTTAGTCTGGGCGGAAAAATTTCTTTTGTTATTCGGATTCCGACTAAGCAAAAAGAGTTAGTCGAAGCTTCGTTCTATGCTAACTATCCCCACATTGAGATGAACGAGATCCAAGATTATTTGTCACATTTCGATTACAATCCTGATAACGATAAATACGAATTGTTTGGCGGAGAGATGGTTTTAACTCAACCGGAAGTCATTCCTATTAGGACATACCGTGAATTTATCAGTTTAAAAGGGCCAGATGCTAGTGAAAAAGTAGTCGACCCATTAAGTCCTTTGTTAGAAGTCTTCACTCGTCTGGATCCAAATGAATTTTACGCTATGCAAATCGTTATTCGTCCAGTAGGTGACGATTCTTGGCGTAAAGAAGCTGAGCAAGCAGTAAAAGATTTACAGGGTGATACTGAATGGATGCAAATAGATGACATTACTAAGTTACGCATTGCCTCTATCAAATCTAAGTTGGGTAAACCAGGATTTAAAACCAAAGTTAGGTTACTCCATATGGGAAATAAAGATTTTTTTAACTCAGATGCTAAAAAATTACTCCTTAGTCCTTTTAAAGTATTTAACTCTGCTAATTACAATAGTTTTAAACTTGCCTTTGGGCCTAAAAAGGATTACAAAATTTCTCCGACCCTGGAAGCCCCGTTCATTAAGTACTGGGTACGCCAAAGAAAAATTGATATTTTTAAAGCATTCAAAGGACGCAGTACTTGGATTGGAGAGCCAATGTACATTCTCAACGCTGAGGAACTGGCTACCATCTTTCATTTTCCAATTACTGCCGACCAAGTCAACGCCTCTGTAGAAACTGTTGATACTAAAAAGATTCAACCGCCTTCCAATCTTCCTATATAATATAAACAGATAATGACCAAATATGCCTGAAACAGATCACATTAATTTTTTCGCCAAAACTAACTTCCGTAACCGGCAAGTGCCTTTTGGTATTAAAACCGATGACCGTCGCAGACACATGTATTTAGTAGGTAAAACCGGTATGGGAAAATCTACCATGATGGAAAATATGGCCATCCAAGACATTCGTAATGGTAAAGGTATTTGTTACATTGACCCTCATGGAGATGGTGTTAAAAATATTCTTAATTTTATTCCAAACGACCGCATTAATGATGTAATCTATTTTAATCCTGCCGATTTAGATAATCCAATTGCTTTTAATATTTTAGAAGCGGTAGACATTCGATACAAACATCTTGTGGCTTCTGGTTTAATGGGAGTATTCACAAAAATCTGGGCTAGTATGTGGTCTGCCCGTATGGAATACATCCTAAACAATACTATTTTAGCTTTGCTCGACAGCCCAGGCAACACTATGATGGGTATTGTGCGTATGTACGTGGACAAAAAGTACCGCAAGAAAATTGTCGACAGCTGTAAGGACCCAATGGTTAAATCTTTTTGGTTAGAAGAATTTGCTAATTATGCGGAAAAGTATAGAACAGAAGCGGTAGCTCCAATCCAGAACAAAGTCGGACAGTTTTTATCTTCCGCAGTTGTCCGTAACATTGTAGGTCAACCAAAATCGACAATTGACCTTCGGGAGATTATGGATAACCAAAAAATTCTTTTACTAGATTTGTCTAAAGGTAAAGTAGGGGAAGACAACTCAGCTTTACTTGGCGCTATGATTATTACCAAGCTTCAGTTGGCGGCACTTTCCCGTGTAGATCAACCTGAAAGCGAACGTAAAGATTTCTATTTGTATGTAGACGAATTCCAAAACTTTGTGACAGATTCTTTTGCAACTATTTTAAGCGAAGCTCGTAAATACCGTTTGAACTTGATCATGGGTCATCAGTACATCGCTCAACTTGCTCCGGATAATAACACTAAAGTACGTGACGCTGTATTTGGTAACGTTGGCACTATGGTTGTTTTTCGTGTCGGCGCTGCTGATGCTGAATACTTAGAAACTGAGTTTGAACCTCATTTTACACCAGTAGACATTGTAAACATTCCAAAATACAACATCATTTTAAAATTGATGATCAATGGTGTCGCTAGTGATCCTTTTACTGCAACTGGATTAATGGTTGATGAAAATTGGCGCACGGACAATGCGGAAAAAGCAATAAAAGTGTCCCGCGAGCGCTACGGTAATAAAAAAGAAGAAGTTGAAGATAAAATCAGTCGGTGGATGGGTGCTGAATTCCATGAAGCTAGCGCTGACTCGGCTAGTGGTGGTGACCGCGCTAAACTAGTAGAACAAGGCGAAACTCGACCAACTTATACCCCCAAGCAAACATACACTGCTAAACTATCAACAGAGACTGCCGCAGCAACTCCATTCTCGCCACCAACAAAAGCACTAGAAAAAGCACCAATTAAAATTTCATCTACATTCAAAGATCGAATGCAACAGATTAAGCAATCATCAGCGCCAAACTCTGCGCCACGTTCGAATACAAACTCAAATCCAAAGCCTCAATTTAAACCTTCAATTAAATTAGTAGATAGAAAGCCCGCTAAACCAAGTTCCTCTGCAATTTGGGATACTGCAGCTTCTTTACAATCTTCAAAACAAAATGACATTGCTGAAAATGTTGTAGCAGCGCTAAGAACTGTAAACACTAATAATGTTACAGCTCAAGCTAACCCACAACCAGTAGAAGAAACAATTGTAAAAACTTCGTCGAATGTTTCGCCACCAACTGATGGAATTAACCCTGGTGAGACTTACAAGTTATAGCTACAATAAAAAACTAACCTTTAAAGGTTAGTTTTTTATTAAAATAGATTGGTCTTAAACCAGATGTTTTTCAATTTCTGCTTCAATCATATTTTTTGGTGCAGCACCTACTAATTCACCCGTTACTTCACCAGCTTTAAAAAATTTCATAGTTGGAATACTCATTACATTAAATCTACTAGTTAAATCTGGATTTTCATCAACATTTAGCTTGGCTACTTTTAGCTTACCATCATAGACCTCTGCTAGCTCTGACAAAATTGGGCCAACTATCTTACACGGGCCACACCATTCCGCCCAGAAATCTACCAATACAGGAATAGTAGATTTGAGTACTTCCTCATCAAAATTATCTGCTGTGATTTTCACTTCTTTCATAAAATGTTCTTATAATTATTACCAAATTATCATATCGCGAGTAGAGTGGCTTGTCAATCAGTTTTACATTATACTGTTATAGATATGCCCAAAAAGACATTTTCTCACAAAAAGCAGAAATTTATTAAACGCATTCTAGGTTTGGGAATTGCCGGACTTTTTGTTCTCACAGTAGCTTTTGTTTACACCAATCCTACGCTGGCTCCAGAGTCTGGTAATAGTATTTTTAATGATAGCAGTAAAGCCGTTGAAGAAAATGCCGGTAATATTTTTGATACAGCAGGGCGAAGTGATGTAAACCCAGAAGTTGGTGAAAATGTAAACGCTACTAGTTATTTAGTATACGATGAATTAACTGACAAAATTTTAGCTTCACGAAACCCAGACACAACAGTAGCAATTGCCAGTATTACAAAATTAATGACTGCCTATGTTACCCAAAAATATGGAAACCTTGACGAGGTTTGGGCAATCACAGCTAAAAGCACCAGCGATATCAAACCAGTTTTAAATTTATCGATCGGGGATAGGGTATTAGTCAAAGATCTGATTAATGCAATGTTAATTGGATCTGCTAATGATTCAGCCGCAGCCTTAGGCGAATATATCAGCTCGATTACCAATCAACCAATAATTGACTTAATGAATTTAGAAGCGAAAAGTTTAGGGATGAAATCAACACATTATGAAAATCCAATTGGTTTTGATAGCGAACAAAATTACTCGTCAGCCAATGACTTAAAACGCTTATTAAAACGTATTAATTCAATTCCAATGTTTTCGGATATAGACCGAAGGCAGGCTTACACTTTTATCAGCCTAACAGGCCAAACTTATTCAGTTAAAGCAACCAACACCTTGATTGCAGAGGATCCGGACATTCATGCCATCAAGACAGGATATACCGATGAAGCTCAGGGGGCAATGATCACGGCCATCCATCATCAAGATAAAAAATTTATTATTATAGTTCTGGGTAGCTTAAATAGAGAAAAAGATACCAAGCTGTTAAAAACCAAAGTCTTGGAGCTATATCAATAAGCCTGAACTCAGGATATATGGTATAATATGTTCATGGCTACCGATGAACTAATCAAAATTTTCAGCTTAAGTTCAATTGCTTTTTTGTTTGCAATTGCTGTTACCCCCTTATTTTCAAAGTTTATTTATCACTTCCGATTTGGAAAGAATATACGTTCAGATGGATCGACTCCGTTGTATACAGAAATGCATGCAAAAAAAAGGGGGACTCCGACGATGGGTGGGATTTTAATTTGGGGTACGACTCTAGTTCTCGCTACTATTTTTTGGTTTCTAGATCGAATTTTAGATATTAAAGAATTTCACATTCTAAATTTTTTGACTCGCCGCGAAACGTTGTTGCCATTAGGGGCAATGTTAGGGGCTTCTATGGTGGGATTTTTAGACGACTATTTAGATATTCGACAACGAGGCCATATGGGACGTGGCTTAAGATTCCGCATTAAAGTACTTTTATACGCTTTAGTTGCTTGTATTGGCGCTTGGTGGTTTTATGCAAAAATTGGCTTTGATTCTATTCATATTCCCTTTTTCGGAGATTTTTATTTAGGGTTATTATTTATTCCGTTTTTTTTATTAGTCGTGGTTGGAACAAGTTTTGCAGTAAATCAAACAGATGGCTTGGATGGTTTAGCTGGAGGGACTCTTTCGATTGCTTTTTTCTGCTTTGGCATAATTTCGTATATGCAGGGACGCGAAAATTTAGCTGCATTATGCGGAGTAATTTGTGGAGGACTACTAGCATTCCTTTGGTTTAATGTTCACCCAGCAAGATTTTTTATGGGCGATACTGGCTCAATGGGATTAGGAGTGTTGCTCGCCATAGTCGCATTTCTTACTAACACCACATTACTGTTACCGTTAATTGGGTTAATATTTGTCATTGAGGCCGGTTCATACTTACTTCAAATTTTTTGGAGACATGTGTTTAAACGCAAGCTATTTTTATCTGCACCAGTTCATCATCACTTAGAAGCCCTGGGATGGCCAGAGTCCAAAGTCACTATGCGCTTTTGGATTCTTTCTGTAGTCGCGGGAATTATTGGCGTGATTGTTTTCTTTTTAGATAAATAATTTAGTAAAATTTATTTTCGATGTATTCTTTACTCATTAAAAAAGCTACCGTCATAGACGGTACAGGAGCTGCTCCCATAGTTGCTGATGTGGCTATTAATGGTGATCGAATAGTAAATATTGCTACCGAAATAAATTCTTCTGCAACAGAAGTAGTACAAGCCAATGGAAAAGTATTAGCTCCTGGTTTTATTGATATTCAAAATCACAGCGATAGTCATTGGCGCTTATTTGATGGCCCTTTACTCGAAAGCATGATTACTCAAGGATACACTACAATAATGGTAGGAAACTCTGGTGCCAGCTTAGCACCTTTAGTCTCAGAAGAATCTCTAAAGTCATTACAAAAATGGCATACAATGGAGGGTTCAAACATTAATTGGCGTAGTTTTGCAGAATTTGTGGAGGCTATGTCTGCCAAACGATTTGGTCCTAATGTGGGAAGTTTGGTTGGTTATTCAACTCTTCGTAGAGGTTTGTTTGGTGACAAACAAACTCCGGTTTCAGTAGAAGAGTTACAAACGTTAAAGCGTATGGCAGTAGATGCTCTTAACGAAGGGGCTTTTGGTATCTCTACAGGATTCGCCTATGCACACGAAGCCAATATTTCTGATATAGAATTATACGAAATTGCAAAAATTGTAGCTGAACATAACGCATATATCTCAGTGCATTTGAGAGATGAATCCGGCAGTGTCATTGAAAGTGTTCGTGAAGTAATTGCCGCGGCAGAACAAGCAAAGGCAAATTTAAAAATTTCTCATTTAAAAATCAGGCATCGAGAAAATTGGCCTCTCGCAACCGACGTCTTAGCGGAAATCGAAGGAGCTTGGCATCGAGGAGTTAATGTACATTTCGACGTTTATCCATATACATCGACATGGCAGCCAATATACACTTATTTGCCAACGTGGGCGACAATGGGTGGTCGCCAACAGTTATTGGAATTATTAAAAAATCTTACCCAACGAGCAAAAATACTGACTCATTTAAACTCTTCAGAAACAAATATTCCACAATTACTAGTTGCATCTACTTCGTCGAAGTTAATGGTCAATGGTAAAACTCTTTCTTCTATTGCGGCTGGGTTTGGAACTACCAGTGAAGAAGCGTTGTTACATTTAATAGAAAATGGTGGTAGCGAAATTTTAGTGTTTGACACTAGCTTAGACGAAAAAGTTGTAAATGATTTTTGTGATCACTCACTTTCATTCATTGCCACAAATGGTAGTGGGTATTCTATTCGTGACACTAACAAATTAATTCACCCACGGTGTTTTGGAACTGCGGCAAAGTTTATTCATAATGTTGTTCAGGGGAAAGCCATCTCTTTACCGGAAGCTATTCGTAAATTAACCTCTGGTCCAGCGAAAAAAATTGGTTTAAACAATCGCGGTATTATTGCCATAGATGCAAAGGCAGATTTAGTTTTATTTGATCCACAAAAAATTAATTCATCGGCTTCAGTAGAAAATCCCTACTCTTATGCCGAAGGGATTGAACAGGTATGGGTTAATGGTCATAAGGCAGTCCAATCAGGCACTGTGACAGGACAACAGGCAGGAATCTTTTTAACCAAATAAATGTAACAGATAACATAGATTAAAATGAGCAGCGATCTGAATGTTTTGCAAAATCATAAAATTGGTATCCTGGGGTTTGGTCAAGAAGGCCAAGCTGTTTTAAAATATCTCACTAAACATAAACTAACAGCGACTGTATTTGATGAACAAGGAGATAAATCAAAGCTAGCTATGGAAAGTGGTGCGACAAAGTTTATGGGGGGTAATTCATATTTAGATTCAATCAACGAATGTACATTAATTTTCCGTAGTCCAGGAATTTGGCGTAAGCATCCAAAAATTTTACAAGCAGAAGTTAATGGTACTATCATTACCAGCCAAACTAAATGGTTTTTTGAAAATAGCCAGGCTACAATTGTCGGAATTACAGGTACTAAGGGTAAAGGTACTACTTGTTCATTAATATTTGAAGTACTCAAAGCTTCGGGTAAAATTCCTGGTCAGGATGTTTTTCTAACAGGGAATATTGGAAAAATTCAACCACTCGATTTTATAGATGAAACCACTCAAAATACTATAGTAGTTTACGAACTATCTAGTTTCCAACTGCAGGATTTAAGTATGAGTCCACATATTGGGATTTGTTTGATGACTACTTCTGACCACTTAAATCATCATCAAGATTTAGAAGAGTATCACGATGCAAAATCTGCTATTACTTGCTATCAAGCTCAAACTGATGTAGCAATTTTCAACAGCGACTATGAGGCCTCTATTAAAATTGGTAGCCTCGGAAATGGGCGTAAATTAGAGATCTCAGCTCATCAACAACCCAGAAATGGAGCGTTTATTAAGGACGATACGATTATTTTTAAGAATGGCCAAATTAACTGTGCCTCCAGAAAATTGCGTGGGGTTCATAACCTAGAAAATATCGCGGCGGCAGCTTTAGCTAATATTGAACTCGGAATAGCCATTCCAATAATAGAGCAAGCTGTAAATAATTTTGCTGGGCTAGAGCATCGTTTGCAGTTTGTTGGAGAAATTAATGGCGTGGGTTACTATAACGATTCAATTTCTACAGTACCAGAAACAACCATTGCTGCACTTAATGCTTTTTCTGAACCAACTCATATAATTCTTGGTGGGTCCGATAAAAACTTAGACTATTCACAGTTTATTACTGATCTGATTACTAGGAAAAATGTCGTTAGTATTACTTTGCTAGGAGAGATTGGAAGAGCCTTAGCGGATCTGCTGAGTAAAATCAACAACCCTATCACAACATTCGGACCTTACACAAACTTTAAAGATGCGATCAGTAATATCCAAGGCAGGGCAGTACCTGGAGAAATTGTCTTACTTAGTCCAGCTTCGGCTTCATTTGATATGTTTACAAATTATGCTGATCGTGGTCATCAATTTATCGACTTAGTCGCTAACAAAAAAGTTTAACCAAAAATGGCTACTACTAAAAAACCAGTAGATTATTTATTTCTAGGATTACTTAGCGCTTTGCTTGTGATTGGTTTAGTTATGCTTTGGTCCGCTTCCACAGTAGAGTCGCAACAAAATTTTGGCAACACTAGCTATTACTTTACCCATCAACTAATGTACGGAATTGGCATTGGTTTACTAGCAATGTATATATTGTCTAGAATCGACTATCATTTCTGGAAAAAAATAATTCCATACGCCTTAGCTGGAACATTTCTAGCGTTAATTTTAGTGAAAGTGCCTGGAATTGGTTTTGGCGCAAATGGAGCAACACGATGGATTGATATCGGCCCATTATTTTTTCAACCAGCAGAAGCCGCTAAACTGGCTTTGATTATGTATTTAGCAGGATGGATGAGTGAACGGGGACATCATAAAGGATTTTTTCAATCAGTTTTCCCACCTGTTTTAATTATTAGTTTATACTGCGCGTTAATTTTATGGCAACCAGATTTGGGCACGATGATCTCATTAGTAATGACCGCGGCAATTATTCTGTTTGTTGGTGGGATCCGATTACGCTATTTTGCGGGCCTAACAGCCGTTGGCGTGGCCATCATGTTATTACTAATTAAACTAGAACCTTATAGAGTCAAACGAATTACTGCATTTTTAAATCGTTCTGTCGACCCACTCGGAATTGGTTATCAAATTAACCA
>CAYVOF010000029.1:0-11877 GCA_964453405.1 uncultured Candidatus Saccharibacteria bacterium | reverse complement strand
ATATTTTTAGCACTCCCCTTGACAGAGTGCTAATTTTTTTATATCTTAAAAGTACAGCTAATTAGCATATCAGATCATGAAAAAAACTAACTCTGCTAACTCCAAAATCGCTCCAAAAATTACTCATAGACAAGCCAAAGTTTTGGCCTGTATCGTGAAGATCCATTCTGAGACAGGGAAGCCAATTGCTTCTAAGGAATTAATCGACAAAGGTTTTTTTGATGTTAGTGGAGCCACGCTTCGCAATGAGATGCAAGCGCTTGAGGAGGCGGGGTTGATAACCCATCCTCATACTTCCAGCGGCCGCATTCCTACCGACGAAGGTTTTAGATATTTTGTAAACCAACTTATGGATCACGTTGAGTTGTCCATGAAGGAGCAACAAGAACTTCGTAAGGAGATTATCAAACTGCAAGCTGTTAATACCGAGATCGGTCGTCGCTTAGTAAAGATGTTGGCCATGCATTCTTCGCAGGCATCGTTCGCGATTTTACCAGAGGGCGTTTCTTCTGTAGGACTGTCTAACATTTTGAATAACGATCAGTTGTTGCCAGAAGACACTCAAGAAATCGCTCGCTTCTTTGATGATTTAGACGATTACGCCGACCAAATTATTGCTGACTACTCTGATAAACAACCCCAAACCTTTATTGGTAAAGAGTTAACGCTTTCTAAAGGTAGTGATTACTCAATGATCGTGTCGGGAGTTAAATTGCCGTCTGGTAAAAAAGGTGTGATTGGTTTAATTGGGCCAAAGAGTATGAAGTATCCCAAAAATATTTCTTTAATGGAATATATTACCAAGTTTTTAGGCGGGGGTGGAGCAGCAGTTTTATTTATAACTTTAATTAGATAGATATGAATGATGACCAAAACAACAATTTAGATTTTGATGAAGAAACCGGGGAGATGAGCTCGGGATCGGCGCCTGCAACTGACGGCAGCCTTACTCGACAGATTGAAGAAATAAAAGAAGAAGCGGCCACTAACTTAGCCGGTTGGCAACGTTCGCAAGCAGATTTTGAAAACTACAAAAAGCGTGAAGAAGCCAAACAAGCTGAGATTCTGGAATTCGCTAAAGAGGTGACGATTGTAAAACTACTACCAACACTCGACACCTTAGAGCAAGGTTTACGACATGCGCCAGATAATATTGATAAGAACTGGCTAAAAGGAATCGAAGGAACGCTTCAAAAACTCGACAAAGTTCTAGAAGAAATGGGTGTAAAACGAATAGAGGCCTTGGGAAAAAAGTTTGACCCAAATTTTCACGAAGCTGTTAGAGAAGTTGAAGCCAAAGAAACTGATAGCGAAGATGGAATAGTTATGGAAGAGCTTCAAACAGGATTTGAGATCAATGGCAAGGTTATAAGACCAAGCCAAGTAGTAATAAGTAAGAAAGGATAGGGATGAAAATATTTTTATTTGCTTTATTTACAATACCGTTATTGGCCGCCGGTTGTTACACGCAGACTTCATTAAAGCAGAGTTGTCCAGATGAATGGATAAGCAATCAAATGCCAGGAATATCTGGTGATAAAATACCAAATGAATATTTCATAGTAAACCGTAAACGAGCAGAATTATCAGATTACGATGTGAGTTGGATAGAAAAAAACTGCAAGTTACAAAAACAAGTAGTAGAGTAATTAAGAAAGGAACTAAACACATGCCAAAAATTATAGGAATCGATTTAGGAACTAGTAACAGCGCGGCCGCTGCTATCGAAGCAGGGAAGCCAGTTATTATTCCGGCTGCCGAAGGAACATCTATCGGCGGTAAGGCGTTCCCATCTTACGTCGCATTTACCAAAGATGGACAATTATTAGTTGGTGAACCAGCACGCCGTCAGGCCGTAACAAATCCAGAAGGAACTGTGTTCGAGGCCAAGCGCAAAATGGGCACATCTTTTCGTTACAACATTAACGGTAAAGAATATTCACCAGAACAAATCAGCGCGTTTATTTTGCAAAAAATTAAGCGCGATGCCGAAGCCTACTTAGGCGATAAAGTTGAAAAAGCAGTTATCACCGTGCCTGCATATTTTGATGATGCTCAGCGACAAGCAACCAAGCAAGCCGGCGAAATCGCTGGACTAGAAGTTGTTCGCGTAATTAACGAGCCAACTGCGGCGGCGTTTGCTTATGGTATCGATAAGAGCGGCACCCAGGATCAAAAGATTTTAGTGTTCGACCTTGGTGGTGGTACGCTCGACGTAACCATCATGGAATTCTCCGAAATTGAAGAAGACGGTAAAACTCAAGCTACCTTTGAAGTTAAATCAACTTCTGGTGACACAGCTCTCGGTGGTAAAGACATGGACACTGCTTTGATCGACTTTATTACCTCTACATTTAAAAATGACACCGGTATCGATGTAACTGCCGATAAAATGGCTATGAATCGTGTTCGTGAAGCTGCCGAAAAAGCTAAGATCGAACTTTCTACTACTCTAGAAACAGACATTATTTTGCCTTTTATTGCTCAAGACGCCAGCGGTTCTAAAAACTTAGAACTCAAACTTACTCGCGCTAAGCTCGAAGACTTAATCAAGCCGATCGTAGCTAAGATGCGCATTCCAGTTGAACAGGCTATTAAAGACGCTGGTCTTACTCCGCAAAACATCGACAAAATAATTTTGATCGGTGGACCAACTCGTATGCCGATCGTAGCAAAGTTTGTAGAAGACTACGTAGGCAAGCAAGTTGAACGCGGCGTGGATCCTATGGAAGCTGTGGCTAAAGGTGCAGCGGTTCAAGCTGGTGTACTCGGCGGCGAAGTTCAAGGTAAAGAAATTTTATTGCTCGACGTGACTCCACTTACTCTTGGTCTAGAAACTCTAGGCGGCGTTCGCACTCCGTTAATCGACCGCAACACTACAGTCCCAACTTCTAAATCACAGGTATTTAGTACCGCGGCAGACAATCAAACTTCTGTACAAATCCATGTCTTACAAGGTGAGCGTGAATTCGCTAACGATAACAAATCTCTCGGAACCTTTATATTAGACGGCTTGCCACCAGCACCTCGCGGCGTGCCTCAAGTTGAAGTTACCTTTGACATCGACGCCAGCGGTATTCTAAAAGTTACTGCTAAAGACAAGGCTAGTGGTAAAGACGCGCACATTACTATCCAAGGTTCAAGCGCGCTATCTAAAGAAGATGTTGAACGCATGAAGCAAGAAGCCGAAGCTCACGCTAGCGAAGATCGCAAGCGCCGCGAAACAGTGGATGTTCGAAACGAAGCCGATACACTTATCGCTGTATCAGAAAAAACTCTCACTGACGCCGGCGACAAAGTTAAACAAGAAGATAAAGATGCTGTAGAAACTGCTGTAAAAGAATTAAAAGAAATTAAAGATAACGACGACATCGAACCGATCCGTGCCAAGATTCAAGCCCTATCAACTGCAATTCAAAAAGTTGGAGCGGCAATGTATGAAGCTGGCACTCCAACCCAGCCAGGTGACGTGGGAACAGTTGATCCAAAAGAAAAGGAAATTCAAGACGACAGCGCGCCAGTAGATGCAGACTTTAAAGAAGTTCCAAAAGATGGCTCCGACTCAGAGGCAAGCACAGAAGCAAAATAGAATAAAAAAACAGGCATCGTCGGAGATGACGATGCCTCGGTCGCACTGGCTAAGGCGGGATAACTGAGGGATAATACCTTGGGAAGGGATTAAGGCGGTTTGCTGAAAGATTGTGATGGTGGAGCCAGTGATTTGACCACGGCTCACAACCAGATATTTAAGAATCATACGTATAACCTCCCTTTGTGGAATGTACTGAAGATTGTGAAGATTTCTGTTCTTCGAACCTAGAGCGCCCCAACGCTCTGTAATGGATCACCTCCTAGGGGTTAAAAGGCAGAGCAAAATTATTATTGTTCTTTGGTTCTGAAGTAAATTCGCTGATTCTCATATTTTCATTTCGGGCCTCCTTAAAAAGCTAATTATATTATAAACCCAAAATCATTAAACGTAAAATTATATGTCGGATAATAATCCACAGGCGCAAAATGCGCCACAACAAGGTCAACAAATTGATATCAAAGCCAGTGATGAACAGCTTGCTGGTAAGTATGCTAACATGATGCAAGTGTCTCACAATAAGGAAGAATTCATTTTTGACTTTGTGAGTTTGTTTCCGCCATCTGGGCAATTAGTGTCTCGAGTTTTAGTAAGCCCAGCTCATGCCAAGCGAATTATGCAGGCGTTGCAAGAAAATATTCAGCGCTATGAATCTCAGTTTGAAAAAATTGAAGTCGCAGAAGATACTAAGCAGAAGTTCGGTTTTAAAACAGAATAACTAATTAAGTAAGGGCGCTAACCGGCGCCCTTAAATAGAATCCATGGCCAAAAATTATTACGAAACTTTAGGTGTTGAAAAAAACGCCACCGCTGATGAAATTAAAAAAGCTTATCGTAAATTAGCTCATAAGTATCACCCTGATAAAGGTGCTGGTAATGAGCCCAAGTTTAAAGAAGTTAATGAAGCTTATCAGGTGCTCAGTGACAGCGAAAAAAAGAGTCAGTACGATCAGTACGGACAGACTTTTGATGACGCCCAGCGTAATGGTGGTGGGCCTGGTTTTGGAGGCTTTGGCGGACAAGGCGGACCATTTGGTGCCGGAGGTTTTGATTTTTCTGGTTTTGGTCAGGGTGGAGGTGTTGAATTTGACCTCGGTGATATTTTTGGTGATCTTTTTGGTGGTCAACGTGAACGTCAGGCTCGTCGCGCGCGCGGCATTGATTTAGAAATGCCATTAACAATCACTTTTGAAGAAGCCGTTTTTGGTGTTAAGCGCAGTATCACTTTAGAAAAAAAAGACGCCTGTAAAACTTGCGAAGGCAGCGGTGCTAAACCAGGTACTAAAGTTGTCACATGTTCGGTTTGTCATGGGCAGGGCCAGATTCGTACTCAGCGTCGCACTGTGTTTGGTAATATCGCTAGCAGTAGCATTTGTGAAAAATGTGAAGGTTCCGGCCAAGTGCCAGAAGATCCTTGTGATACTTGTAAGGGTACAGGCATCTTGCGTCAAGAAAAAACTATCGAAGTACAAATTCCAGCCGGAATTGATGATGGTCAGCGTGTGCGCGTATCTGGAGAAGGGGAGTTGGGTTACCGCGGTTCCCAGCCCGGAGATTTGTATTTGGCGATTCGCGTAAAAGCGCACAAAGAATTTAAGCGCCAAGATTTTGATTTGTATAAAGATTTGCCAGTTAGTTTTACTCAAGCGGCCCTTGGTACTAAGTTAACGGTGGCCACACTTGACGGCGATATTGAATTAAAAATTCCAGCCGGAACTCAAGCCGGAAAAGTTTTGCGCGTGGGCGGGCGCGGTGTGCCACATATTAGTAATGGCCGGCGCGGGGACTTGTTCATCACAGTCCGCGTGATAATTCCTCATAAACTTTCAAAAGAAGAAACAGAACTCCTTAAAAAACTGGCTGAGCTCAATGGTGAAACTTCGGAAGTTCATAAGAGTTTCTGGGACAATATCAAAGACAGCTTCTAGTTGATTTTTAGAGGTAAATATTTTAGAATGGTTTTAAGGAGGACATTATGAAAAAACAGATTTTTGCTTTAATGGCCGTAATTGGCCTTTACGTGGTGGCAACTCCATTTTTTCTAGGTTGGCTAGACATGCCCTATGGCTTGAAGCCGATTCAGAATAAAGAAGGTTGGCATTTGGTTTACATAACAGAAACAGAAGATAAAGAAGATAACGACGATAGTTACACTATTCGAATGGACCAAAAAGGTCAATTCCATCAAGTAAATGTTGGCAAAGCTTTCGATAGGTATGTTGCTTATAAAAGTGTTTTGACTGGAAGTGTTCGCAGAATAGAACTGATGGAATATTCACCCATAACAGATAATGTTTATCGTTATCCTTATGATGTTTACAAAAATCCATCCAGTTATGATGATGCGAGTCATAAGCAAACCACCGAAGAGTTTATAGCAGAGTACAGGAAACGAAACAAGACTGGATAGCCAGTCTTTTTTATTTTTGTGGTATAATATAGAAAATCGGGCGGGACTAATAATGGCCGCAACCGTAAACATATCAAAACAAAAGTGGAATATTTCTCACAAATTCAAATGTTACTCAGAACCTTCAACTGGCATTCGCCGTCGTGGGATTTGTTTATTTTGTTATTTTGGATTGTGGTCAGTGTGATTTATGCTTTTTCCAGTGGACGTAGTAGGATTTTAACAATTTTGATTAGCGTTTACATGGCGCAGTTGTTAGTCATTCAAATGCCTTTTTTAGGAGCTACTGTTTCGGATAAACTACATGTCGCAACCGGATCATTACAGCAATTGGCAGCTTTCATAATTTTATTTATTTTATTGTTCATCTTCTTAGGTCGTTATGCTTTTAAAAGTTCCGCAGATGGTCGTCAGTTTAGCGCGATAGGTTTTGGGTTGGTGTTTGCATTTATGCAAGTCGGCTTGTTGATAAATATTATTGTTCATTATTTACCTGAACATGTACAAAGCACTTTTTCACCACTAATAACTTTTATCTTCCTGCACCCAAATAGTAACTTTGTGTGGTTGGCTTTGCCAGTTGTGTGTTTGGTGCTGATAGGAAGGTTTATTTCGGATCGAAGCGAGGTTTAGTATTTAAAAATAAATTTAGATAAAAAAATGAGCCCGTACGTTTATAGCGTACGGGCTTTCTGTCTGTATACTTGGTGTCAGTTCCGTGTTAAATGGGGTGCATATCAGATCAGTGTTTGGCTATAAACCAAACGTTGAACATGCGACCTAGGGTTGGCTATAGGTATTTGCGGTACTAGGTAGTAATTATCATAGTAGATAACTTGCAACTCATCTCCTATTTGTGGAATTTCACCGTTCAGAGAACTGCACGAAAATGTGGTCAAGTTACCTTCGAAAGGGTTATCCCAGTCTTCATCTTTATCTGCTCGATCTATAATTTCTTTAATACGGCAAACAAAATGAATTTCTACTTCCCGCGATCCCGATGAAGGGTGTAAGAAAACTTGCGGTCCACTTAGAACCTCGACCAGAAATATCGGCCGGTCAATTTTAGTACTCATAAACTCCTCCAATTATTCGATTTAGTTTTATTATTTATTTGACCTAGCATTTTATTATATTTAAGCCATTTTGTCAATACCAACGATATGCTCAAAAATACAAGGGAAAGTTGACAAATTCCTAAAAAATAGCTACAATGACAGGTATTTTAATTAACGTAAATCTTATTTTATGGACTCATTCAACAGCTCAGAAACATCAAAACCAAAAGGTCTTAATTGGCGAATCGTTAATTATTTTTTGGGTAACCCCCAACTTACCTTGGTGATGTTTTTGTTATTGGTAATTATCGGTTTGGGTAGCTTTTTACAGCTTCGTGTAGAAGGGTTCCCGGCGATTAATGTTCCTGTTGCGGTTGTTACTACTGTTGTTCCAGGTGCTGGACCAGAGACAGTTCAAAATACAGTTACTAAACCTCTCGAAGATGTTTTAAAAGATTTAAAGAATGTTAAAGAAACTAGTTCATCTTCGCAGGCTAACATTTCGACAATTGTTTTAAGTTATGAAGACGGCACTGATATTAATTTGGCCGTTCAGGATGCGCGTACTAAAGCAGCGAACGTTAAATTACCAGAAGGCACTCAAGACTCAAATATTTTTGTTCCAGAAACTGGCACCGCACCATTCTTTTTATCTGTGTCCGGTGGTACCGATTTGTTAACATTGCGCAAAGACAGCGAAAATTTAAAGAATAAAATTTTAGAAATTAAAGGTGTAAAAAGTTTTACTGAGATTAGTGGTATCGAAGAAAATATTTATATTGATTTACCACCACAGTATCAGTTGCCACAAATTTTAGAACAGATCCGTTCTGCCAACATTGGGTTCCCGTTAGGGGAAGCCACTGTTGATGGCAAAAAAATTCCTGTTGTAGGCAAGGCAGGCTTGGCAAACTTAGATGATGTTCGCGCGATTAAGATTGTTGTGCCTCCTGTGGGGTCACAACCAGCAAAGCAAGTTGCTTTATCTGACATTGCTCAGGTTTATCTTGGTGTTGATTACGCAGACAAAGTTCACCGCGTGGGATATTTAGAAGTAGATTCAAATCAGTTCAAAATTCAACCGGCTGTGATGTATCAGGTTGATTTAGAAAAAGGCGCTGATATATTAAGTTTGAATAAGACTATTAAACAGGCAGTGAGCGACGCTAAATCTACCAATGACAAAATTGATTACTCGATCGTATTTAATCAAGGTGATCAAGCCGAAAAGCAAGTCGATGAAATTTTAGAAGGAGCTATCGGAGGCCGCTGGGGCGACACTCCAATCGGTTATGTTGGATATATCTTTGGTGGGGTGTGGTTATTGATTCTTGGAATGTTATTGTTCTTGGATTGGCGCACCGCGTTAATCTCAGCTTTGGCTATTCCATTGTCTTTCTTCTCAACATTTATTGTTCTAAATCTAGCCGGGATTCAATTAAACACTTTAGTGCTGTTTTCGTTCGTGCTGGTGTTGGGGTTAATTGTAGATCCAGCGATTGTTGTATTAGAATCCATTCGTCGCTATGTCGACATTGGGTATAAAGGCAAAGCCGCTGTACTGCGTTCTATCGACGTGATCGGTTTAGGCTTATTCGTGGCGGTTTTGACCTCTATGGTTGTGTTCGTACCGTTTGGAATTGTTTCTGGAACTTTTGGTGAAATTATTAAATACATTCCGTGGACAGTGTTCCCAGCTTTGATCGCTTCATACTTTGTACCGTTGATCTTCTTAACCTGGTTGGCGGCGAAGTTTATCAAATCTGAGGCTGGTAGCGAGTTAAAAGATGAAGACGACGTGCATACCTTGTGGGGTGTTGCTCGCTGGTTTATTCGTGTTAATCGTTATGTCTTAAAGCATAAAATTTTGCAGGTTGTTGTAGTTGTACTTGGATTAGTTGTACCGATTGTGATTTCTTCAATTTTGTTTGCGACTAACAAAGTACGACAAGTTCAGTTCTCGCAACCGGATGATTCGGAATATATTCAATTATCTGTACCGCGCCCAACAAACCAAACATATCGCGACTTGTTAATTGAATCTATTGATGTAGAAAATATTCTTAAAAATTACGCTGGCGAAATTAACACTTTCTTTTATCAATCAATTGGTGGCGATTTTGGTGGTGGGCAATCCAGTTTGACTGTGTTTGTAGAATTGCGACAACTTAAAGATCGCGACCGTAAGAGTCCAATGATCGCTAGTGACATGCAACGTGATTTGCGTGCTAAATTTGGTGAGCAAGCTAGCGCTGCTGAGCAGGCATCAGGTCCGCCATCCGGTGAGTTTCCAGTAAGCGTAAAGATTTTTGAAAACGACTCAGCTAAATTAGCTAGCGCAAGTAACAAAATCGCAGCAGAACTTAAATCTTATTCCGAAATTGATTATGTTGTAACCGATTATCAAACTCAGAGCAAAGAATTATCGGTTCTTGTTGATAATGACAAGGCCGCTGCTAGCGGCTTATCTAAGGCGAGTATTTTTGGTCAGGTTGCAGGAATCTTAGGTGAGAACACTTTATACCGTCTAGAAGGCACAGATGTAGTGTTGCGTGTTCCTGCAGATTCTAAGCCTAATACTAAAGACGCCTTGTTAGCGAGCTTGGTTTACGGCAGCGCTGGTCCTGTTAAACTTGGTGATGTAGCAAGCATTGATGAATCCGATGTGCCGTCTTCTATTAGCAGTTTAAACGGCGAACGCTACGCAACCGTTAAAGCTAAATTAAAAGACGCGCGTGATGCTATTAACATCCAGCGTAAAATTACCGATTGGTCCAAAGCCCATACTTCTGATTTGGGAGTAGGGAGTCGCGCCTTTGAAGATCGTGCCGGCACAAATGAATTCGAAAAGTCATTCCAAGAATTATTCATTGCTATCTTCTTAGCTATCTTAGTAAGTTATGTGATCTTTGTAATCTTCTTTAAGAGCTTTGTTCAGCCATTTATTATTCTGTTTGCTATTCCATTAATTTTGATTGGTGTGTTTCCTGCGTTGGCATTCTTTGCCGGCGGTCAGTTTGGCTTCTTAGAAACGATCGGGATTTTGATGGTAATTGGTATTGCCGAAAACGTGGGTATCTTCTTAATCGACTACGCTAACCGTAAGGTTCGCGAAGGTATGGATAAAAAGGAAGCTATTGCGATTGCCTCTGGTATTCGTCTACGACCGATTATTTTGACCAAGGTAACAGCGCTAGCTGGTTTGCTGCCATTAGCCGTATTCTCGCCATTCTGGCGCGGGCTAGCGGTAGTGGTGATCTTTGGTATCTTTAGCTCAGGTGTTCTATCTCTGTTTACCACCCCAGTTTTATATAATTGGTTTACTAGAGTGAAGAAGAAGCCTGTTGAAAATGGTTTTGGTGACATCAATGGTAACGGTGATCCTGTTATGGAAATGCCTGGCTCAGTTATGGCATCTAATCAGCCAACCAACTTGCCGCCGAATTTACCAATATAATAATATTTTAAAACCGGTCTAAATTTTTCGATCGGTTTTTAACTTCACTATTGTTAGCAAAGATGCTAAGCTGGGTTTATCTTAGGAGGAAACATGAAAAGAAGTAAAAAATGCACCGATTCTGTGGAAGGTGAATTTGTTAAGCAATTCTATTCCGAAGGCAATACTTTGGAAAATGAACATCGTGCTGAAAAGCATATCCGAAAGTGCAATTTTTGTAGAGTTTATCACTTTCAGGAAAGTGAGGAACTCTTTAAAAACTTGCCTGTCGGAAAAGCGATGGGCGAACCATCAGTCCCACGGGAGAGAATTAGAGAAGCTGTCCGCGGTGTTATGAGAGCAGATGGAATGATACCTTAGCTCTGCCATCTAGCAAATATACCGGTCGAAATTTTTCGATCGGTTTTTATTTTGTCTGTTTTATTCTCAGATGCATGTTTCAGACAAAGCTCGCCGAATTCAATCTGACCGCCTAAATTTTGAGTGGCAATTTTATCTTCCAAAATATTGTTCAATGACAGCGCAGACGAATTAGTGGCATAACCATTGATTAACAAAAATTTGGCATCGTCCGATAGCAGTGCTATGCAAGTTTCTAAAAGTTTTGGTAGGTCACGGTTGAACTTCCAGGTTTTTCCAGTAGGGGAATGACCAAACGCTGGCGGGTCCATAATTATGCCGTCGTACTTTTCGCCGCGTTTAAGTTCGCGTTCGGCAAATTTTGCAGCATCATCTAAAATCCAGCGAATACTATCTTCGCTAAATTTGTTCGCAAATTGATTTTCTTTAGCCCAAGTTATCGAAGGCTTGCTAGCATCAACATGAGTAACTTTATGACCAAGACGCGTGAGCACCATGGTTGCACCGCCGGTATATGCAAATAGGTTTAAAATTTTAAGTGAACGGCCTTGTTTTGACTCCTCGCTCAACAAGTCGATCATCCATTCCCAATTGCCAGCTTGTTCTGCAAAAATGCCTGTATGTTTAAAAGGTGTAAGCTTTGCCATCATTTTTATATCTGGTCGAAAATAGACTTCCCACTTTTCTGGTACGCGAGATTTTTTTTGCCATTTGCCGCGTTCTCCTGTGCCTATAAAAGTAGCGTCAGCTTTGTCCCATTCCGAATATGGTAAACTCTTGCTCCAAATTACTTGCGGATCCGGTCGCTGTAAGCGAACGTTGCCCCATTGTTCTAGGCGATAGCCATCGCCAGTATCGAGTAATTGGTAATCTAAAAATTGTTTAAATGTTTCGAGGTTCATAAAAGTATCATAACATAAAACCACTCCGTTTATTGAAGTGGTTTTATTGGTGGCATTTTACGGCTTGGTTCGTACCCATTTTATGGGTACAACTGTATGAA
>CAYVOF010000028.1:0-12580 GCA_964453405.1 uncultured Candidatus Saccharibacteria bacterium | reverse complement strand
CAAAGGTTAGTGCTTTTCTAATCCTCTGGACTTCAGTCCAGAGTGGTTTAGTTATGCTTCTTTATGATTGCTTCCACTTCCCCCGCAGTTTTGCATTCATACAACTCTGCACGTAGCTCAGCGGCGCCATCAAAGCCATGGATGTAAGCTTTAAAGTGGCGCTTCATAACATCAAACGGTTTTACACCGGTAAATAATTGGTTGTATAGTTGAACGTGTTCGAGTAAGGTAGCAAGTTTTTGTTCGCGTGAGACTTCAAAATTTATTTCTTTGCCTGCGCGAGCTTCTTCCTTATTGGTAAACAACCACGGATTGCCAAAAATAGCGCGGCCGAGCATGGCGCCGTCACAGCCAGCTTGTTCTATTTTAATGCGAGCGTCATTTAAATCTTTGACGTCGCCATTGCCAATAATTAACGGGCGAGTCTCGGGTGTGGTCTGTTCATTTATAAATTGAACAATTTTAGGCATCTCATCCCAGTGCGCATCAACTTTAGACATTTCTTTACGAGTACGGAGATGAATTGCAATCGCCGCCGGTTGAGCCTCGAGCAAAGTTGCGATCCAATTTTGCCAATCAATTTTTGTATCGCCAATACGAATTTTTACTGATACGGGCATTACTGGTTTGCCTAATTTTTTGGCCGCCGCCTCGGCGCCGCGCTGTGATGCCAACACAATCTCCTTAGCTAATTGCGGATTATGAAACAACCCTGCGCATGAACCAGTTTTAATAATGCCTTTATCAGGACATCCCATATTAATGTCGAAGCCGTCAAAACCAAGTTCAGCCGCTAACATCGCAGTCTGTTCAAACTTATCCGGCTTAGTACCAAACACTTGCGCAACAATTGGATGTTCGCTGGTATCAAACCATAGATGATTAATTAATCGATCATAACCTTCGCTCATCAAGCCGTCGGTCGAAACGAATTCAGTATAAAAAACATCGGGCTTGCCGTACTTGGCAATGATGCGCCGAAAAGCCGCGTCCGTAACATCGTACATCGGCGCGAGTGCAAAAATTGGTTTAGGTAAATTGTCCCAGAATCCGCGCCATGTTGCGCGGTTAGTTGCTTTATCCATAACGGTTAGTTTAGCTTAAATTGGCAAAATAAAAAAGACGCATGTATTATGCGACTTAAACTTACCTATTTTTTATATTCAGAAAAATCCTTTTCAGTTAAGAATTTAGTGATAAGAGAAGATATTGCTTGGATAATTTTATCGATATATTTGAAAAATTCATCAATAAAATTTTCTGGTACATTTTTTGTTATATAACCTTGAATTGCCGCATCTCCAAAATAGAATCTAGTTTCTTTCAGAGTAGTTCCAATAGAAAAAAATGCGTTTGAATTACCTTCATTTTTTTTGTCCTTATAAAAATTTTGAATATAGCCTTCTCTTATGTCGTTAAGGCGATAATTGAAATGGAACCCTACATTGTTTCGTATCAGTTCTAAAAACTTAGTAAATTTAGAAGTAGCCTCTTTATTTAAAGCGATATCTATTAAATCTTCCCAATCCTTTTGAGTAGGCTTTGGTAGTTTTCTAATATATTTTTGGAATTTTTCACTTTGAATTAAAGTTTTATTTTCTTTAATAAAAACAAAAAACTCTTGTACTAGGGAAATAAGTATTGATTGGTATTGGATATTCAATCCCTCATATTCACCGCTATGGTCGGAAATTTCTCCAACTCTGGGTTTTTCATACTCATCTATAAAAGACTTATGCATTAACATGCTTCCTTTTAAGTGATTGAAAATTATAGATAATATTAATACAACCTCACTGATGTCGTCTCTATCATGATTGGAAATAACTAACTCTGGATTAATTATTAACAATTTACCTAACTTTAATCTTTTTTTAGCCATCTACTTCTTGTTATGAAACTTTTTATGCACCTCGCGCAGTTGCTGGTTGGTGACGTGAGTATAGATTTGCGTAGTACTAATAGACGCGTGACCGAGTAAAGTTTGTACACTGCGAATATCTGCACCGTTTTGCAAAAGATCGGTGGCAAAACTATGACGAAAAGTATGCGGCGTAACTTTGTGCATTATTCCGGCAAGCATGGCATATTTTTTTACCAAACGCTGAACGCTGCGTGCGGTTAGGCCTGGCACGTTGTCGCGACTGCCGCCAATTGATTCAATTTGTTTTTCTACTGTATTACCAATTTTAGAATGACTAACAAATAGGGCAGGGTTATTGTCGTGGCGTTTGATTAAATAAAGCTGAATCGCGCGAATTGCTTCTGGCGACATAAATACCAAGCGTAACTTGTCGCCTTTACCACGCACAGTAAATTCGCCGCTGTCAAAGTTCAATTGCTTAATTTTTAATTGAACCATTTCCGAAATACGCACCCCACTCGAAAATAGCAGTTCTAAGATAGCGCGGTCGCGCAGACGGGCGACTTCGAGTTCTTCGTGCTTGGTAGCGTCCTTGATGCGGGTTACTTCGTCATTGTTCATAACTTCCACTTCGCGCGATGGGCTTTTGGCTAATTCAATTTTTTCTGCCGAAAGCGTGTCAATGTCGCGCTTAGCTAAGTATTTTAAAAACGCGCGCACGGCAATAACGTGATAGTTTTGAGTAATTGGTTTAAGTGGGCGACCATTAAGCTCATTTACCAAGCGATTAAGAAATAGGCGATAGGAGCGTACAGTATCGAGAATAATCTGCTCCGGCTTAATAATGCCATTCTCGGCACAGAAAGCGGAGAAGCGAGTGAGGTAGTGGTGGTAATTCTGAATGGTTAATCGCGACTTATTCTTTTCAATTTCGCAGTATTCAAGGAAGTCTTGAATGTATTTGTCGATAATGCTTTTTTTAGGAGCCTTTTTGATTTCTTTTTCCATTTTGTTTCTTTTGAAGAAGCTTTGCTCTTATTATACTACAAACTCAAGCGCGTCGCAAAATATTCGATTGTACGACGGAATGGAAAATTGGTAAAAATGCCAATAAAAAAATGGCCGGAGCCATTTAATAAATATTCAGTCGGAATTTACCAACATGTTCTTGGTAATCCCATTTTACCCATGGAAGATGGGTGTGTAATACCCAAATCGGTTCAGAAGAGTCTCTTTTAAAAGAGCAAGTTATTTTATCTATTTCGAGACCTTGATATATTTTTACTCCGACTCTGAATTCCACAACTCCATCATTAGTTATTCCCACCCCAGTAATTGTGGAGTTGAATTCTGCCTTTTCGCCTATAAATTTACATTCTCTGCTGATTAGTTCGAAAGGGTTGCCTGTTTCGTTGTTACTTATGTCCAAGATTGTTTGTGTGATCTTTTCATGAGTTTCGATTCTTCCAACTTTATCTTTAGGCATTGCTTTTACCATGATTCCTCCTTTATTTAGCTAGTTATTATGCTTTAAAAATCTATGAATGTCAACTGTACAAAATCAAACAGAAGCGCTATAATTACCACATAAATTAACCGACGCGCGGGAATATACTGCCAGCGCCGTCTAAAGGACACAAGTATATGTTAAGCAAAAAAGAGAAAGACGCGATTATCAAAAAGTTCCAGACTCACAAAGATGATACTGGTTCTCCAGAAGTTCAGATTGCTATTTTGACCAAGGAAATTGATCAAGTTAGTGAGCACTTAAAAGAACACCGCAAAGATAATCACTCCCGCCGTGGTTTGCTCAAAATGGTTGGAAATCGCCGCCGCCTTCTTCGCTACTTAAAAGGTGAAGACGAAAAGCGTTACGATAAACTTACAGATAAGCTTAAGTTGAAGAAAACTGTTAATTAATCTTTAGCCTCATTTCTGCCGGTCGCTCTATATAATGTGCGCCGGCAGGTATGAGGTTTAATCTTTTATGCCGAACACTGATAATATTTCTTGGAACCCAGAAGAATTTGAAAAAACTTGGATCGAAACTTGCGAAAAAATCGTTAAACAACTTATGCAAGATCAAGATATTCAAGAGATTAAAGATGAAGTTCGTAGTGTTGGTCATGTTACCGACGAACATAAAGACAAGTTTATTACCAAAGTAAACGAAATTAAGAGCAGTATAGTAGAGGCCGCATATGGTGCGCCTGACTCCGAAACATATTTGCAGTTTGTTCATGCCTGGCAGCATTGGCAAAAACTAAAAGGTGTTGAACGTCCAAAGGCTGAAAATATGTTTGAAGAAAACATTAATCATTTGTTGTTTGGCAGTACTCCAGATCCAGATCTCTTTTTAAGAGACTTTGATATACATACAGACATTAAGTAATAAGTAGAATAATTAATTGTTTTTAAAATATAGTGGGTGAGGAGGTTCCCAAGGTTTTGGGTCGCGGCATGTTAGGAGCGCGGCGACGACGCAGGACTTTGGAAATCTATAACTCAACTACCACACGTTTTAAAAACTGAGGAGACTCTACATGAGTCAAAAAGATATTTCCGCAAACATTGCGGGAGCAGAGTGGAAGTTTGAGACTGGTAAATTAGCCAGTCAAGCCAATGGCGCGGTATTAGCCCGCCTTGGCGATACTGTGGTTTTAGCCACAGCAGTAATGAGTAAAAATTTGCGCGAGGGCATGGATTTTTTTCCATTGCTCGTTGATTACGAAGAAAGATTATACGCGGCAGGAAAAATCAAAGGTAGTCGTTGGATGAAGCGTGAAGGTCGTGCTACAGACGAAGCTATTTTAACTGGTCGCGTTATCGATCGTACTTTGCGTCCAATGTTCCCCGACAACATGCGTAATGATGTGCAAATTGTAACTACAGTTTTGTCTGTTGATGGTGAAAACGATCCAGACATGGTGGCAGTTAACGCTGCTGCGATGGCGCTTCATATTTCTGACATCCCGTTTGATGGGCCAGTAGCGAGTGTTCGTGTTGCAAAAGTTGATGGTGAATACATCGCTAATCCAAAACATGAACTTGCAGATAAATCCACAATGGACTTAGTAGTTTGTGGGACCGCAGAACATATTATTATGGTCGAAGCTGGTGCTAATTTAGTCAGTGAAGACGAAATTGTTGCAGGAATTGAATTTGCCCAAAAGCATTTAGCTGACCTATGTAAAGTTCAAGAAGACTTCCGCGCTAAAGTCGGCAAAGAAAAAGTCGCTGCTAAGTTAAAAGAACTTCATCCTGGCGTTTTGGCTAAAGTTACCGAACTATTAACAGACGACAAAATCGAAGCCGCTATTTATGTAAAAGAAAAAGCTGAGCGTGATAACAATATTCGCGCGTTAAGCGACGAAATTTTAGAGCAAGTTAAAGCTGCACTCGGCGACACATTGGAAACAAAAGCTGAATATAACGTTGGCAAAGAAGTTGCATCTAGCATTGATAAAATTTTAAAGAAGTATCAGCAAAAGCAAATTTTAGAACACGATCGTCGCGTTGATGGTCGTAAGATGGATGAAACTCGCAAAATCACTGCCGAAGTTGGCGTATTGCCGCGCGCACATGGTAGCGCATTATTCACCCGTGGGGAAACTCAAGTCCTGACTGTAGTAACTTTGGGAAGCAAAGGGGATGAACAATTGTTAGACGGTATGGAAGATCCAATTGATGGTCGTGCTAAGCGTTACATTCATCACTATAACTTCCCCGGCTACTCGGTTGGTGAAGTTTCTCCAAACCGTGGTCCAGGCCGACGTGAAGTTGGTCATGGTGCTTTGGCAGAACGTGCTGTAGAAATCGTCTTGCCTCCGCAAAGCGAATTTCCATACACAATGCGTTTAGTTTCCGAAACAATGTCTAGCAATGGTTCGACCTCTATGGCGAGCACTTGCGGTTCGACTTTAGCGCTTATGGACGGTGGCGTACCAATTACAGAAGTTATCGGTGGTGTAGCTATGGGATTAGTTATGGATGAAAGCAATCCAGAAAACTTTAAGGTGTTAACCGACATTGCTGGTATCGAAGACTTTAACGGTCACATGGACTTTAAAGTTACCGGTAGTGAAAAGGGTGTTACAGCATTACAGCTCGACATCAAAGTTAAAGGTTTAACCTCCAAAATTTTAGCGCAAGCTTTGGCGGCAGCTGTTCCAGCTCGTATGCACATTTTAGGAATCATGAAGGAAGCTTTGCCAGCACCGCGTCCTGATCTTTCACCTTACGCACCTCGCATCACCAGCTTCATGATCAAGCCTGATCAAATTCGCGAAGTTATTGGTAGCGGCGGTAAGACTATTAACGGAATTATCGAACAGTGTCCTGGTGTTAAGATTGATATCGAAGACGACGGTATGGTTATGGTTACATCAACCGATGCCGAAATGTCTGCCAAGGCGGTTCAAATTATCAAAGACATCACCCGCGAAATTGTTGCCGGCGAAGTGTTTGAGGGCAAAGTCGTTCGCTTGATGGACTTTGGTGCATTTGTAGAATTAGTTCCTGGCAAAGACGGAATGGTTCACGTTTCTCAGTTGGCTAAGTACCGCGTTGGTAAACCAGAAGACGTGATCAAGGTCGGCGACACATTAAAAGTAGAAGTAATTGAAATTGACGATATGGGAAGAATTAATTTAACACACAAACCTTTTGCTCCAGAACCAACCGCTGAGCAGTTGGCGCAGTCCAGCGGTGGCGGAGACGATCGCGGCGGCCGTTCTAACAGTTCTGGTGGTGGCGGCGGACGCGGTGGCTTTGGTGGCCGAGGCGGTCATGGCGGCGGACGCGGAAACGATCGCCATAGTGGCGGTGCACAACGCGGATTCGCACAACGCGCGCCAAGACCAAACGGGGCTAATCGGTAATATTTAAAATAGCAATCAAAAAGCCACCCTTGCGGGTGGCTTTTTTATCTCGTATAGTTACGAGTTGCACAGCATTGACACTTAACGATATTTTAACAAAATATAACTTATTGTCAAGTGTATTTTCTGGTGGACCCGAGGAGAATCGAACTCCCGAGACACAGGTGTCAACGCTATGCTCGTAAACCATACCGGGCCCACAGAAATCAGTATTGCATAATGATGTTCAAGACTACTTTAAGATTTTATAAAGTTTTTTTGGTACAATATACCTATGAAAAGATTTGGTGAACAATTTTTACATAACAAAAATCCAGAGTTACATACTTCTGAACCTGTTGAACATGCGAAAAAAGAAAAGGATAAAGACTTTTATTCTCATGCTTCTCATAAGCCAGCAGATAAAATAGCGGATTGGCTAAAAGTTATTGAGAAAACTCATCTTGGTCATCGCAAAGGATATATGTTTGATACAGAACTCAAGGGAATTGAGGACGAACGTGTGATTGAACGAATTAAAAATTATTATCATAAACTACATGTCATCAAATCTACAAACGTTCCATATTCGACTTTCTTACTAGAACAAAGACTTGCCGAGCAGCTTGGTCATGGAAAAGTAGAAATTACAGAAGAATTTCAGCAAGAAAAAATCAAACAAATTATAAGTGATCAAAAACATAGTTTAGATAGATGGGTGGATTATTTATCTTCTCCGGATGCAGATTACCCGATGTGGGCTAAGTACTGGGCTTTTACCAGTATGGTTAAAATGGGGAAGCTTGAAAAATATGAAGTAAAAGGAGTAGAAAAAGCACGATTTGCCAAAAGAGACAAAACTACAGTTGCACCATTCCCCCCAATGAATCCAAACGCTTTAGCTAAGACTTTTTCGGCAATTGAGAATAAAGCACTTGACAATAGTTTACCAAAACAAGATAGGAAAAGACTTTACAATGACAGTACTAAACTAGATGATGTAGAGTTTGCACAACTGCTAAGTACCGAAAATTTTTCTAAACTTTACACTCAGTTTTTAATCGAATTACCGGAGTATTCAACAGAAGGATTGCAAGAAGTTCGAGGTGAATGGAAAAAATATTCCCAAGGCTCACAGCCAGATGAATTAGTAAATTCACTTGAAGGCTACCCACTAGAATGGTGTACTGCCAACAAAGATACAGCTAGAACTCAACTCCAGGCGGGCGATTTTTATGTATACTACTCTATAAATCAAGATGGGGAAGCTAATATTCCTAGAGTAGCCATAAGAATGCAAGAAAATCAAATTGCCGAGGTTCGCGGCATTGCCCCAGATCAAAACATGGATCCTTTTATTAGTGATGTAGTCCAGAATAAAATGTCAGAGTTTCCAGATGGTGAAAGTTATAAAAAGAAGAGTAGTGATATGAAGCGCCTTACAGAGTTAGAGAAAAAAAATCGATCTGGAGAAGAATTAGATAAAATAGATTTGAGGTTTTTATACGAAATGGACTCAAGCATCGAAGGTTTTGGTTACCATAAAGACCCTCGAATAGCCGAGTTGTTAGAAAGCAGAGATAAAAATGCCGATGCTTGTATTGTGTTTGACTGTACCCCAGATCAAGTAGCCCATTCTGTTAACGAACTCGATGACGATACAGTAGCGTATATCGGCGAATGGAGTCCAGAGGTGTTAAAGAATATACCTAATACGGTTAAATATCTCTATGAATCTTTTCCAGAAAAGAAAATCTTTAAAAAAACCATCGTATTAAGCACTAAAACCCCAGAACAATACCAGCAGGAACTCATAGCTCAAGGAAACAAAATTGGATCATTTGCTTTAAGCATGCTTAAAAAAATTAACGCTTTGCCACAATCAGAAAAAGTAGATTTAGTGCAATTTAACGTCAAGCAACTTGGTTTTCCTAGTGGTGCAACATTAGAACAGATTTTTGATAAAGCCAAGAGATTAAATTTAGACTTATGCCCACCACAAGTTGGCCCAGAACTTCGGCTCAGTTACGCAGATCAAACTTATGGCGAATATTTAAGAATTGCTATGGAGCCAATTAACGACTCGGATGGCTATCCCAGTCTGTTCGATGTCCATCGCAATGACATCGAGCCGTGGTTGGGCAGCAGCAGTGGCAGGCTGGGCAATCATTGGGGTGCTGACGGTAAGTTTGTCTTTCATGTCCGCAAGTAGTTCTTAGTTCTTGAAAACTTAGAAGTATTTTGCACTTTGTATTTTAGCCCTTTGAAGGATTTGATATAATCATATTTAGGCTTATTGAGTCATGGGAATGCTTTTAATCTTCAACAGGAGATTGTGCTTTTATAATTGATTGGTTAGTAGGAGTCAGGCACGGTTTTAATGATCTATTTTTTTTGTTTTGTCTATTTTTCTCAGCTATAATAACTACTCATGCCATATTTTGAAATCACAAAAAAAGATGCCAAGAGCAAAGCTCGCACCGGCATCATTCACACTGCGCACGGGGACATTGTTACGCCGCAGTTTTTTCCTATTGGCACCCAAGGCACGGTTAAAACTGTAACCAGTGAAGAAATTAAATTTTGGGGTGCAACTTTGGTGTTGGCTAACACATATCATTTGTGGCAGCGTCCTGGTGATGCGCTCATCTATAAAGCTGGTGGTCTGCACAAATTTATGAATTGGAAAGGACCGATCTTTACCGACAGTGGTGGCTTTCAAGTTTATTCGCTGGCAAAGATGCGCAAGGTCATGGAAGCTGGGGTGCTGTTTCAATTTGATCTAGATGGTAAACAAGAAATTTTATCACCCGAAAAGTCCATTGATATTCAAGCTAATCTTGGCAGCGACATCGCGCTAATCTTAGATGATTTTCCAGGATTTCCTTTTGAACATTCACGTAGTAAAGAATCTATAGAGCTGACCAATCGTTGGGCCGAACGCGCAGTGCGTGAACATCAAAAGATTGTTGTTGATGGCGATCCAGTAAACCCAGATCAAAAATTGTGGGGGATTGTACAAGGCGCCAGCTTCCCAGATTTGCGAAAACAATCCGCGGAAGATATGGTTGCGTTTGGCTTTGAAGGTTTTGCTATCGGCGGCGTGGCAGTCGGCGAGCCGCATGACGAAATGATGAAGGCTGTTGATTATGCTATCCCATATTTACCCGAAACTGCACCAAAACATTTATTAGGCGTGGGCACGCCGTTTGATATTATTCAGGCCGTCGCACGGGGTTGCGATACTTTTGATTGCGTCATTCCGACGCGCGAGGCTCGTCATGGCCGGTTGTATGTAACCGCCAAAGACGACGAAGGCCGCGAAGGCTACGAAACTATTGATGTTCGTCTCGAAAAGTATAAAGAAGACTTCACCCCAGTTGATAACACTTGCAACTGTTATTTGTGTTTGCATCACACTCGCGCTTATTTGCGCCACTTACTAGCCTCAGGTGAAATTTTAGGCACGCGTTTGGCGACCATGCACAACCTGCGTTTTTATTTAAACTTTATGGAAAAAATCCGCACTGCGATCAGTCATGATTATTTTGATGACATGTTGCGAGATTTTAAGGACTTAACCCCTGCAAAATCTGGTCCGCAGTCCGGTGCTCCAAGACCAAAAAAGAAGAGAGAATAACCGAAAAAATTTCTTTGCTTTTATATAAGCCACTTGATTCAAAATCGAGCTTTTCTTGATGTGATCTTGAACGCTAATTTGTTATACTGAAAAAAATTAAGGTTACAATCATGGAGATACAAAAAGAGTTTCAAAAAATCCACAAAGAGTTCAGTAAAATTCATAAGCGTTTTGACGAAGTCGACAAACACTTCGAACAAGTCGACAAACGCTTTGATGAACAAGACGCTAAATTTGCTACCAAAGATGACCTCAGGGCTCAAACTAAAGAGTTAAAGGAGTACGCCGACCAACAAACTGCGTTTTTAGCAGGAATCATAAAAGACGATATTTCTGATCCTTTGAAAGAACATTTACAAAGTACAGAAATTCACGGTGGACTTAAAAACAGAGTTGATCACTTAGAAAAAACTTTGCTAGTCAAATAAACTACAAAGTTTTTTAATTCAAGCGTTCTTTGACACATACCAGATTAAGTGCTATGATTCCACGTTGAGAAACATTTAGGAGGTTTTATGAAAAGATTTTTTGCAGTCTTATTTTTAGGAATACTTTTTTGTTTTGGTTGCGGTGGAGGACAGTCAATTAGGCAACCCACTAATGCGATGCCGAAGAGTAATATTAGTGAGGTTCCGCCATCAGCCGTACCCCAACCAGTACCGCCGGCTGTTAACATTAACCGACCCATCGAGGAAAAACGAGAATTAGGAAAACAACTTGGCCGAGGAACATTTAGCTCCAAACTGGATGTTGGTGGTGTGCTTCAAAAAAATGACTACAAAGTAATTTATAATTCAGATGAAGATAATAAAGTGTTAGTAGTCATAGCAATCGGGACACAAGAAAGTGAAGTAAAGAGTATTGATCTTACGTTTCCAAAGTCTAATCAGTTGCTAAGATTAACTAATCCGATAAAAAATTCTTATTACAGAAAGGATAAAAACCGTTGGGTACCGGCCACAGATCCAAGTGTTAAGAAATGCTTTGCTGGTGCTAAGTCGCTAGTTGATAAATACGAAACTGACTTAAGTGTTCCGCCCGAACAACGCAATAGGTTATTTTTGGACCACTGCTCTGATATGCCTGATATATGGGTAACCCCTTTAAAAAATTCACAATCCAATGTGGATTTAGATGAAGACCAATAGGTGATGATCATTTGATCCGCTCTATCAATATAGAGCGGTTTTTATTTTATCAAATTTTGCTGTACTTCGAGTAGTTTGGTATAATTTCCCTATGTCTAAGCAAAATTCAGATCAAAAGAATGACTTAATGGATAAGATCGTATCGCTGGCTAAGCGCCGCGGTTTTGTTTATCCTGGGTCAGAAATCTACGGCGGTCTAGCTAATTCGTGGGATTACGGCCCTTTGGGAACTGAGCTAAAAAATAATATCAAACAACTTTGGTGGAAGCGCTTTGTTCAACAACGTCCAGACATGATCGGGCTTGATGCCGCTTTGGTAATGAATCCAAAAGTTTGGGAAGCAAGTGGTCATGTGGCGACGTTTAGCGATCCTTTGGTTGAATGTAAGAATTGCCACTCACGTTATCGTTTTGACACACTAATTACAGAGCATTCTCAGGAAGATGCTGGAGAAATTGCTTGTCCAAATTGTGGTAAGAAGGGCCAATGGTCCGAACCAAAGCAATTTAACTTAATGCTTAAAACTTTTTTGGGTCCTGCAGAAGAACAGGCCAATGTGGCTTACTTCCGTCCCGAAACCGCACAAGCGATTTTTATTCAATTTAAAAATTTACAAAATACTAGCCGCAAACAGGTTCCTTTTGGTGTGGCGCAAATTGGAAAAGCATTTCGAAACGAAATTACTCCAGGGAATTTTGTATTCCGCACTAGAGAATTTGAGCAAATGGAAATTGAATATTTTATTCCTGCTCCAAAGAATGATGAAGAATGGAATCAATATTTTGAAGACTGGCGTAAATCAATGATGTCGTGGATGTCTGATGATCTAAAGCTTAACATGGAGCATGTTCACGAAGTAGAAATCGAAGCCGCTGACCGCGCACATTATAGCAAGCGCACAATTGATTTTGAGTACGATTATCCGTTTGGTCAAAAAGAATTATACGGTCTCGCTTACCGATGTGACTTTGATATGCAAAATCATATTAAAGCCTCCGGTGAAGATCTTTCATACTTAGATCCTCAAACCAATGAAAAGTACGTACCTCATGTGATCGAACCATCTCTA
>CAYVOF010000027.1:0-12633 GCA_964453405.1 uncultured Candidatus Saccharibacteria bacterium | reverse complement strand
TGTCCGTTACGAGTATGACGCGCTAAGTTAATAGAACCTAAGTTACAAACCGCGGTTTCTTCTGCGGAAGTGTTTAGAGTAATTTCGGTACAGAGGTTAGAACTATGCACTACTCCGACATGGTCTTGAGGACTACGAATATTAGACGGGTCCTTAAACGTAATCCATGGGTGACCAGTCTCGAATAACATAGTTAACATTTTCTTCCACAAATCCTTAGCTGGCATTTGACGGAACAAATGTAATTCACCATTTAAACCTTTTTGTTCGTATTGCTCGTAACGCTTCTTAAACTCTGCTCCGTAAATTTCGTGGAGATCTGGTACTTCATCTGGGGAAAATAGCGACCACATACCACCACTCTTTACCCGTTCCATAAACAAGTCTGGTACCCAGTTAGCGATATTCATATCGTGAGTACGACGACGTTCGTCTCCCGTATTTTTACGAAGTTCTAAAAAGTCTTCGATATCCCAGTGCCAAGTTTCGAGGTAAGCACAAGTTGCCCCACGACGACGACCACTACGGTTAATCGCAATGGTGGTATCATTGGCAATTTTAAGGAAAGGAACAACTCCTTGGCTTTCTACACCTGTGCGCTTAATAAATGCACCAGTACCACGAAGCTTGCTCCAGTCATTAGCAACCCCACCAGCCCATTTAGACATCTGAGCGTTATCACCAAGTGATTTAAAAATGTTATCTAAATCATCTTCGATAGTAGTTAAGTAACAAGAAGACAACTGCGGATGAACTGTCCCAGCATGAAATAGAGTTGGTGAAGATGGTACAAAGTGCAAAGTAGAGTTAATGCGATAAAACTCAACGGCTCGGGCTTCTTTGTCTTTTTCTTGCAAAGCCACACCCATTGCGATACGCATCCAAAACATTTGCGGAGTTTCTAAAATTCGTTTGGTTTCTGGGTGCTTGGTAAAGTAACGGTCATGCAGGGTTTGAATACCGAGATAGTTAAGTAAATTATCACGTTCATTAACTAATTCGGAAGCTAGGTATTCTAGGTTAAAAGTTAACATGCGGGGATCAAGACGACCTAACGATACACCTTCGCGGATACGTTCGATAAAAGACTGACGAATCTGCGCTTCTAATTTTGTCGGCTCAAAATCAATACTGTCGGCACCGATAACTTCTTTGTATAGTTTATTAGTTAAAGCCCGAGCAGCGACATAAGAGTAAGCAGGATCTTTTTCGATGAAGGAACGAAGTACCATAATCAAAGCGTGCTCGATTTGATTAGTAGTAATGTCTTCGTACAATTCTAAACGCAACTGCTTCATGATCATATTAACATCGATGTCGGCTGCGTAATCGCCTAAGATTTTTTCTAGGCTAGTTTGAACCTTAGCTTGAGAAAAAGGTTCTTTGACACCAGAACGCTTGATTACCATCAATTCTGCACTGTCGATCTTTTCTAATACCTCTGCTTTTTTTTCTTCGCGTTCTTTAGTATGTTCGTAACGGTAGATAATATAAGCCTTAGCCACATCAAACAAACTCTTTTCCATCAATTTGCGCTCCACGCTATTTTGAACATCCTCAACACTTGGAGTACGATCCACAAAATTGTCTGACAAATCCTGAATAACCGAATCACTAATTTCTTTAGTCAAAACTTGGTCAGTCTTAAAGTTGACTTCTACATAAGCTTTACTAATCGCAATCTCGATTTTAGCAATGTCAAAAGGAACAATTTCGCCGCTGCGCTTTTTAATTTGAATAAGTTTGTTTTGTGTCATAGTTGTAATTTTAAATTTATAGTTTTAATATTGCTTCTTTAAATTCTTGAATGTCCTCGAACTGCCTGTACACGCTAGCAAAACGGATGTAGGCAACCTTATCGACTTTACGGATGACCTTCATAATAATTTCGCCGATCTGCTCACTGGTGATTTCTCCGTTAGAAGTTTTCTTTTGAATCTCCTGTTCGATTTCGGACATGACTTTACGGAACAAGTAATCACTGAGGTTGCGTTTTTCGAAGGCCCGCCTTAAACCGCGTTCTAGTTTATCGCGCACATAAGGCTGGCATGAACCGTCCCGTTTTTTGACGCTAAGATCCAGAATTTCGATCTGCTCATAAGTAGAAAATCGGAAGTTGCATTTTTCACACTCACGTCTGCGGCGGATCGAGCCGGCGTCTTCTACGGGCCTGGAATCCACTACTTTTGTGTCAGAATTTAAGCACTTAGGACAATGCATGTATTTTTGTTTGAATTTCTCAATAATATTCTGGCACCAAATGTAGTGTACCTATACAAATTATACCCCTAGATGTTGTGTTAGACCTAATATTAGGAATTTGGCTCGGTTGAGGTACTTTTTATTTTTAGGCGATCGTTTAGGTCTAGTTATCCACACAGAACGAAAAATTCCCTGCCCGTGGATGGGCAAGGAATTGTCACAACTCTACTTAACTTAACAAATTTGGCGATTAAAATTTTTAGTCTACTTCTAATTTACACAAGAAATTTTATTGCCTTTTTGGAAGGCTAGAATTGTTTCAAAAGTATGAGTAAATAGACGCTCATCTGACTCCACTGTAGCATGGGCAGTATGGGGAGTTAAAAGTACATTTGGCAAATTTGCTAACTTTTTTTGCAATGCCCACATTTTCTTTTGCGACGCGGTAAATTTACTAACGTTTTTAGGACTTGCTTCTATCTCCAAAACGTCTGCCATAAACCCACCCAACTTACCAGACTGAAGTGCCTTAATAACAGCACCAGTGTCCACCACCGCTCCCCGAGAGGCATTAACCAACAAAGAACCGGTCTTAAACCCAGACAATAATTTAGCTGAGATCATCTTATTAGTAGAAGGAATTGCTGGTACGTGCAAGGTCACAATATCGCTTTGTTTAACCAGCTGCGGCAAGGTGACATATTTTAGGCCAGTTTCTTTGGCCAAGTCTTTGTTCTTAAATGCGTCAAAACCAATCAAATTCATACCAAAACCTTTGGCGATTCTAGCAACATAACTACCAATCGCTCCTGTACCAATAATGCCGATGGTTTTTCCGCGTAATTCATGACCAAATAATTTACTTTCTTGTCCATGAAAGTCTAGCCTTTTTCCAATTGCAAATGCCTTAGGAAAGTGGCGGTATTGATTCAGAATTAACCCAAACACAAACTCAGCCACCGAATCTGCGTTTAAACCTGCGCAATTAGCTACTTTAATTTTAGCTGCCGTCGCGGCTTTTAAATCAATATGATCAAACCCAGCAGTACGAGTTACGATTAACTTTAAATTTGGTAATTTTTTAATCATTTCGGCCGTGATTTTACTATTTGCATGAACAGACAAGATTTCTGTGTTTTTGTTAGGCAAATTAGTTATAGTAACTTTTTCCGAAAAATAATCAGCTCCAAACTTATGAGGAATTTTTTTAATCTGCTCTCGTTCTTTGACAGTCACGTTATAAAAAGCAATTTTGTTCATATTATTTAGCGCCGCGCGCTACTTAAGAATTAATTATTGTTATTGTTTTAAGCATACCACTAGATCCGAAACATTTGAACCGGTCACACCTGTAATGATTGCTGCGTTAATATCTAACAATACATTGTATTCATCATGTCGCTCTAAAGCACTTTTTAAATTTATGTTCAGTTGTTTTGCAACGTCAAAATTAGATTGATCTACAAAACTACCAGCAACATCACTATTATCTCGACCATCAGAAGCTAGACTCGCAAACACGGCTTGTTGATTATTTTTTTGTATATCCAATAAAGCCGCTAAACCCATCTCTTGATTTCGTCCTCCACTACCATGCTCAGTACTTTTTATAGTTACGACACTTTCGCCACTCCCAATTAAACATTCTCCTGGTTTAGTATCGTGCAGTAGCTGAACAGCCAAATCTTTAGCCTCACCCGCAAAAGACCTGTTCCAAACTTTTACTCTCAACCCCAAGTCTCTGGCGGTATTTTCCATGGCTTTTAAAGCTACTTGTCCGCTACAAAATAAAATATTGGTCACCTTTTTAAAATACTTTTCTTCTTTTGGAGTTTCGACCATACCGCATTTATCCATACTACATCTATCCAAAATTTTATATTTAGCCATAATGTCTGATGCTTGTTCTATTGTGCTATGATCTAGCACTGTAGGACCACTGGCCACTTGCGAAATATCATCACCTGGCACATCGCTAAAAATCAAGCTAATAATAGAAGCAGGATAAGCCAATTTTGCTAAACCTCCACCCTTAACCTGGCTGAGGTGTTTGCGTACAACATTTTCTTCTTGAATTGACGCTCCAGCATCCATTAATGCCTGTGTAATTTGTCTTTCTTCTTGAATAGTAATTACCTGAGGATTAGTCATCAAACTACTTCCGCCTCCACCAATAATAGCAATAGCCAAATCTACTTCGGTAAGATTATTGAGCATATCAATGATTTCTTTTGTTGCCGAAACATTACTACTACTCGGCAGAGGGTGTGTTCCGACACGGCTCGCAATTTTTTTTAATTGAGCTGGCACAATATCAATAATCAGCCCCCCGGCGATGCGATCGATCATTTGGGCTTCGATATGTTCTGCAACCTGAGCGGCCATTTTACCAGTCCCTACAACCACAATTTTTTTGTAAGGTTTTAAATCATAAGGCTGACGTTGAATATATAATAAATCTTTTTTAGCATCATAACTAAAACCTTCGCTCATTAATTTATGAGTATTAATAGCTTCTAGCCCAGACTCTAAAATGCGCAAAACTTGTTTGCGCGGAGTAGAACTTGCTAATTGTATATAATTTTTAATGATCATTTTTTCAGATTTGGAGTTATCACTGGGGTCGAAGTTGGTTTTGGCGCCACTGTCGGCGCGGTTGATACAAACTTTGGAAAAGGAATTTTATTTCCTAACAATTCCTGTCGGTGCTTCTTTTTGTTATTAGCCATAAAAGAAATAGCAGCCAACACAGCTACAACAAATAGCGCCACAGCGCCTAATCCATAATACATAGAGTGTGGTATTAAGGGTGGAGCTTCTTGGCTCATTACCTCTGACTGTTGAGCCTGGTCATCTAAAATAATACGCTGGCCTGGCACTGGCTCAGGCAAAGCTCTAGTATTTTTACTACTTTGTGCTAATTTTATAGAATCAAATTGTGTGTTCATAATTTTAATTACCGATAATTATATAAGTACCATCAACTTTTGCCCAACTTCCACCTGGACCATTAGAAAATGTTGAGGAAGCCAAACCCGATTGGTAAGTGATAGTAGAATTATTACTCAAACTAATTGCGTAACCCGTAACTTGATAAGCACCAGCATTATTAGAAACTTGGACGGTTCCATTGGCTGCGTAATAAATTGCTCCTGCACTATTGTTGCCTAAAGAAATTGCACTTCCACCAGTGTTAGTAGAAATCATCAACGCATAGCTACCAGCAAAATTGTTTCCCGAAGCAACTCCATTATTACTAACATCAATATTCCCATCAGCAATAGCAACTGTTCCGGTTGCACCTAAACTTGTATCAACTTTAAGCCAACCATTATTACTAACTGTAATATTCCCTGTAACCCAAATTGGACCTGTCATATACAACTTCGCTCCATTAGTAATGGTCAAATTGCCAACAATTTTTTTAGGACCAAAGGTCTGCGTACCGCTAACTGTATAGTTTCCGGTATAAGTAGAAGCTGAACTTGCAACCGACTTCCATGCGTCAATTTGTGCCTGAGAAATGGGCATACTTTGTTGCGGACTATCTGCGGTGCCCGGATGGTTCACCCCTCCAGAACAAGTATTAGTAGTTGCATAGTAGGCGCCTATGCCAATAGAACAACCGGTAAGAGTATTTGCCCGAGCATTTCCACCAACGCTCACACCTGACAAACTAGTAGTCACGCCGCCCATATAAGTTTTAAAATTCATATCTTTATTGATATTGGTATAGCTTGGAGTACTAGCATTATAATTGCTGCTATATTTTGCGGTACCACTATTACAAGTATCATTGCTATCTGTAGCCCATGAATAGTAGTTAGTAGCGCTACCAGTGCTATCAATTAATAACCAATAATCTGTGCCGGAGGTTAAACTAGGGTTAGTAGCAAAAGTTACATCTAACCACCCATAACTTCCTGTTACACTACCGCTAGATATTGTACCGTTACCACCGACTTGAGTCTTACTTGGAACTCCACTATTGTCTGTCATGATTCTAACTGTGGCATTACTTGGACCACCAGTTTTTTTGATATATAAACTAACTTTAGTTAAAGAATCAGTACTTGTAGGTGTGAATTTTTGAGCAACATCACTTTTGGCACTAGAATTAAAATCAAAGCTTCCACTATTGGTAGTACATTGTTGATCCACTGTTGGCGAACCACCCCCAGCTACAGTAGCATCTCCTGTAATATCACCAGAACCAGAAATATTACCATTAGAGTAAACGTTTCCGTTAACTGTAGAGTTATTACCCATGGTTAAACCACCCACTCCCACCTGTACACCAAAATTAAAAGCCACAGTAGAAAGATCCAAGCTAACCTTTAGTTTAATAGTAACCTGATCATCGGGATTGGCTGCACTAGGAACATAACCAGTTGCAGTAATTTGTTTGTTATTACTATCGATCGTTGTAACGTCTGTAGTAAATTCCCCGCCTGTAATCGAAGTTGCAGTTTCGCCATTATAACTAGAATTAAGGTTGAGTTGATAAATAGCTTTATCAATTCCGGCTTCGGCAATTTGCATAGCCTGGCTATGACTTACTGCGGTTTTACTGGCTTTGAGTTGAACAGCAGTATATCCCCATAAAGCTGATGTAAGAGTAAACAAAATAGCCATGACCACAATGGTCAGTATTAAAATCATCCCTTGTTGATTAGATCGATATTGTTTAATCATCGGTTTCTTAAGAAAATAGTTTCTGTTAAATGCGCACTAGCTGATTGTGAGCCGCGAAAATATGCTTTGGTGGTGATGTCGACAGTGACTTGACTAGCTAAAGTAGGGTCAGCATTGTTATAAGTTAAGGTAAAAGTTTGAATATTATCACTTAATAATTTATTATTGTATTTTCTGGCGCTATTGTCGCCTAATTCGACAACTTGATTTAAATTAGTACCACTAGAAGAAAATATAATGTAATCATAAGTGTCGTCAATTAAATTTTCGGAGCTGTCGTAAGAAGGAATTTTGACAATCACGGTACTGCCACCTGTTGTGTAATTCGTGCCAGCAATTGTAACACTCGAATCAATACCAACCCCTTGAGCAATTACCTTGGTGATGTTATTCATCGCCACCCGAGCTGATCCAGTGGCTAACACATCTGCTTGTTCTAATTGATAAATTTTATTTTGCCAGTCAAAAATTCCAAACAATCCCAGTAATAAAACTGATGAGAGCGCTACCACTACTGTTACTTCGATAATAGTAAAGCCTTTTTGGTTATTTTTTTTGAATATTATTAGTGGCATGATTATTTTCCTAGACCATACTGCCAAAGATAAGTGCTAAATACAACTTGTTGATTTGCTGTCGAAGTAGGATTACGCCATGTTACTGCAACCGTTGCTTGCTTAAAGCCTGTAGCTACTTGAGTAATAGTTTGAGTACCTGCTCCCTGGGGAATACTGGACAATAAACTGTTATTAAATGAACCCGTGGAAGGCAAACTCCCATAAGCAGTGGTGCGCAAAACTTGAATTTGATTCTCCGCCACCCGAAGGGCAATTTCTCGGTAACGGTTATACTTATTTAAAAGTACAGCATGTGAAACCATAGCAAACAATATAAGGGTAACACCAATAATAAAGATGCTAATTAACACTTCGACAATAGTAAAGCCAGATTGTGTTTTGGTGCGTAGAGGCACGGTTTTGTTTCGCTTTTGTTAATGCAATATCAGCTAAAATACCTTATTGCTAAATATGTCTATATTTTAGCACAAATCCTTGATTATTTCGTGTGGTTTTGCTAAAATTGCTGAGTATTTAAAATAATACATAAACTCAATATTCGGGAGTAGCTCAGTGGTAGAGCTATCGGCTGTTAACCGATCGGTCCTGGGTTCGAATCCCAGCTCCCGAGCCAATAAAATTCACGCAAAGTTATGCGTGTTTTTTATATACCTAAGTGGGACATCAGAACTGCTGATTATCATTAATTAGCAAAATCACTCTTTGACAAATTCTACTTATTAAATTACAATATTACATTGATCTCTTGATAGAGATTAAATTTTTACGGTTTGGAAAAGGAGGAAAATTTGATGAATATCGAAAAACACAACGCAGTCAAAGCGTTAAAATTGACCGATTTAGTATCGATGGAAGAAGCTATTAATTACGCCAAAATATTTAATGACTCCCAAATTTGGGAATCAGTTTTTGGAAGAAGTGATTTTAAGAAATATCTTTTTCAAACGCTCTCTGTAACCGAAGCTATTTCTTTTGCGAGTACAGTTCGATGCTACATTGCCCATTGTGACATCATGAGGTCAGTCCTCGAGCAAAGTAATGTGCAAGAATACCTACTCAAAACTCTTTCCCCCCCAGAAGCTATCGCTTATGCCAATAAAGTGAGTGATTGGCAAGTGTGGGACATTATAATTGATAGAAAAGATGTGCGAGAATATCTTTTAAAAACACTTTCTTCTCAAGAAGCACTAGATTATGGGAAGGAAATCAATGAATGGCCTGTTTGGGTGATTATCTTTACAAGAACAGATATCGACCCCGAGACAGTCATCACCTATGCAACAGAAGTCACTTACAACAATAAAATCTGGGAAACCATTTTTGGAAGAAGTGATGTCGTCGAATATCTTTTAACAAACCTTTCTCCATCTGAGGTTATTGATTTTGCATTACGAGTTAACTACTGGAGAATTTGGAATTATATATTTGATAACAGAAGAGATCTTCCCTTAAAAAAGACTATGATTAAATATTCCCAAAGAGAACCACAATCTGGTTACGGAAGTGACTACGAACACTTTGGAAATTTTGAATTTGGTCCACACGGTTTATGGCGCCATTTAAAAGAGGAGTTGCTACCTGAAGAAGCATTAAACTTTGCCAAAGAAGTTAACTACTGGAAAACTTGGGAGTTAGTACTTAGCAGAATAGATATTCCTTTTGATTCAGCCGTTACCCATGCAAAAGAAATTTCGAACCAAAAAGTTTGGGGAGCTGTACTATCCAGAAGTGATATTTCTTCAGCTCAAGCGTTGGCTTGGGCTAAAGAAATTGGCAACGATCACTTGTGGAACACCATTTTAAGCAAAGTGTAAACCGACTTTCAAAGCCTACCTCTCAATATGATGTTAAGGGCTTTTTTTATTTTAAACCAATCCACAGTTCTGAACTCGTCCACGAGTTGAAGTCATACAAAAACCATGGAAGAATAAAAAATAATAACAATCATAGTTTACAAAATTTACCTCTAAAACTGGATGAGTGACTTTCTTTGCTTTTGGAATTGAGCATCTTTTAACCAATTCTTTTCTACATTAAAGTCGGTTAATATTTGTTCAAACCTCTTTTTAATAATTCTATCTTGCAAAGCACAACCAGCGAATAAGGAAATCTTCCAATCTGTATGTTGTCCCATTACTGGATTAGATTGAGGAGGATGAAACTCAATAGTGTAATTTTTAAAACGAGGACTGGTGAAACTGAGAACCTCATAAGCATCGAATACATAATTTCTATTCGATGCATTAGTGTTTATTACAGATGCATTATAATCTCCTGCTAATGAAGCTGAATATACCCCTTTAGAGTTACATAATACTAGACCACTATAATCAATATAAAAAAAGGAGGTTGTGATAATTGCAAAAACCAGTAAAATAATAATTCGCTTTTTTCTTTTGGACATCTAAATTAATTTTTTAATTATAATTTAAGTATGACAATTTTTGCCACCGACAACCAAAGCCGATGAAATTTATCTGGTGGTTTTTGTACTCAGAATGTATAATAGAAGCATATTAATTAAATATAATTCAACATGACAATAAACCCTTGGATCAATTTTAACGGCAACGCCGAAGAAGCATTTACTTTTTACAAATCAGTATTTGGTGGTGAGTTTGAAAAAGTCGTACGCTTTAAAGACATAGCCAGTGCCGAATTCCCTGTCCCACAAACAGAAGAAAATAAAATCATGCTTATTAGCTTGCCCATTGGTCAAAATATGCTAATGGCAAATGATGTTCCTGCAGTTTTAGGCAAAGTTAGCGAGAATGAAAACAGAAGCAAAATTTCCGTAAGTGCAGAAAGCAAAGAAGAAGCCGACAGATTATTTGCCGGACTCTCTGCCGGAGGACAAGTAGAAGGACCTATGGGCGATGGTCCCTGGGGATCTTACGCTGGCATGTTTAGAGATAAATATGGCATCGAGTGGATAATTGAATTTTATTCCACTAAGTAATACTTCATGAAGCGCATTCACCTACAAGGTTCTTGGATCATCAAAGCCCCAAAAGAAGAAATCTATAAAATCGTTTCTGACTTTGAGACTATGCCAAAATATTTTCCATCAATAGCTCAATCGATTCATATCATTGGAAAGCAAGGTAATCAGCAACAAATGGTTGCCAGGGTTAAATCATTTGGAAAAGTGTTTGATGTAAAAATGCAAACTGAGTTACTACCCAATATTGGTTTTAAATCTGATAATGAGTCATCTTTTGGCACGTCCGGACATGAAGAGTTTATAATAGAAGATGTAAAAGAAGGCTCAAAAATTAATTACACTTATGAAGTCCAAATCCACCGTCCTATACTAAGAATCATTGGAACACCGTTAATAAAGTGGTTTGCGATGTGGTCTTGGAAGCGTGCCTTTATTGACCAGTTACGTAAAATTGTAGAGTAATAACATTTTTTTGTTATGATTACTTTATGAAAACCCACACAACAAAAAAACTTAAAGATGGGGACAGATGCCAGGTTATTAGTGGCACGCATTCTGGTAAGTCTGGGATTGTGCAGGATATTCATACCAGTAAAACAGGTCATATTACGATAACAATATTGCAAGCCAATGGGATCAAATTTAAGACCCTAGCAAAAAATGTAAGTCTACAATTAAGCAGAACCACCGCTAAGGTGACAATTATGCGAAGCACCAGCACGTCGTAATTCCAGTATAAAATCACGTTCCATCCCCTCAAAGTCACGCAAAAGGTTTAACGACCAATTATATTCTTCCATCTGACGTTCGTAATCTTGTGGTCTAGGCTGTTGACTCTGAAGTATAGCAATAGCATTCTCGATACGTGTTATATGAGCCAATATGCCGTTCAAACTAGTCTCTGCCGCGTTGAGCTGTTGCTGGAGATCTCTACAATACCCACCGCCTCCGCCAGGTCTATTGATATTTTGGATCTTATATTCATGAGTACTATTATATTTATTAATTGCATCATTAAACAAAAGCAGATATGCATTTATTGATTTAATACTTCCAAAATCAACCATTTTTAAACTCTCATTTAAACTCTTAAATTCATCATTAAAACCATTCAGAGTACCTGAGTTATAACCCGCATAACTCCTTTGAGCGCTATCTGCCAATGGACCTTTGAGCGTAAATCCATAATTGCTACCCCACCAAGCACCTATTGTTAATGCTAAAACAACAACTCCTATAGAAAGAATTATTTTTTGATTTATTTTACTCATAATTATTATGATTAATTACTATGAGTACATTATAGCAAAATTGAAGTTTATTCCCACAAAATAAAAGTGGATAAATAAAACTTAATTCAGCAATAATCAACCTTGTGCGATTCTAAAATAAGATGATTTTTTCTATATTATGTACTCCAAAATATCCCCTGGCTGGCAATCCAACGCCTTACAAATTGCTTCCAATGTTGAAAAGCGAATTGCTTTTGCTTTGTCGTTCTTTAGTACAGAAATGTTAGCCATGGTGATGCCCACTTTTTCGGCGAGTTCGGTGACACTCATCTTGCGCTTGGCCAACATTACATCGATGTTAATAATTATTGCCATAAGTTTAAACTGTTAAATCATTTTCGGACTTGATGTCCACAGCGCTTTGTAAAGTTTTTTCAAACACTGCTGCTGCCGTTGAAACAACGATGGAGCCAAAAGTAATAAATACACCCATCATAAAAGCACCTGTTGCATCGTCATTACCATGGGTTAACATAATAAAAATTTCTTCTGCGATAACAAAACCAATTATAATTAGCGCGCAGTACTTGATAGTTCGCAACGTTTTTACTGCCTCGTGCGAGAATACTTGATTCTGCCCAACATATCCCAAAAGCTTGAACGCTTTATACAGAGCAACAAAAAATGGAATCGAGCCAGCATAGACGACCGCTATAAATGGATCAAGGTAAACCTCAAAAAATTTAGCATTCGCGTTTACCCCTTCTAAATGAGGTTCCAATAGCAATAAAAACAACGCACCGAGACCGACCAATATAATGACTACTTGTAGAAATACTATTGAAGTTTTTTTCATAGTTATTTTAATGAATTGTCTATAGTTTATCTCATCACTTATCGTTTGTCAATATATTATTATTGTTATTTAAAAAAAGAAAAACTTATCAATTTTTGATATAATAATTTTATAGTATTAAATATA
>CAYVOF010000026.1:0-12691 GCA_964453405.1 uncultured Candidatus Saccharibacteria bacterium | reverse complement strand
TGGTGGATCGGGTGGGGCTCGAACCCACGACCAATTGATTAAGAGTCAACTGCTCTACCAGCTGAGCTACCGATCCGCATACAAAATAGTTTAGCAAAATCAGCCTCAAAAATCAAGGGTTTTGATGAGTAATTTTACTTTTTAGCAGGAACTCCAAATGGATCAATACCACTAGATTCGCTCGGCACAAAAGCGGCATTGTCAGTCAAACGCTTTTCTATAGCATTATAAGTTTCAAAATTTACTCGCAACAACTTGGCATTGCTAATTGCCTGTTCAGCATTAGCTTCCAAAATCTGATTAACCGAGGCTTTAATAGTCAAAGCTTCTGCTAAAAGTACTAAGCCTAAAAATACCCACAATACCAACGAGAACCGTTTTAGGACGTAAGATAAAGTTTTTTTATAATCAAATTTGAGTTCTAGTTTCATGGCTTTAAATAAAATACTGACTTAAGGGTGGCTTTAGTTCGTCCGTCTTCTCCAGCTTGTAAGTTGATGTTTTGAGTCTGATTGATAAAAGAAGTATGCTCCGCCATCTCGACATATTTTTGAATACCAGCAAAAGGACCAGTCACAGTTACAGTATACGGCACCAAGAATAATTCACCGCTAACCTGTGGCACCTTGACTGCATTTTTAGTTGTCCCAGAAACTTGTAGATCAAATTCGAGTCCATATTGTTTGGCTAAATCTTCTAGAATTTTTATTTCCTTTACAACTTTAGTATCTTTACTAAATAGATCCTGCGGCGGAAAAGTCTTCTGCGACAAAGCAGCAATATCTTTTTTACCTTGTTCAAAATTTAGTTGTTCTTTTTTTAAGACAAGTAATTCTAGATTTTGTTTGCTAACAGAATCCAACTGAGCTTGGTTACGGCCTTCAAAAATTCCATAACCATAAGTAAACATCAATGCAGCAAACACTGCAAAGCCAATGAGAAGGGCAAATAATTTAATTCTGTAAGTTAGTACGAACATATTATGGTTTAGGGATTAATATGCCTTCTTGAATGGTAAAGGAATAATTGAACAAAATATCAGCCGGCTTAGTAACATTTTCTAATGGATAATCAACATCTTTAAAATGCTCCTTGTCGCTATTCAAATTATTATATAACTCAATCACTAAATCACGAGTCGGGCTATAACCACTAATGGTAATTTTGCCAGTCTTGGCATCTGCTTGAAAACTATCAATTTTAACAGTTTTTGGAACCTGCTTGCTAAAAGCCAGTAAAACTTTGGACCATATCGGAGAATCTTTAGCCAGTTTTTCAAAGTCTTGCATCTGTGAATTGATCATTTTAATCTGAGTTTTTTGCTCGGCGTTTTCTGTTTTGTCAGTCTGCTGCTTTAAAGTCTGAATTTCGCTGTTTAACTTGGTGGTTTTGCTCTGCAAATAAATGCTAACAAAAATTTGTGCGACAATACCGAGCATCAAAATTAACACACCCAAAGCCACAGCTACGGCAGTGCTGTGATATAAGTCCTCATAGTAGAGTTCGGTCTGTTTTTTAGGCGGCAATAAATTAATGTGCTTCATATTATTTTGGATCCTCCAATTCCCACAGAGCCAAACCAATAGCCGTTACATAACTCAAAGCCTCGTATGATCCCAAACTAGTTTCATGCAAATTTGGAATATGCTCCAATGGATTAGATACTATGACTTTTAAAGGCGCAAAATCAACTAATAACGGTTCTAAAGATTCAGCGATATGCTGCAGCTTGGATCCCCCACCAGTTAAAAGCAAAGTACTGATATGAGTGTCATGATGATCGTAATGAAACTTTAAAATATTTTTTATTTCTGCGGCAAACTCTTCCATAACAGGCATTAGCTGCAATTTTAAATTCGGATATTCAACAGTGTTACTAAAACCTAATTCGCGCTTAATTTTTTCAGCCTCAGGCGCTGCAATAGCAGCGGCTTTGGCTAAGCGTTCGGTAAAAATATTTCCAGCTAAAGGAATAGAAGAAGTAAACTGCAATGCCCCGTCCTGCACCATCACTAAAGCCGTTTTAAACGCATCAATGTCAGCGATCAAAATCGGATCTTTAATCTTAGTCGGCACCAGAGCTCGCGCCACGCTCTGCGCTTCGGTTTCGATGCCAGCAATTTTAAGGCCAGCTTTTTCTAAAATTGCAATGTACTTGTCTACGTAAGCTTTGGCCGACGCAATTACTAACACATCCATTCCCCCATCTGGCTTGTGCTCCAAAATCTGCCAGTCAAAATAAACTTGATCCATTGGTAGTGGAATATAACTTTCAGCCTCAAATAAAATTGCGTTACCAACTTCGGCATCACCCATGGCAGGCATAGGAATAATACGCACGAATGACTTTGATTCTGGTAAAGCTACAACAACACGGTTAGTAGAAAACTTACCATGTTGCGGCTTGGCTAAGCTGCGGGTTATCAACGCAGCCAAAGCAGCCTGATCAGTAAATTCATCGCTAGTAATCATCCCCTTCGGCATAGATATATTAGTGTAGGCCTGTACGGAATTAGAATTTTTGGAAATTTCAAACTGCAACGCCTTGATAGCGTGGTTGTTAATATGAAGTCCGATGTAATGGTGATGCTTCTGCAGAATGTTTAAATGCATGTATATTTATTATATCAAAGTTGCGTGACAATACCGCTTAACCTATCGCCGAACCAATATTATAAATCGGCATAATCAAAGCCATGGCCAAGAATCCAACAACTCCACCGATAACCAACAACAGCAATGGTTCAATAATAGAGGAAATATTTTTCATAGTATCGTCAATTTCGGCTTCGTTGTGGGCGGCTAGCTGTTCTAAAATATCTTCTAAATTTCCAGTTTCTTCGCCAATCGAAATCATCTGTGTAACTAAAAATGGAAACAATTTTTCATGCTTGGCCAATGATTCTGTTAATGGCTGGCCAAGCTTTACACTCTCTGCAGTCTGCATCAAAACGTCACGATAATAAACATTACTCAAGGCATCGGCTGTAACCTCTAAGCCCTGCACTACAGAAATTCCCGACTTCATTAGCGAACCAAGGATACGAGAGAACCGAGCGATATTAATTTTTTTAACTACCGGACTGATCATAGGAAAATTTAGCAATATAGTGGCTAAGAGTCTCTGGCCTGGGGGTGTGCGAATACCGAGCAAGACACTAGCTACCGAAGCTATCATGGCACCGATAACGATTACTGCGTGAGCCGAGAAAAAATCGCTGAACCAAATAACGATGCGAGTCATTAAAGGTAGCTCCATGTCAAAATCTTTAAAGGTAGCGACTAACGATGGCAACACAAAGATGGCCAGCAATACTCCGATGATGACCATAGCGGTGATAATTACGATTGGATAAATCATCGCTCCTTTAGTTTTGGATTTTAAATCAGCTTCGCGCTGTAATTGAATATGCAAATAGTCCAAACTAGTTTCTAAGTTTCCTGATAATTCTCCGACTTCGATCATACTCAAAAAAATGTGTGAAAAAACTTTTGGGTAAGCAGCCATAGCCTCGTGTAGAGATTTTCCGGATTCAACAGAAGCAGCCAAGCCTTCGACAATAGCTCGAAACTTTCCGTTGTTAGTTTGCTTGGCAATAATACGCATGGCGCGCGGCGCAGACACGCCTGACTTTAACAGCAATCCTAAATTTTGAATAAAAGCAATTTTGTCTTTTAACCCAACAGTAGAAAATGCCTGTAAGTAATTCTTCCAGTTAAACGAAGTTTTTTCATTCAACTCCATTGGGATCATCCCCTGCTCTTTAAGTAAGTGGCCGGCTGACAAAAAATTAGCCGCCTCTATTTCGCCGGTCTGATGTTTTCCATCTTTGCTAACTGCTGTGTATGTATAATTTGGCATCTGTTTATTTGAGAGCGGTTAGTGTGGCGCTACTCTTTGGTTACGCGCAAGATTTCTTCGATAGTAGTCTGACCGCCCACGGCTTTAATAAACCCATCCTGCCACATAGTGATCATGCCTTCGCTTACAGCCTGTTTTTCGATGTCTTGGCTGGTAGCACGTTTTACGATTAATTCTTCGATTTCTGGGGTATTTTCGAGTAATTCATGCACTCCGATACGACCTTTGTAGCCGGTTCTACTACACTTATCACAACCTTGACCATAATAAAACTTAAGGTCTTCAAATTTTTTTGCACCATTGGTTAGGTTCAATTTTTCTAACACAACCATAAGACCATCGAGGTCAAATTGTTTTTTAAGTGAAGCTGCAATGTCGGCGTCAACGGGTTTTTCGGTTTTACAGTCCGGACAAATCATACGCACCAAGCGCTGGGCCATGATGGCGTTAAGTGTAGAAGCAATCAAGTATGGTTCGATACCGATGTCTATAAGTCGAGGCGGCGCGGCCGAAGCCGAGTTAGTGTGAAGCGTAGAAAGTACAATGTGACCAGTCATGGCTGCGTGCATGGCTTCTTCGGCGGTTTCTTGGTCTCTAATTTCCCCGATCATAATGATGTTTGGATCTTGTCTGAGTAAGGCGCGCAGACCCATGGCAAAAGTTAAACCAATCTTTGGATTAACCTGCATCTGGTTTGAACCCGGAATGCGATATTCCACCGGATCTTCGATGGTCGAAATATTAACTTGCTTAGTATTTAAAATAGTTAAAATTGCATACAAAGATGTAGACTTACCGCTACCGGTTGGTCCGGTAATTAACATCATTCCATGAGGCTTGTGAATGTTGCGGTTCACTAATTCGAGTTGCTCTGGCAAAAATCCGAGAGCCTCTAAACTTAACGCTTTGGTAGATTCATCCAACAAACGCATTACTACTTTTTCACCATCAAAAATTGGGATGGTGGAGATACGCAAACTAAACTTGTAGCCGTCTTTTTCAATTTTATAACGACCATCCTGCGGCATACGATGTTCGTCAATTTTTAAGTTAGAAAGCACCTTGATGCGAGCCACGAGAGCGGCTTGAATCGCTTTTGGTAGCGTCATAACATCATGCAGTACACCATCAATGCGATAGCGCACAGCCACGCTGTTTTCTTGCGGCTCAATGTGAATATCCGAAGCCTTTTCGATCACGGCGTACTCGAGCAAGGTGTCGACCACGCGGACAATCGGAATTTCTTCGGCCATTTTTTTAAGATCATCACTAACCTCCCCAGGGTCAGTGGATTTGTCCGGACCACCGGTCTGCACCATGTGTTTGATTTCGCCTTCGAGGTTATTGTGGTATTTAGACAATCCAAAATCTAGCGATGACTTGCCCATCAAAAAGACTTTAATCTGCAGACCAGTCTTTTTTTGAATAAATTCTTTAGTCTGCAAATCGGTCGGGTCAATCATGGCCAAACTCAGCTCATTTTTGTTCTTAGCAAAACTAATTACCTGATGACGACGAGCGATTGGTTCGGGCACATAATTGAGCAAAGGTTCGGTAATTTCTTGATCATGAAGATCTATAATTTCTACACCAAACTCTTCGCTTTTTACTTTAAGCAGGGCGTCTTCGGTAATAGCCTTTTTATCAACCAAAAAATCCTCCCAATGCATGGGGGTTTTAAGGCCTTCCCACTCTTTTTGGAGGTCTGCCAGCTCAGTTTTTTTGATAATCTTCTTATCAATGAGAAGCTGATTGAGTTCAGCTGTAATCATGTTTTTGTGTTTATTTTAGGGTTTATTTGTGTTTCTAAAAACGGCTGCAGTAAGCCAATTAAAAAATTGCGCAAACTCAATTTTCTGCGATTATTATATCATATTGAGGGGGTTTTGCAAAATAAAAAAACCTACTAATAACGTAAGTTTTTAAGTCAAATATTTTTGTTTCAATTATTAGTTAACTTTCACAAATGGTTTAACAGGTCTAGAAATACAATATTCACAATCAGTATCATTGCAAACTCCTTCTATCCATTTATTTTCAGATAAACAGAAATATGCATCATAAATATCGTGATAATATTGATTTTTACCACAATCAGGGCATTTAGATTCTGTTTTCCTTTCTGCTACATCTCCGTTCTCGATTTTCATAATATCTACAAATTATGAAGGTGTATTTTTAGTATAATAATTCTCCAAATCATCCCAAAACCTGTTAATTTCATTCCACCATTTCTGAGTCTCATCTCCCAGATATGGTAAAAAAACATTGGGATTAATGTCTTGGTTACCAGCTAGATTTTGTATATCTTCCAATAAAGATGTCGTGAAAGTATTTTGTACAGTAGTTTCACCAATCCTCAAACACACTTCTGTTATGTCAAATATATCCTTAAAATTTTCTATGGAGTTAGATTTGTACTTTTCAACTATATACTCCGCAAATTTAGAAATAAGCAGAGAATAAGTTTTATCCTCAGGTTCTAGACTTCGAGTAGATTCAAGCCAAATATCTTCAAAATCAGGACACAATTCAATAATCATTGCAACTGTTTGTACCTCAGATAAGTCACCTGCAGACCTTGATAAATTTTTTCCAATCAAATCTCCTGTATATTTTTCATAACCAATAGCATCAGGGAGTCCCTTCCCTAATTTTGAGTTATATCTATAAGTACAAAATATCAATTTCTTTATTTCTTGATTATCTACACCCTTCAAATATTCTACTACTGTAGGATTGATTAGCATTATTTTTGTTCTACGACTCCCAGTTTTAAAAATTTTCTCTGTTTATTACCTGACTGCAACAGCCAAACACCTATAATCCAAACAATAAGAGATCCAAAAAACATGCCGACCACTTGACCAATACTATTTGCATTACTGGTGCCCCCACCAATAGATGCCCCTATTACTAATAACAAAGACATGACCACTTGTGGGAAACCACCAATAACAATAAGTAGGCCTAAAATGATTTTAGTGATTGGGATTATTTTTTTGTTCATAATAATAAATTTAATTCCTTAATAATTATACTAAATACGCTAACTCCAATTCTCAATACTGATTTTATCTTTGGCAAGTTTTAATAAATTAATTAACTTTATACCATCATGACGATCTATTTGTAAAATATCAGAATCATCCTTTGCTACTAACATCCACTCTAAACCTTTGATGATAATTGGTAAGTCACTTTTCTCAAAAGTAAATTTTTGATTTTTATTATACTTTTTGTATAATTCTTCAAATTGTCGTTTGGTATAACCTGTGTGTGATTCTACATTCCCATATTCTATGGTAGAACAAGAATCCAAAACGTCAATTAAGACCAAAAAGGTAAATTTATCTAAAGTAATCATAATTATTTCGCTTTATATTTAACTGAGTCCTGCACAACATGCCTTCGTATATAGTCAACATAGTTGGTCTTGGGGAACATTGTTGGAGGGCCTGCGTTGGTATTGATATATACTTGTCCCGTCTTTGAACTACCGAAGTACTGTTTACTGACTAACGCCCCAGTCTTAGGATTAACCCCATTAATCCTCGCTGATAAATCAGCAGTTTGCTGTGTTGATTTAGCTAGATTGGAAATATCACCAGCTGACATGCCAGGATATCTTTCAGGGTGCTTTTCCATTACGTGCGAAGCTACTTTGGAATAAGGGCTTTCTGCTACTGATCCTGATAATTTAGGGCTAGACCCGCTTTTTGCACCTACGGCAACTGAAGCCATTACACTACCAGTAAAATTCCCCACCGCTCTTGTTTGTTCATTTACAGGTTTGTCTAAAAATTCGCCTGCAGAAATTTTAGTACCTTGCCAAGCTTCAGACAATGCCACTTTGGGAGTACTAAATAAATCTTTTCCTGCGTTATACCCTGCGGCATAAGTATCAACTATCGTTTGTGGGTGCGAGCCCATATAAGCTATTGTACCAACCATCCTTGCACCACCCTGAACAACACCACCTGCGTAATTAGCAATTCCACCAGAGTAATATTTTACTGAATCCCAAAAAGAATTACCATCAGTATCGAGATACCGTAATGGGTTGTTTCTACTATACGCGTAGCTATTTAGGCTTTGTGGATCTGCTAAATTTAAATCAACTGATAAAAATCTTGCATCCTGACTCACAAACCTCCCCACTCTCCCATCATAATATCGAGCTTCCAAATAGCTCAAACCGCTGCCTACGTCATACTCACGGCCGATAAACTTGCGCTGCTCCCCTGCGCCGTTACCAGCGCCGCCGCCTTCAAGCTCATCAGTCTTTATGGAACCAAAAGGAAAGTAATCCAAGGTTTCCAGAACTTCACCAGCTGCATTCGAGGTAACCCGAGTACTACCCAAATTATCACTATGCACTGCGGTCGCAGTGGCACTCACCCCTACTCCTCTAATTGTAGCAACCAAATCATCTCCAGCAAAGATATGCTTTTGAGGCATAGCTCCATTAGTATTGTAATTTTGAGACGGATATAAACTCTCACCTTCGGCCCCAACCACACTAACTCGCATTCCTGAAGCATCATAGCCATAATTCACATTGCTATCATCACTAAGATTGGATCTAAAAGTAGTTACACGGTTATTATAATCCCAACTGAGATATCGCGTGCTATCTACCAAAAGATTACCATTCTTATCATACGAATAATTCGCCGTTTGCAATCCCTTTACGATCTTTGTTACTGCGTGAGGATTAGCATAGCTAGACCCGACATTACCGGCATAGCTGTAAGTCCCGACATCGGACTTATAAGTTATGTTTCCAATCGCATCGTACTGATAAGTTTGCGAAAAATTACGAGTCGGTGCATTAGTAATAAAAGCCGAAGATAGCCGATACAAATCGTCATAGGTATAAGCCACATTTTTTTGAGTATTAAGTTCCGAATTATCAGATAAATATGTGATGTTCCCAACTGGATCATAAGTGAAAGTGAGATTCTGAACCGTTTTAACTGCACCTCCAGCCAAAGGCAATGTAGTGGTTTTATTACTTAAGCGATACAACTGATTTGCGTTATAGGTATTAGTAATTTTAGCACCATTGCTGTGTTCTTGATAAGTAATCGCTCCAGTTGGCGCATAATCAAAATCAGAAATAATATTCCCAAAGCTACCACTACTTACCTCTTTACTTTGAACTACTTCTAACTGCCCAGCGCCATTATAAAGATATTTTACTTCTGAATTATCTGGGTTTTTGATAGTTACTGGATTTCCCAATCTATCAGATGTATATTGGCTAACAAAAGTCTGACCATTGATAACTTTAGTGTCCTTTGTTATGCGGCCCATGCGGTCATACTCACTGGATTGATTGACGCTATTATTTACTACATTACAAAGCCTGCCGATTCCATTTAGACACGAATCATGAGTATAAGTAACTTCTATCGTCTCGTTTTGATCAGCATTTTCTGTGGTTACTCGATTAAGTGCGTCATACTCGTAACCGACAGTGCGATTATTAGCGTCTGTGCGGCTAATAAGATTACCCACCGCATCATATTGATAGGTCCAAACTCCAAAAGTTGAGTCTTGTGGTGCGTGCAAATCTTGGGCATTCAAACGTCTCCCTAAAGCGTCATAACTAAAGTTCCGAACATTCCCCAAGGCATCGGTTAATTTAACTAAGTTACCAGCAGCATTATAACCATAGGAAGTATGGTAAGTCGCGCCACTGTTAAATTCATCAACTCCAACTAATTGATCAGTAGCGTCTTTGTATAGTTTTTTGTTTTTTCCATTGGCATCGGTAATTACAACATCCCAGCGGTCGTAGCTTGTGATAGTTGTACCCAGCACATTAGCAACTGTCACTGCCCGACCCAAAGCATCATAATTATAAGTTGAGTATAAATTGGCAGTTTCCGTTGGAGTAGTCTTGCTACTACCACTAGAAAAATATGGTAAGGATTCCTTCAAAACTAACCCACGGTCATTATAAGCTGTGTCTGTGACCGAATACTGATTACCCTCCTCGGCTTCCACACGTTGCTGAATAATTCTGTTCAACCCATCGTAATAACTGTAACTTTCTACTGAGTTAGAGCTGTCTAAATAATCAGTCCTTTTAACCCGTGCATGGTTTGGAGTATCTGTATATTCATAACTTGATTTTACAACCGTAACACCCGGCAACATTAAGTCAGATTGTTTCTCAGTAATGAGCCTGTCCAAACCATCAAAAGTAAATTCTGTGACAGAATTATTAGAATCGATAACTTGCTTTGGTTTGCCCGAGGAATAATCATATTGATAGTGAGTATCCTGTTCTAAAGCGTTACTAATCACGACAGGATAAAGATTAGTGCTGTCGTAGTTATAACTAGTAGAATTATTGCGCGGGTCAACAGTAGTACTCACCAACCCGTAATTATTATAGGCGGTTTGAGTAGTTGAATAATCACTGCCGCTGATCCAGTTTTCTTGCTTAGTCTGATTGCCTTTATCCACACTTCCGGATGGCAAATTATCATAGTGATATTTGGTTTCTTTAATTTTAGTATTATTTCGATCAAAGCTGGTTTCTTTGAATGGCAAACTTGAAACACCATAGAAGCTACCGGTTGCATAGACAATATCGGAAGTAACTTTATCTGAACCTACATCTGTAAAACTACCGTCGTTACTCCCTATTACTTCCCCCCAATTTGTGGTATTTGTAATGTTTCCATTTACGTTATTATACTCCTGACTACTAGCTTTATCTTTATGAGTTCCGCCAACTCCGTAGCTAAAGTTGATGGTGTCTGTGGATTTTACAAAAGTAGCCCCTCCATCCAAACTAGCCTTATCCCACTTAGTTATTATTTTAGAGACCAATGCCCCGCTCGAATCATAGACCTCTGTCCGATAAGATCTGCCAATTTTAGAATGGTGATCATCAAATTCTCCTTGAGCAGAATCAGACGCATCGCCTTGATGATAATAAGTTATGGATTTGTTACCTACTAGGTCTACCTCAACAACTTTATTGAACCCGGCAAATCTACGATCATAGGGATCACCAAAATAGTACTTTCCAGATTGATATTCAAATTGCAACTCTTGATTAGGTGCTCCACTAACTTCCGTTGTAATCTTTTTCACTGTATCTAAAACGACCGGCAAAGCTGGATTAGCAAATTGATCACCTACCCTAAACGCAGTACTTGCCTGATATACTATACTGCTTACCGCTCCTGTTGGTAAAATAATTTTACTTAATAAATCTGCACGTTTTTGGCGATTAGGATAAACGGTTTCTTCTATTACATCAGGATTACCACCATCTCGAGCTGCCCGGATAAAATCCACCATTCCATCACCATTCACATCAGTGACCCGAGTTTTGGTGTCTAAATTGTTACGGCCATCATATAAATCAAGGGGCGGACTCCAAGGATTACTTTGTACTTGCCAAGACGAACCTTGATTAAAATATGCGTAGGCGGGCCCAGATCCTGGTCCTAGGTCCAAACGTTCAGCGATATCTTGAAAGCCATCGCCATTTAAATCCATAGGCCTAACTCCTTTGTCATTTTGGCTAAAATTTTGAAAGAAAAATCTAGGAGATAATAATGACTCGTCATTAAACCAGGTTCCATCACCTTTATTCAGATATGTATGTCTAACCGGTTGATTACTTGGGTCATTAAACGATTCAAACATATCAGCCAAACCATCTGCATTTACATCCACTAGATAACTATTACGAGCATCTGTGGGTATTATCCAGTCATCATTTCTCGTCCAACCATTGCCGTTGTTCAAATATACAGTTTCATCAATTTGATTTGGGATATTAGAGCTTATTAAGGCTTGATAAATGTCCGGCAAACCATCACCATTTAAATCCCCTACTTGAGCAAAGTCATTAGGATTATTACCTCCATTACCATGAGCTAGATAAATCGGTACAGACCACTGCCCAAAAACTTCGGTCCAGCCATTACCGTTGTTTAAAAAGGAGTGTTGACCCATCTGACTGTGTTGGATAATGTCTGTTAAACCATCACCGTTAATATCCAACAATCGTACTCCTAGATCTCGCCAATTACCGCTTCCTGGTGGAAGTTGAAAAAACAATACTGGGGCTAACCAATTAGAATTCTCTGTCCAAGTCTTATCTCCGTTATTTAAATAGGTATGTTTGTGATCAACGTTATTGTGATCCTTTGCCGATTGAACCACATCAACCAAACCATCCCCATTCACATCCACTATATAACTTTCTCTTACATCAGCTGGTAACTGGTATCCTTGATCGAGCACCCATTGGTAATTGCCAGTTGGAACATCAGTTTTTTGGTATTCAAAAGTGGTAGGCGGTAAACTCAATCCTTGTGCAGATTCATCATAACCAGTCTCGGTCACAGAGCTTAGTAATGATCTCTTTCCATTATCACCGCTAAGATAATTAAACTCATATTTCTTTATAGTTTGGCTATTAAACTGTGCTAAAATCTCCTTTATTCGATAATTGGTCTGAACAGGAAAAGTTGATTTTAACGAATAATATGGATCAGGGCGGGATTCTCGGTTAAACAAAATCTTAAAATCTCCGACACCAGAACCACTCCCGGTATAATTTATTTCCTGAGGGTATAACTGTTCACTATCTTTTGCATAAGAATAAGTGATAGTATTACCATTTGCATCGGTTTGACTATCCAATTGCCAGCGATAAATTTTTGCTGGGTCCGAAGGGTCACTTTGTCGACTGCTATTAGTTAAACCAAATTTATAAACTACACCACTCTTTGAACGCACTGTCCAAATATCGTTTTCAAACTGATAGCTATAAAATTCTCCATTTTCTAC
>CAYVOF010000025.1:0-14212 GCA_964453405.1 uncultured Candidatus Saccharibacteria bacterium | reverse complement strand
GCGAGCACACCGCATTTCGAGTGCGGCCCATTCGACCACTCTGGCACCTCTCCATATTTTGCGCTGGGTTTTGCGCGTCACATTTTTACGTCGCGGTCTCGACGATCAAACAATATTACCACAAAACGAAGCGCGGTGTATAGGCGATAAGCCAAGTTGTTTGATTGCATCAATGTGGAACTTAGTTCCATAGCCTTTGTGTTTTTCAAAACCATAGGTAGGAAATTTTTCTGCTAAATCAGTCATCAATTTATCACGATAAACTTTAGCAATAATTGAAGCAGCCGCAATCGAATGCACCACACTATCCCCTTTTACAATTGCTTCTTGGCGAGCGGTAAGATTGGGGATTATGTTTTTACCATCAACTAATATAATTGAATTCTTAACTGCATTGTCCAACTCTAAATTTAAACCCTCGACAGCGCGGCGCATTGCTAACAAACTCGCTTGTAAAATATTTAATTGTTCAATTTCGTTTACATCAGCCACGCCAATCGCGTGCCGAGAATTATTTATAATTTGTTCACTCAAAATCTCGCGTTTGCTGTGCGATATTTTTTTACTGTCATTAATTTGCTGCCACCAATTTTGTTCATCTGCCGGCACCACATCAATCGCAAACACCACAGCTGCCGCAACTACAGGTCCAGCTAAAGGTCCACGACCAACTTCATCTACACCAATCACATATCTAGCACCACTATTATATAGAGCAAGTTCTTTTTGAAAGCGATTAGTCATGTTGAATGTTAGCGCGCATGCGCGGATAAAATTTAAAGGTCACAAATTCAAAGCTATCATCGTTCTTAACCAAAGAGATTTGAATACTACCGGCAGCAGCTAAAATTCCTTCACTGTACTCTTCGTACTCACCGCGAATTTGAAACAATCTTTTATCAAAAGTTAATTTTAGTTTAGAAAAATTTATATAGCTGTTACGGCGGCCAAAAAACTTTGAATAAAACATATTAAGAATTTCTTGCTTTTGCATAACAAAGTCCGAAAACCCTTCGGCGGTCGCCGCCCCTGAGATCATTTCGCTTAATTCATCCTGCGACTGGTTGTTGATAATATCTATAAAGTCTTCCAAAAAATGCCGAATCGAAAATCGATCCTCGGTGGTTACAGTATTATCAAAATCTAAGGTTAGTTCAACAGTTTTATCCATATTAATATTATATACCACTGTCTTAATAATATATTTTAAATATTGACATTTACCTATAATTCTAGTATGTTTCCTTGTAAACTATATTCGATTAGGAGGAAACAATATGCAATTTCTACTATCTATTTTCTTCTCATTTTACGACAATCTTTTTTCTGGATTTTTAAATGATCTAAAAGAAGTCAAAAAATCAGGACAATATGATTTTTTTATGCGCGACAAACGGTCAATAAGACTTTTGGGGGAAGTAAATGATCACATGGTTCCCTTTTGTCCAATCACTGCAGTCGCTCATTTTAAAACAGGAAAATTTTTTGGTGAGTGTGAGTATAATAAAGCAGGAGAAACAATTGGAATATCTCGTAGGAATAGAGAAAATATTGCAGATGCAGCTGATGGAGGTATGATATTCTGCTCAATTCTTAGGTACAGAATAAAGCAAATATTGGAGACTTAGTACCCAACAAAAACACCCTTAGACCAAAAGGTCAAAGGGTGTTCTTTTATTTTTTATTCATGGTGGACCCTACCGGGATCGAACCGGTCACCTCTTCCATGCCATGGAAGCACTCTACCAGATGAGCTAAGGGCCCTCGGTAATAGGTTATTCTGCAGAGTTTACTGGAGCTGTGCTTTCTGGTGTCACGTAAGTTTGGCTATTTTGATTTTGAATAAATACTTGACGCCATTGCTCAGCTTGTTTTTGAAAAGCTGGAATAACACCAATGATATTTAAAAACCAACCAATCAACAAAACTGCTAATCCTGCACCTAAAACAGTCCCAAACCCAGTGAACAATCCCCTAACCAAACTTAACCAATAACTACCCATGGTCTTATTAAGTTTTTGAATATTTTGATTTAGGTCGTTTGTGTTGTCGGTCATATTTTTTATTAATAAATATTATTTAAACTTTGGTCCCCTTGGAGGGAATCGAACCCCCATCGTCTCCTTAGGACGGAGCCGCTCTATCCATTGAGCTACAAAGGGTTACGATTAGTGTTAGAATTATATCATATTGAAATATCTTTGCAATTAAACCATACGAACTCTTAAATGTCAAACATTTTGACTTCACGTGAAACTCCATTTTTAGAAAAAATTGAGCTGCTAACAATGATAGGAATTATAGTATCAATTTTTTTTCCCGTGAGGTATGTTCTTGAAAATAAATTCAGTAATATTTTAGGATACTACTCTGACTTTACTGCAATATCAATTTACGCAAGCTTCTTTTTAGTTTTACTATTTATTGGAATAGGTATTTATAGAAGTTTAAAATCTAAAACCGGTCGGAGTATTTTACTAAAAATTTTGATAACCTTTATCTTCGGACTAATTCTTTACCAAACAACCATTGCTCCTGATTATAAAATTATTTCTCTCTATTATTATCTGAGGATAAGCTGTGTACTACTACTGGGATATTATGTGTACAAGTCCCCTATTTGGTTAAAATATCGGGGGATAATGCTGTGGACAATAATTACATTAGGATCAATTCAGGCCATAATAGCCATGATACAGTTTAGTTTTCAACATTCTCTGGGGATAAATATCTTAGGTGAATCCCCTCTTGCCGTCTCAATTTATGGTGTTGCAAAAGTTGTTTCACATGGCACAACTTTTATAAGAGGATATGGGACACTACCCCATCCCAATATTCTTGGAGCATTTTTAGTTATTACGGCTTTGCTAAATTTGTACCTATTAAATGAGAGTCAATCAAGAATAAATCAAATATTGCTTTCAATTACAGCGTTTTTTACAATACTTGGCTTATTTGTAACCTTTTCAAGATCTGCACTATTAGCAGTTGGAGTAGGTTTTGTCACGTGGGGAGTAATCACCCTATTTAGACAGAAATCCCTCTTATTTATGAGGAAATTATGGATTTTACCATTGGCTGTTATATTTTCAACAGGCTTATTCTTTCCTTGGCTTGTTTCACGTGGCAACATTCAAGACCAATCGGCTAGCCAAAGAGCTGTATACAATGAAGCCGGCATTCAAATTTTAAAAAATAATTGGGTTATAGGAACAGGTCCAGGAACAAACATGTTTCACATGAAACAAAAACTAGAATATCAGCTTGAGCCTTGGGATATTCAACCAATTCACAATTATTGGCTTATAACCTTGTCAGAACTCGGTATTATTGGCTTATTTATAAGCATTTTTGTACTTTTTACATTTTATATGATCATTAGAAAATCTTTTTCACGTGAAACTTCTGGATGGGCAATATCTTTGCTGGTAATTTTGACTTCTATTCTTACTTTGTTTTGGTTTGACCATTACTTTTATACCATATGGCCAGCTAAACTATTTTTATGGATTATGATAGGGGTGATATGGCAAGCAATAAACACTGTTTCACATGAAACATATAACACTAAATTTGGTGATTAGTTATGGTACTTCTTATCCGATACTATAGTGCAAGCTCTGTATAGCTGTTCTAAAAGTAAAATTCTGGCTAGATTATGAGGAAAAGTCAAAGGGCTCAAAGAAATAGAATAGTTCGAAAGTGCCCTAAGCGATTGATGTAATCCGATTCCGCTACCAATTACAAATACTAACTCCTGACCCAAAGATGATAGACGATCATAGTTAGCCGCAAAATCTACAGAATTTCTTAAAGTTCCCTTTTCTTCAAGCAAAATTATAATAGCTCCCTTATTTAAGCTGTTATTTGTATATTGTCCGAGATGCCGAGAAATTATCTCGGCTTCTTTTAATTTGATGCGTTCGATATCAGGATTTTTCCCGTATGGTTCTTCTGCGAGTTCCACAACCTTTACTCTAGCAAAAGGGGATAGACGCTTAAGATATTCTTTCTCAAGTTCTTTATAAGCCTTCTCTTTGAACTTACCTAAACAAATAACTGTAATCTTTGCTGTTGACATATATATAAAACTATGGTTTAATAACAAGTTCCTCAAATATCGCTGATGAGGAATTTAACTTACTTCATAAACTTATTATAGCGATCAACCCTAAAATTTTCCTGGAGGAAAAATGACACCCAAAACTGCTTGTGAACCTAAAGTGCCTTGTCCAATCGTACCGATGGTGTTTTTTAAACACCTTGGTGGGCCAATTCAAAGAACCACTCCTATTATCCCTCAAGATGATCGTCTTTTGGAAGTAAAAGGGGACAATGGTTTATTCATTTTAAAATCAATTGTTAGCAATACCCAGCTTTGCGATATTTCGGAACCGTTTGTCGTACAAAGGGGGAGCCGTGAAAAAACTCTCCTACCTCTTAAGTTGCAATTCAAAAAAGGTAACATGAGGACCTTTAATCATGAAATAAAGATCCGCAAATATGAAAGGAGTGGTGAACTTTACACCAATGAAACAGATAACCATATCATGTTTGCCTGTGTCAAAGATGACAGATTGGTGATGGTCGCACTCGGCATCGCTTCGCAGAATGGACAATTCTATTTGCACAAGATGAACAAATACGATGTCACGCTATACCAATCAAGTGACAAAATCATGATCCCGGAAATGCCTGACTGGCCAACTCTACCACGTTATATAGACAAGATGGTGGATATGTCCAAGCTCTCAATCCTGCCTACTGCTTTGCCAACAGCTAAAGGAGTAAACAAGTCTGAATTCAAGCTCCAGGAAGGGGTTATCACATGGTGTGATCCATTTTCGGGGAAGGCTGCGGCCATAACTCACGAAGGAGAGGTTTTAGTCTGGCTCAAGTCAGTCAAAAATAATTGCACTGGCTTGATCAACCCGAAGGCTGGAACGAAGATCAGATTTAAATCATTGAGACCACCAAAAACATATGAATACACGAGCTTTAAGCTTGTGGCAGAAAACGTTAAAACGGTCCAATAATTTTTTGGGTAATAGCATCGCCGATATTAAAACATTGGCGATTTTTTTATATAAAAAATTGCAAAAAAACACCTCGCCCGAAGGCGAGGTGCTTTTAAATTTTTGAATCTAGTAGACTAGAAACGTCGATCTTCTCGAGGTTGCATTGGGCGAGCTTCGCTAACGCTGATATTGCGTCCGCCAAAGTCTTGACCATTGAACATATCGATTGCAGCTTTTGCTTCTTCTTCGGTAGACATTTCTACGAATCCGAAACCTTTGCTACGACCGGACATTTTGTCCATGATTACTGTTGCGGATACAACATTACCAGCTTTAGAAAAAGCTGCTTCTAACTCTTCATTAGTAGTAGAGTAGGGAAGTCCGCCAACATACAATTTTGATGCCATAGTATTCCTTAGGTTAATTCATAAAACTTCATTAAGAAGTTTTATTTTAAGAGTAAGACGACCTCTTTTACTTCGCGCCTTACTGTAAAACACTAAGGATAGAAATACAAGAAACTTACTGGCTAATTCTAGCTTAAATTAGGGGGAAAGTCAAGGGTTAAAAGGCGGGACATGATGAAGGATGCTAGAACTATTCTTTCAAAAAACTTACTATTCTATTAACTAATCCCAAGAGTTGCTCGTCATTCTCATTTAAAAACCTTGTAAATGAATGCGAGGCACCAGCAACCGAATATATTTCTCTACTTGAGGAACTTCTAGCCGAACCATAAAGTTTATCGACTATCTCGGGAAGGACTACTTCATCCTTCTCAGCTGTGACAATAAGCAACTTACCTTTGAATGATTCAATAATATTCCATTCAATAGATTTCATCCATGAATTAGATTCTTTGATGGCCTTTGTAAAATTCTCACCAAAAGGTATGGCGTACGACTCGTCAGAATAAACAGCTGGGACAAATAAAATAAGGTTATGGATTTCAAAATGCTCAAGCAATCTTATAGCAGTATATGCTCCCATACTCGAGCCAATAACAATTTTTGGTACAAAACCACTTTGCTTAATAACTTCGAGTGTAATTTCTGTTCTTTCTTTTAAACTAGAACCTTCTAAAGAACCTCCTGTTTTGCCGTGACCGATATAATCGAACCCGTAAGATGAATAACCTGTTTCTGACAATAATTCTCTCAACTTTGAATATCTGCTGATATTTGCACTCCCTGCTCCATGAAGAACCAAAACATCTGGGTGACTATTAGGGGGGATTATATCACCGACAATTTTATGAGATTGAAATTCGACAATAAAATTATTTTCTTCCATACCAGAAGCATACCAAATATATTACCCTAATTCTAATAACCCTTAAACAAAAACACCTTAGTGTATAAGGTGTTTTTTACATTTATGAAATATTTAGAACAACTTCTGATACCAAGCTTCTAAGAATGGGTTACTGCGATTTGCATAATATAGAGCGAGCACAGCAACCAAAAATAGACCATTAACCACAACCACTCGAATCAAGTCATGACGAATCATGCGGTATTCGTCGGCATGAGAGTTATAAAATGCGGATTGTTTGTCCATGTTACCATTAGTTTTTGGCTGGATCATTGGGGTGACACCACTGCTTACATTGCTTACAGCTTCACTGACTGCACTATTAAGAGAATTAGTTACAGCGCTGGCCATATTACCCGCACCATCTGCCACATTATTAGCCACATTGTTGATAGCCTGACCGCCAAATTGCTGATGAAACTTCTTTTTCTTCTTCTTTTTGCTCATAATTTTTAAGTTAAATTGTTATTAAGTAGTGCATTTATCATAGTAAAATCAGCTATTATTTGCAAGTTGAACGACTACGGCCACAGTGCTAAAATAGTCATACTATGTCTGAACAAAATTTTCCTATTATCGCAGTGGTTCTGTCGGGATTGGCTTTAACTGCCAGTATTGCGGCTATATTCATGAGCTCCAAACTCCGTAAATGGCGAGCTATGTTTAGCCCAGAATCTCAGCCTGACAATCTGGAAGAAGTAATCACCTCGATTACGGACAAGCTTCACAAACTTAACTCTAGTCACGTGAATTTGGAGAAAATAGTGGAGCAAAATGGTCAGACTTTAGAAACAGCTTTTCGATATTCGAGTGTGGTAAGATTTAATTCTGGGAGCAACGATGGCGGGAACTTAAGCTTTGCTTTAGCCTTGCTAGACGGTCAACAAACAGGACTCATTATGACCAGCATGCACGGCCGAGACCATAATCGCATTTATTGCAAAGCGGTTAAAGGCGGCCAGCCAGTACAACCTTTAAATGATGAAGAGCAACAGGCGTTAATAGAAGCGCTGACAGGAAAAATAAAACCGCAAACAAAAAAACAAAGTAGCAATTCAGCAAAAGAGTCACTAAATAATTAATAGACAAAACCATGGCACAAGAAAACACAGCCGCAGAAACAATTGTCGGCCCGTCAGTCAAAATTCAGGGGGATTTAGTTTCCGAAGGCAACATCCGCATCGAAGGAAGTGTAACTGGTAAAGTTCACACTACTCAAAGCGTTCACGTTGGTGAAGGGGCAGTAATCAGCGCGGACATGCAAGCTGGTAACGCAATCGTCGCGGGGCAAATCGCTGGCAACATCAAAGTTACTGGTAACTTGATTTTACAGTCCACAGCCCGCATTAACGGCGACATCGCCTGCGGTGTTTTGCGTGTCGAAGACGGCGCGCTATTTTCTGGTAAATGTAACATGAAGGGTGCAGCGATCGACAAGACCAAACTTGCAGGAGCAAGCAACGGCGCCAAAGAACCAGAAGAAGAGAAGTAATCAACTAAAGTCGCGGCTTCTAGCCAAAGTTTATTGATTAATTTTCTCAAATGTATTTTTATATTTTAGACAGCACGAATATTCCGCCTGCGGAATTTGAAAAGGCCCAAGTTACACTTCAGGGTCTTTTAACGCAGTTTAGAATTTCGGGCGAAATGGTTCGTGTAACCACGATTCGGGGTATACCAGAACTAGTCGAACTCGCAGCTGAGCGCGGGGTTAAAACTCTTATCGCCTGTGGCACCGACGACACTTTTAATATCATGTTAGCTTATCTCGCTGGACGTGATTTTGCCTTAGGGTTTATTCCGCTTATTCCCGAAACATCTTTAGGGCAAATTCTAGGTATTGATAGCTTAGAAACAGCCGTAAAAACAGTGGCTGCCCGTCGTTTAGAAAAAATAGACCTAGCTGTGCTAGGTGATAATTATTTTATTAGCCAAGTAGAATTTGGGATTGCTTCTACTAAAGTAAAAAATATGGGATGGTTTTCGAGCATGCGCACTTTAGGCAAAGATGAAATAAAAGTAAAACTCCGTATCGACAATTCTTATACTATGGACATCACCTGTTTGGGTGGTACGGTTACAAACAGTCGAACCAAATCAAGCTCTAATAGTACCATTGCAAATCCGACCGACGGGTTTTTAGACTTAATGATTTTAGAACGCTTGAGCCGGGTGGATGTTCTTAAGTATAAGCCGGACATTGCGGCAGGAGTGTTAGAAAATATTCCCGGCACCTCAGTCATCAAATGTCGGCAAGTAGAATTTTTAGAACCACGTGGGTTTCCGTTAAATATTTCTGGAAGAACCTTTGCCAAAGTCCCAGCCGTAATCAGCATCATCCCGCGCGAACTGCGTATGATAGTAGGGAAGGGTCGGACATTTTAAATCCACAACATCGTTGTGGATTTTTTAAAAAATATTGATTACTGTCCCGACTTTAGCCCAATTATAGAGCGCTTCCATATCAGCATAAGAAACATTTATACACCCATGACTCATTGGTTTTCCAAAATTTTTATGCCAATATGCCCCGTGAATATAATAATTGCCAAGCTTAGAGTATTTAAACTTTAAATTCCATTTGGTATTAGGGTAATTATATCCCCGGCCTTTGTAATTTACTGTGGGAAGTTTTTCTAATACTGTGTAACTTCCTTTTGGGGTGGGAGTACGTCTTACTCCACTCGAAATTTTTATCGTCTTCATCTCGTACGGCCCAACAAAATAGGTTAAACGTTGGCTCGTTAAACTGACTTCAATATGACGTTGTAATATTTCGTCCGAATTTACATTTGGGTCGTAATCGTGCTGAACCTCATCACCATCACCATAACCATCTCCGTCAGTGTCAAAAATATTAGGGTCAGTATGAAACAGAAGTTCATCACTATCAGATAAAGCATCGCCGTCTGTGTCTGTCGTATCTGCATGAATAAAGGCTATAGGCATCATTAGGACAACCACCAATAACAATAAAATTGAAAGTTTGAATTTCACAATGTAATTATTATATTAATAATAGTATAGCAAAAGTAGGTGAGGGATATAAAACCAGATTTAGCCCTAAATCACTTGCATTTTCTGCGTTTTTGCAGTATAGTTAATCAGTTATGAACTTATCATCTTTATCTCACGAGTTAAATATGTCGATTCAATAACTGCGGACTAAAGCCAATGCCGCAGGTTTTCGAATTTCTCCTCGTGCAAATAAGATTGATAACTACTTGGCCAAGCAGCTCAAAGATGCTTTTGGCACCAAACCAGTCGACACAGCCCCCAAAGATACCACCCCAAAACACGTATCACTACCATCATTTATTAAAGTCCGCGACTTCGCCGAGCTCTTAAAACTACCAGTTACAGAAGTTATTAAAACTTTGATCAAAAATGGTGTTATGGCGACCATTAACGAAGAAGTTGATTTTGAAACTGCCAGCATCATTGCCCAAGATTTAGGTTTCGAAGTTGCTAGCGAGCAAACCACCGAAGTTAAAGAATTTGGAACTGGGTTTTTACAAGAACAACTTGCTGCTGAAGGTGAAGAAACTCGATCTCCACGCGCGCCAATCGTAGCCGTAATGGGTCACGTTGATCACGGAAAAACTACCTTACTAGACGCGATCCGCGAAACTGATGTTGTCGCCGGCGAAAGCGGTGGCATCACTCAACACATTGGTGCTTACAAAGTTAAAAAAGACGGTAAAGAAATTACTTTCTTAGATACTCCTGGACACGAAGCGTTCGTAGAAATGCGCGCTCGCGGTGCCAATGTTACCGATTTAATTATTTTAGTCGTGGCTGCTGACGATAGTGTTCGTCCGCAAACCATCGAGGTTATTAACCGTGCCAAATTTACTAACACCCCAATCATTGTTGCTATTAACAAAATTGATAAAGAAGGCGCCAATATTCCTCGAGTTAAACAAGAACTTGCCGAGCATGGTATTTTAACCGAAGATTGGGGCGGTAAAACAATCGTTGTAGAAATTTCTGCTAAACAAAAAATGGGTATCGATAAACTTTTAGAAATGGTTCTGCTTCAAGCCGAAGTAGAAAACTATACTGCTAACCCAAAAGGGCAGTTACTAGGAACTGTAATCGAATCCCACATCTCACAAGGACAAGGTCCTGTTGCAACAGTTATTATTCAGAATGGAACACTTCACGTAGGAGACATTATGGTTGCTGGTTCTGGTTACGGTAAAGTAAAATCCATGGAAGATGAACACGGTAAAAAGATTAAAGCCGCAGGCCCATCCACCCCAATTGTATTATCTGGTTTTTCGGACTTACCAGAGGCTGGAGATATTTTACAAAACACTCCAACGATTGATGAGGCTCGTGAAATTGGTATCACTGCGCAAAAGTTAAAGCACAGCCGCCGCTTAACTGTTCGATCTAAATTACAGCTCGACTCCGATAGCAAAGCACTAAACTTAATTTTAAAAGCCGACGTTGCTGGTTCACTCGAAGCGATTAAGCAATCTTTTGCCAAACTTAAAAATGATGAAGTACAGATTAATGTCTTGAGCGAAGGTATTGGAGAAGTCAACGAAAATGATGTTCTTTTAGCCGAAAGCTCTAAAGCTAATGTGATTGCTTTTCGTACTAAAACCAATTCTAAGGCTATCAATTTGGCCAAACAAAAAAAGGTTAACATTGATAGTTATGATGTTATTTATGAATTGCTCGAAAACGTTACCAGTGCTGTAGTAGAGATGTTCACTCCAGAAATGGAAAAGAAGGTCTTTGGCCGCGCTAAAGTTTTGGCTATCTTCCGCACCGAAAAAGGTGTAATGATCATCGGTGGAGAAGTCTTAGACGGCGAAGTACGTAAGAACAAAATGCTCGCCATTGTTAAAAAAGATGAAGAAGGCGAGTATCAAGAATTATCTCGCGGTGAAATTATGGAACTACAAGAAGGTAAAGTAGAAACCAAAGAAGTCTCTCGCGGCCACGAATTTGGGATGAAAGTTAAAACCAACTTTAAGTTCCAAGTCGGCGATATTATAGAAAGTTTTGAAGAAAACCTCAAACAAAAGAGTTTGTAAAAACCCGCGAACGAGCGGGTTTTTTAGTCTTGCCAAAACAGACCAACTGTTATACTATAAGAAGTCACTTTCGGGTGATAATACTACATTGGCAGGTATCCGGAGGTTCTATTTGTCAGGATACATGCGGAGGATAAAATGAAAAATAATCAGTTAAAGTTAGAAGATTGTTTGCCAATTAAATGGGCAAAAATTAAGCTTATCGCGTTATTGTTGTTTTACGGAGCAATGACTTACACAATTACCTTAGCTGGATCAGCTTTTGATGATCATCCAGTAAGATGGCCGTTCACTATTCTGGTGTTTGTTTTTTTCAATCTTACCTTGTTTGGTTTAACCAGACTATGGGAATGGTTAAAACAAGTCAGCGCACGAAACTTGTTTGGTTACTGGATTAGGTACTGGCTTGAAGATGGAAAATTAAAATACGATTTAGGTTTTCATTATCGTACTTTAATGTCTCCGTATATCATGATAAGTAGTGGTAAATGGAAACAAGACACCATCGGGCCAATACCTGACAATATTAATATAACGGCAGTATTCAACTTGGCGAGAAGAAACCAGTCAGAATTATTTGTTAGAGATATATTTAAAAAGAATCTAGACATCGCCATTCGTCAAAGAAAACCTTATAAAAGTATTAGCTCTGAGCAACCAGGTATGTCTGTACGCGTCACTGATTCACACGATGACACAGTAAATTGCGGAATAGAAACCCTTCTAAATAATTTAGAGTATTATCGCTCTTTAAAAATGATGACTGGGGGGTTTTGGTTCAGTTGGGTGAGTAAATTTTTATCTGAACGGGATAATGCTTTTCAAAGCATAATTTACAGCTTACTGGATGTCATGAAGAAAAAGTCGGCACGCTACCCTTCCGATGAAGAAAAACGGAAGAGAAAAGCAGCCTTAAAGCACTTTATTTATTTACTTTCTTCAAACCATCCAAATCGGGCAGAACTTGAAGCCGATTTAGAAGCTTTGGAAGGTACGCCTACACGAGAAGCCAAAGCGGCAGCAAAAGCTATGCCAAGAGGGGCAACAATCGAAATATAAGTATTCAGCAAACAGAACGGTATTATACCGTTCTTTTTTTATATCTTGATATAATGTAATTAGTTTGTTATAGTAAGACTTAAATTCTAAATATGAAACATCTTAAAAGAGAGCCAAAAAATCCAAATCGGATTCCGAAATTAAATTCACTTATTCAACAACTGGTTGGTGAGGCGATTTTGCCGTATGTTAAAACTCAAAATGGATTGACCACTGTGAGCCAAGTAGAAGTTAGCGGTGATTCACGCTGGGCTAAAGTTTGGGTTTCAATTGTAGCAGGGGATGACGATGAAATCTTCAAAATTCTCAATGATAATATCTATGATATTCAGGGTGAAATAAATAATAAGTTAGGCATGAAGATGACGCCACGGCTTCAATTCTTTTTAGATACTTCGCCACGTTACGCGCAACACATTAATGAATTAATCCACAAAGTACACGAAGAAGAAGAAAACGAAGAAAATGAATCCTAATTTCCAAGAAGCTAAGCAATTAATAGAATCTTCTCAAAAGATTTTATTCACCACCCACGAACGAACCGACGGCGACGACCTTGGTTCGGTTTTGGCTTTGGCTTGGGCGTGTTTAGGAATGGGCAAGCAAGTAACCATTGCTACAACAGGTGGCGTACCGACTCGATTGCAATACATGCCAATGTCCGACGATGTTCTCGAAGACATCACAACAACAGATTTTGATTTGTTGGTTGTTTCTGGTTGTTCATCTTTATCACGAATCAACAATCCAAATATAGAGAACTTAAAAATTCCAACAATCAACTTTGACCACCATCCAGACAACAAAAACTTTGCGGATATAAATGTAGTTGACCACACTAAGTCGGCTGTAGCCGAATTAATGTTCGATTTTCTTCAATTTTGTGAATGGGAGATCACTCACCAGATGGCCACTTGCTTACTAACTGGCATTATTACCGACACCGGTTTACTGATGCACGCCAATACTCAAGCTAGCACCTTAGCGGCGGCCGGCGAATTAATGAAGAGCGGCGCACGCATCAGCCAAGTGACCAAACATACTTTTACCAGTGCCAGCCCAGAGCATCTACGTGCGTGGGGAGAGGCATTAAAGAATTCCTATTTTAACCCTCAAAACCAAGTTATCTATTCGGTCATCACTCAAGATCAACTTACAGCACTTGGCAACCCAGAACTAGCCAATTTTGAAGGCTTAGTCGAAACATTAAATAAAGTTCCAGAAGCCAAGTACGCCATGTTCTTAAAGGAAGATGACGGCAAAATTAAAGGTAGTTTGCGCAGTGAAGAATATAAAGGCGTGGACGTTCAACAAATTGCCCAAAAACTGGGCGGTGGGGGACACAAGCTAGCCGCAGGATTCTCTATGGTAGGAAAACTAGCCAAAACAGCCAATGGCAGGTGGGAAGTGGTGTAATTTTCGTAGTTAAGGACTGGATTTTTTCTAACATATAGAGTACAATTAGAAAGATTTTTGGAAATGCCTCACACTACTCACATATAAGCCCAGGTGGCGGAACTGGTATACGCGCATCCTTGAGGTGGATGTGGGAGCAATCCCGTGGAGGTTCAAGTCCTCTCCTGGGCACCATCCAAAAGTTAAAATAATAGAAACATGGGCGGTTAGCTCAGCTGGTCAGAGCGCTTCGTTTACACCGAAGATGCCACAGGTTCGAATCCTGTACCGCCCACCATGGTTTGCTTTTGCAAACCAACTAGCCCTGGTAGCTCAGTGGTAGAGCAGACGCCTGAAGAGCGTCGTGTCGTCAGT
>CAYVOF010000024.1:0-15434 GCA_964453405.1 uncultured Candidatus Saccharibacteria bacterium | reverse complement strand
AACCAAAGGTTAGTGCTTTTCTAATCCTCTGGACTTCAGTCCAGAGTGGTTTAGTCTTCAAAATAAAAACCCGCAATTTAGTTTGCAGGTTAGAAAACGAGTAGGACTTTTAGCATGGAGTGGCAATCGCTGCGCCATAGTGTGCGGCGATGGAATTTGGATCTTTGCGATTCATCGAATGAGCCATCTCTTTAAAATCAATAGGTGAAGGAGGATTTTTTTCGCTCCAACCTAATACCAAGAGTAACCGACCATCATCGGATAAAACGATTAGTTCCGTGGCGTAAGCGTATCTATCTGTCTTGTATTCTCTACTTTCAAATTCAAATGTAACATCCTCTTTGCCAGGTTGACCAGTAGGTAATCCATTCAAGCACATCTTATTTATATCCTCCCAGATTGATTTTTTTTATAGAAACTTTAAATTCTTGCAATAAAACCATTATACAGTAAAGATTGTATTTTGTCAATGATAGGATAAATTACCTACTAGATTTAGTAAAACCAGCAGCCTTGGCCTCAGCTTCGGTGGTAAAGCACATTTCGGGTGCTGTGCGGTCATAGAATGACCCACTAGGGACGTGATAGGTTTTATTGGCTCCTGAGATGTTTCCTTTGATGGTAGTGCAGTTGGTTGGATCTAGGCTAGTTGAGGTGTTGGTAGGCGCTGCGCTAGTGTTAGTATTTGTAGCCGGGGTACTAGCTGGTTCAGTTTTTTGCTCATTTGCCTTTTCTGTGCTATAATCTAGTTTAGCTGAAGCTTGTGGTTTGGGAATCCAATAAGTATGCGCTGTATACATTCCCATTGCAAAGCTTCCTGCTTGGATTATTACGATAATCAACCAGAGTTTAATTTTTACGAAATTTATTTCAATTTTGGTCAACATAATATGAGGATAATTAATGTTTTTAATTTATGACACATAGATATGCTTTTGTTTTAGGTCGAGTTTACACTCTTTCTTTAGCTGAGCTGTTTTTTTATTTTCAAAATCATGACTGGAGCCTTAAAGTTTTAGATCTGTCGCACGAAGTTTTAGTAGTAGAGACTGATCAGGAATTAGACTTCCGTAAGATTCAAAAAGAACTGGGCGGCGTGGTTAAAATTCTCAAAGTGGTAGATGAAGTAAAAAAGAAAAGTTCTGACTATATTAACTTCGCTCTACAAAATTATTTTAAACCTAGCAAGCTCAAAAAAGATTTCCTCGGCAACGCTAAAGGTAAAATTCAATTTGGTATTAGTGTGTACCTCCTTGATCCAGAAATTAAAGCTTTTGAAGAACCTAAGCGTTTAGGAATGTTTATCAAGCGTGGTATGCAAGAAGGTGGTTCTAGTATTCGTCTAGTTCTCCCAAAGTTTAATGCTCTAGCACTCGCTTCGGTTGTCGTTACTCATAATAATCTTTTAGACAAAGGCGCCGAAATTTGTGTACTCGCCTCCCCTACTAAATTGTATGTTGCTAAAACTTTAGTTGTTCAAGATTTTGAAGACTACGGTCGTCGCGACTACCAACGTCCGGTGCGTGATGAAAAGCAAGGTATGATTCCTCCAAAGGTGGCTCAGATCATGATCAACTTAGCTGGTCAAAAACCAGGCGCAACTTTAATTGATCCGATGTGTGGGATTGGTACGATCGTTCAAGAAGGCGTGTTGCAAGGTTATCGTGTACTTGGCACTGATATAAACTCTATTGCCATTGCAGGTAGCGAAAAAAACCTTGAGTGGTTCCGCAATCGTTATAAAATTCCAAAAGGCAAATTCCATATCGAAGTCTCGGATGTCAAAGAAGCTTCTAAAGTTGTTGAACACCTCAAAAAAGTTGATGCCTTTAAGCAAATTGACGCTGTGGTAACAGAAGGATATCTTGGCCCAATGTATGGTGAATTCCCTCCCCAGAGCGAGATCAAAAAGAACTTTGATGACCTGACTAAATTATACACAGGGGCGTTTCAAGATTTTCTCAAGTATTTGCCGGCCGGTGGAAAAGTCGTAATGTGCTTGCCTGCCTACAAAAAGGGGTCTCAGTATATTCAGCTGGAGAACCTTGACTTTATTAAGAAAATTGGCTATAATTGTATAGATTTGATTCCTCTCGAATTGGCTGCGAATCTGCCATTCCTCAAACTTACGGATCGTGGAACAGCAATATATGATCGCAAAGACCAAGTCGTCGCCAGAGAAATCATCATTTTTGAAAAGAATTAATTTTAGATAGTTTACTACCTTCACAGGCGCAGGGACTTGATAATATATAAAGTTATATGGCTCATAAGAAAGCTGGAGGCTCAACCGGTCTAGGTAGAGACTCCGTATCAAAACGATTAGGCGTAAAGGTCTTTGGTGACCAATACGTACAAAAAGGTGAAATCATTGTTCGCCAACACGGCAGCAAGTGGCACCCTGGACACAACGTTAAAAAAGGTGGCAACGACACACTTTACTCGCTTGTCACAGGAATTGTAAAATTCCAAAGCAAGATGATGACAAAGTTCCACGGTAACCTACGCCGCACTCGCGTTGTGAACGTAGTACCTGTAGATACAGTAAAGCCTGCACCAAAAGCATAGTTGCAACACTAAAAAACCACGTATCACTGATACGTGGTTTTAGTTTATCTAAACTGGTTTGTATAAATACTCCTTCATAAGTTCGTCGACAGAGTTTCTCTTCGTTTCTGACATTCCGCTTACTTCGGTAGCGGTTCGCATTACGGATTCTATCCTCCTTCTCAGGTTCTTTTCTTCGTCGTGGCTAATGTGTCTATAAAGTTGAACGGGTGAGCCATTTTCCATAATCATGAATACCTCTGATCCGTATCGAACATGGCATTTTTGACAAAAACCAAATGAGTCAATTAACGGACTTATGTAACTGCCTCCGATGCGTGTATGTTCATCAGAGGGTTTATGGATGTCCACTCTAAAGATTATGCCATTGCATGTGTTAATACCTTCTTTAGTATTATGCATAAGTGTGCATTTAACAGGTGGCACTTCTTCGAATTCACCTAATCCATTTTTAATAAAAAACTGTTCTCCTTCTGAATTGGCCATATATATATATCCTCCTAAATTAGTATTATAGGATAGCAAATAGCGTACTCATACGTCAATATAAAAACCGCCTCGTATTGGGGCGGTTTTTGTAAACCTAGTGACCCTAGTAAGCGTCCTCTAAGTTTGTATCGTAATATGAAGAGGGTTTTGCTTGGATCGATCTAGGTAGACACTTTAGCTTTTTGAGCTTGCTCCAGTTTTTCTATGTGGGCCACAAGTTCATTAAGCATAAACGTGAGCTGCTCTAGATCTTTAAAATTTAGTGGCTGTCGAAGAGTATATTTGTCTCCCGAATAAAAAGCTTCTCCAATTATCATTCCTGGGGAATTAATAATTTCGACATAGCATTCTGAACTCCGGAATTTTAATTCCGCACCAAATCTGGTCACAAGCCTATCAAAAAGATCATTAATCGAAGTGTTAGAAGTAATCTTTTCTTTAATAACCTCATCGTGTTGAGTGTCGTAAACAACATCCGCCACAATAGTCTCTAGAATATCTCCTAGTATGCGTTTCTTGTAGACAGTAATAATCAATTTTTCTTTCATATTTCTCCTGCTAGCCCTGTTCTCCAATAATCGTTTCACTCTCTGAGTCGATTATAGCAACTGTCGGAAATTTATTTCCTGGTTTCAAGACATTCACGACCACGACACTCTTATCGTCAATCTTGACCGGCTTTCTCTCATGATTATTTCCGAGGTACTTTTTACGGAGTGCTTCGAGATCTGGCGAAACTACATCGGCGTTAACTACCCGTTCATTGTTCTCAGGTGGGAGAACTTTAACAAAATCTCGTTCGGACCCACAATCGGGACAGGTAATTGTTCTTAACTTTGGATCCTGCCTCTCTGAGTTGCAGGTTTCGCATTTAAGCATAAAAATCGGCATATATTTCCTCCTAGGTATGTCTTTTTAGTCTCTATTTTTGATGCTTTATAGTAGCACGGATAAATTCTACAAACAAGGGGTGTGGATCGAGGGGGCGAGATTTAAATTCGGGATGAAATTGCGTACCAATAAAGAAAGGGTGATCTTTTAGTTCGATTATTTCAACAAGTTGGCCGTCAGGCGTGGTGCCCGAAACAACTAAGCCTTTAGCCTCGAGGCGTTCGCGGTATTCGTTATTAAATTCATAGCGATGTCGGTGACGTTCCGAAATTGTGTTACGAACTTTACCGCGAGAATTAGGTTTGATCCAATCAGCTTTAGCGTAAGCACGTTCGGTTTTTGTTCCAGCCGTAACAACGCAGTCCCAAGCCCCAAGTCGCATGGTAGCACCGTACTCGCGGGCAAGTAATAGTTTTTCTTGTTCAGGCATAATATGAATTACAGGGTGTTTGGTATTAGCTTGAACTTCGGTAGTATGAGCAGTGCGGAGCTTAGCCACGTTGCGCGCAAACTCGATTGTGGCTAGCTGCATCCCATAGCATAAGCCTAGGTAAGGGATTTTTTGTTTTCTGCTAAACTCAATAGCTTGAATAATTCCCTCTACTCCACGGCTGCCAAAACCACCAGGTACGCAGATTCCATCATACCCAGATAAGATTTTTTTAGCGCCTTGTTTTTCTATGGTATTACTAGAAATCCATTCTAGTTTTACGGCGGAGTTATTAGCCCAACCACCATGTTTAAGTGCTTCTATAACCGATACGTATACATCAGATAGTTTAAAGTCGCCAGTGTCAAAGTACTTTCCTACTACAGCAATACGGACGGCTTTTTCGGATTTTTGGATACGAGAGATTTTAGTCACAAAGTTATTCCATTTGCGGAGGTCTCGTTTTTTATTGGGCATATCAAAATGACGTAAGATTTGATCGGTAAAACCTTCTTTATCAAAATTACTTGGTACGCGGTAGATAGTATCTACGTTGGGCGCACTGATAATGTTACTGGCTGGAATATTAGTGGTCCATGCAAGTGTTTCTTTACGACGATCATCAATGGCCTCTTCGGCACGAGCGACCAAAAAGTCCGGCTGGATGCCTGATGAAATTAATTGCTTAACAGAGTTTTGAGTTGGTTTAGACTTCATCTCGCCGATACTTGGTGGTGTCGGAAGATATCCTACGTGTACATGCGCAGTATCGCGGCCATCGCGGTACTTCATTATACGATTGGCTTCTATAAACAAAATATTTTGATACTCGCCTACCGTGCCACCAATTTCGCAAATTACAAAGTCAGCTTTTCGAGCGCGCGCGGCTAGTTCTAGACGGTTAATGATTTCTTCTGGAACGTGTAGCGCAACTTCTACATCCTCGCCGTCATATTCAAAATTGCGTTCCTTTTGAATAATGTTTAAAAATAATTGTCCGTTGGTTACGTAGTTTGCCTTAGATAAATCGGTGTTTAAAAAGCGTTCGTAATTACCGAGGTCTTGGTCTGTTTCCATGCCATCGTCAGTCACAAACACTTCGCCGTGTTCTTGGGGACGGATAGTGCCAGCATCAACGTTAAGGTAGGCGTCACATTTAACTGGAGCAACAACGTAGCCGCGCGACTGTAGGAGCGCGGCGATGGAGGAAGTGGTAACACCTTTCCCTACTCCAGAAATTACCCCACCGGAGATAAAAATGAATTTAGTATTGAGTTTCTTAGCTTTGCGAGTTTTAACTTGGTATGACATTATTTACTCTTTGTTAATTGATGTTTGAAATTCTAAACTTTTTATAATATTTGTGACTATTTTCTTTTGGGTGTTGAATGAAATAAAATTTGCTTCACCATCATAAGCATGATTTACTGTTTCATCTAAATATTTTAATGCTACAACAAAAACTTTAGGTGAAGTTTGTGGTCCAGCTGACTCATTCAAAACAAATTGATATATAATCCCTTCACCTTCGGCTCCTTCTTGGTATTCATAAACTGTTTGGTCACCTACTAATAATTTAGTCAGAGACTTAGCAATTGGCGTTTTGAGAAGTTGTGCTTCGGTAAAATCAAGCTGTCCAAGCACAATAGCGTAATTCAGCGTATTAGGTTGGCATTGACCAGACAGAGCACAATATTTAATTGGTAATACCCATGATAATCCTGGTTCTGGAGTAAATATTTTATCAGTAGAAAATGGTAATCCAAGTGAATTTACCACCTCATTATTATCGCTTGATAAGTAACTCGGATAGTTAAAGCTATATCCTTTATTTAAATTTTCGTAAGTAAACGTTTTAGGCGGTTCTTGAATATTAAAAGTTTGCATGACCCTACCTGCGGTAAGTCCTTCCCCTACTACACCAGAAGCAATAAAGTCATCAGGTGGATCTTGAGTGGGGCTGACTACAAAATAATAGAAGTTGTTTTCTCCTGAAGCATTGTCGTACCACTCGCATTGAAAAGGTTCTCCGTGTTTTGTTTCGCAAGTTTTACGATCTTTTTCTACCTCTAGTTTTGAATAGGCTGTAACCGCAAACACATCTGCATAGAGCGTTCCGTTGGTGTTCCATTTGATATCTTTTGTCGGCAATTTATAATAAGTGGTTAAACCATGATGCTCTTCTTGGTATTTAGAGAAGAATTCATCACTGAGTTCAAATTTATAGCCTAGGTCTTTGTTTTCAACAGTATAAAAGCCATGCTCATTAGACTGCCCAGAATTATTACGCTGCAGATTAGTCCGTGATTTATCTCGTAGGCTTAGACTTACAAAGAATAATGCTATCAAGATAGCTAAGATGCCTAATAAACTTATTATTTTTTTGGTGCTGTTCATAGAGCTTCGATATTAATTTTTGTTTTTGCTACCAGACCTTGGCCAAGTTTAATGTCTATAACATGCTCGCCTAATTCCTTTATTCCTTTATGGGCTCCAACTTGTGATTTATCTAGCTGGATTTTAGTTTTTTGAAAGATTGCTCCTGCTACATCTTTTTCATGTACGCCACCAAAGATTTGACCCTTATCCCCTGTTTTGACTTTAACAGTAAAAGTACGCCGCTCTAGTTCTTGTTTGGCATGCGTAAGTTTGTCCAACTCTTTTTGTTTTTTATCTGATAGCTCTCTTTTCCCACGCTCGAGAGATTTTTGCGCATCAATTGTAGCTAATTTTGCCAGACCCTTATTGATTAAAAAATTTGTCGCAAAACCAGCATTAACTTCTTTAATCTCGCCGGCGCGGCCAACTTTGGTCACATCTTTTAATAATATAACTTTCATAGTTGTAGTTAGTTTAGTTATAAAAAATAAAAAAACCCTCTTACGAGAGTTTTGGCTCTTCCTTATTATACACCAAATTTGAGACTGGTCAATATTGCTGTGGATATCTAGAGGTTTTTATATTCTTAGATATTTCCTCATGGCTAATAAGCTTGAAACCGCGCTTAAAATAAACGCAATAGCGAGTTGCGCAGCCACAACGCCTAAAAATACGACCATGTCGCCATTAAAAATATTTTCACCAGGTGTTAGGTAATTGCTTATTTTTGGCAACATTGTAAAGTAAATTGGAATTAACAAGCCGCTAGTTATAATCGCAGCGATGATACTGTATGTAAAAGCTTCGACCATAAATGGACCACGAATATACCAATTGGTTGCCCCAACTAAGCGCATAATTTCGACTTCCTCGCGGCGGTTATAAATTGTTAAGGCAATGGTATTAAACATCACCAAGATTGCGATTAAGCAGAACACAACCATAAGAATTAATCCAAAAGTGACAATAAATTTTAATAGCGAATTTAGTCGTTCAATAATGACTCGATTGTCTTCAAAATTGACTTCCTGGATAACACTCTTATACTTATCGCTGTTAAGTTCATTTGCAATATCAGGAAAATCTTCTAAATTAGTAGCCTTAATCTGCAAGGTTGGCGGAAAAGGGTTAGTGGTTAATTCACCCAATGAATCAATAATCAACTGGTCACTTTTATGCTTTTCTTTAAAAGCAGTTTGCGCTTGATCTGAAGACACATAATTAATTTCTTTGACTCGGCTATCCTTTTTTATTTCATCCCTAATGGTCAATACTTTTGCTTCTGATACATCTGCTTTAAAATAGGCACTGATATCAACGCGCTGTTGGATAGATCTAACCGAATAACTTGTGATAATAAACATCAAAGTCAACACTGATAAAATTATCAGTGTGATGGTCATGATTAAAGTAGAAGCCCCTGCAAGCCAAAGGTTACGACTTAAGTTGCGCGTTCCATTTTTGATAACGCGAAAAAAAGAAATTAAGAATCCCATAATTTAAAGTTTGTACTTTCCCTTTTGTTGTTCAAAAGTCACTTGCCCGCCTTCGATAGTAATTACTCTACGTTTAATCTTATTAACTAAGTCCGAAGCATGAGTAGCTAAAATTACTGTAGTTCCTAACTCATTAATTTTTAGTAATAAGTCGATAACTTCGGCTGCGTTTACTTCATCTAGATTACCGGTTGGTTCGTCGGCTAAGAGAAGTACTGGACGATGCGCTAGACTACGAGCTATTGCTACGCGTTGTTTTTCTCCACCACTCATTTCATCTGGGAAGTTGTTGCTTTTGTGAGTAAGACCAACTAATTCTAAAATGCGGGGTACGTCTTTGTTAATTTGTTCCTTGCGGTGCCCGCTAACTTCCATAGCAAAAGCTACGTTTTCAAAAGCAGTGCGGCGTGGCAAGAGTTTGATGTCCTGAAACACTACGCCGATCTTACGGCGCAAATATGGTAAGTCGCTTTTACGGATGCGGGTCATGTCAATGTCATCAATCAGAATGCTACCATTGTCTAGCTCTTCTTCGCCCACAATTAACTTCATTAAAGTCGACTTTCCTGCGCCGCTCATTCCTACTAAAGAAATAAATTCCCCCTGATCGATTTGGAGGTTAATGTTGTTTAAGGCTTTATGATTGCCGTAATATTTTGTAACTTTCTTAAACTGAATCATGTGTATTTATTATATCATATTTTGATTTGTAAGACCTTGCAAAAAATCATACTATATGGTATAGTTTTTTTATCTTGTTTTTTGAGTGTCATTTGGCATACCCCTGCCGATCCGTACCGGCGGTTTCCGGAAAATCTTAAGGAGAATAATATGTCTTTGTCCCCTGGCGAAACGCCCCAAGATGTCAGCCTTAATAGTTGTCTTAATGACGAAGTTTTTAAAGCTGTTGCGATGCAATTTAACAACACTGGTGAATTGGATACTCAACAATCGCGAGTTATCAGACGTCATATTAGTAAATGTGATGCTTGTCAGTCATACCTTAAGAGTTTTATAAATCCTGAGGTTAGGACTACAAAGAATACCTCACTGCTCATTGATGAGCTCGAGAGTATACATGTTTCGGTTCCTCCAGAACCCGAAACATACGGATTCCAGTTTGTTGACCGAACGAGCATTGCTCCCGGTGCAGAAGCTATGGTCGGAATGGAACACCTTAAAATGTAAACTCGATGTGCAATAGCACTACCCACTGCAATAGCGGTGGGTTTTTATTTTAGCAGTTACTTTATTTGGCTATCTAAATATTTTTCTACAAAGTTGTCTAGTTCTCCATCAAGTACTTTATCTGGATCACTTTCTTCGTAATCAGTCCGGTGGTCTTTAACCATTTTATATGGATGCAAAACATATGACCGAATTTGATTCCCCCACTCCGCCGATTTAAACTCGCCGCGAAGTTCTTTTTTTTCTGCCGCTAGCTTTTGGTCTTCGAGGGCTTGTAGTTTACCCAGTAAAATTTTCATGGCCAGTTCTTTATTCTGATGTTGGCTACGTTCATTCTGAATCGAAACCCTAATTCCAGTTGGCTTGTGAGTAATGCGAATTGCGCTATATGTAGTGTTCACGCTTTGGCCGCCGTGTCCTGATGAAGTATTGGCTTCGATGTCTAAATCTTTAGGGTCGAGCTTGAGGCTTTCTTGCTCTGCCAGCTCTGGAATTAATTCTAATAATGAAAAAGAGGTCTCTCGGGTGTGTGCTGGATTAAATGGCGACAAGCGCACTAAGCGATGAACACCAGCTTCACTTTTAAATAAACCATAGGCGTAAGGTCCTTTAACATGAACAGTTACGGATTTTATTCCTGCCTCACTGCCTTTGCTTTGGTCTAAGATATCTGTTTTTAGATTGTGCTTTTCTGCATAGCGTAAAAATTGACGAAGTAAAATTTCGGTCCAGTCTTGAGCATCGGTTCCACCCGCCCCAGCGTGTAAAGCAAAAATAGCATTATGGTCGTCGTATTTTCCAGACATGATTACTGTTAGACGGTTTTGATGGTACTCGGTTTCTAGATTTGCGACTTGTTCGCTGAGATATTTTATTGTCTCGGTAGATTCATCAGTATTACTATTTATTAGCTCCTGCAATTCAGAAATTTTGGAATCCAGGTTAGTCCAAAAATCTATGAAAGAAGTTAAGCTGTTATGTTGCTGCGAAATTTGCTGTGCATTCTCTGGGTCATTCCAAAAATCTGAGGCCTGCATTTTGTCCTGTAGCTCTAAAGCTTGCTGTTGCTTTTGTTCTAAATTTAGTTTGCTAGTCAGACTTTTTGACTCGTCGGCCAGTTGGGTTAAACGGCTTAATAATTCTAAAGTATTAGTATCCATTGCTTAATTATATCCAATTTAAGCTAAAAAAAGAACCCTGCATTAATCGCAGGGTACGGTTCTTGCGGCTTTGGCATAGCCTCGAGCGCTGTGATAAATAGCAAAATAATAGGGAATGCCTTCGTGTTTTCGAATCGCATTTTGCTCTTTATTAGGACTCAGAACCCAAACTTTGGGATCAAACTCAGTAAAATAGGTATCACCTTCAAAGTCTTGTAAAACTTCTGTTACATAAAGTTTGTCCGCTTTTTTGATGGTATCGTTAAAAACTTTGGCACCACCGATTACAAATACTTCGGTGCTCATGCTTTCTGCTCGATGGATGGCTAGTTCTAAATTGCGACAAACAATAACCGACTGTAAAATTTTGTCTGCATTCAAGTCGGGGAATTTATCTTTAGTTGCTTCTTTGATGTCTTTTTTAATTTGCATCATTGGCCTTGAACTGAGCACAAGGTTTTCCCTACCGGGTAAAGGTTTGCCGATCTTGGTGAGAATCGATATCAAAGTATCAATACCCATTATTACTGGTTTACCAAAAGTTTTCTCTTTAAACCATTTTAAGTCCTCGGGTAAATGCCATGGTAATTTATTTTTGTTACCTATAACTCCATTTTGTGCACGCGCAAAAATTAAACTTAGCATTAATTATTATTCCTCCTAAAGTAAATTTAAAATTCTAAAAACTATTATTTTTTAAAACCATTCTACGGATCAATTCCCAAATCTTAGCTTGAATTTCTTGCGGTGATAAACGATGGCCCGCATCATCGGAACATTCAATTAATTTGGTATTTGGAAATAGATTAGCAACTTCGAAATAAGTTTGTTGAATAGATTTCAAATTGTCAGGTGTGTGTTCGGTCGGTATATGTAAAATTAAAGTTAGATCAGGTTTAGGCAAATTAAAAATCGTATACTCTAGATGATCGAGCCATTTGTAAAATTTTATGCGCTCTTCACGGTCAGAAATTTTTGCACCCTGATACGCAGCATTAGACGGTGTGTATCGATTGGCCAAAATAATTTTGCCATCACTAAGATGTTCACGCATATTATTACTCACATCAAAGCGGTCGATGGTAAATAAAGTTGAAGCTGCTTGAGGATTTAAATCGCCATATTTACCTTGTTGGTATTTATTAAGCATTACTTCCGAAGTCGCTGAATATTGAGGAAAATCAAAAACCAAGCCATCATAGTCGTAGCTGGTGAGGGTTTTGGCAAGAAGTTCAATCTGGGTGGTCTTGCCAATACCATCGATCCCCTCGATAACAATTAACTTGCCTACTGGGCCATTTGAGCTTGATTTGTTGGGTGTTTTAGCCATACTTAGATAATTTTACTATAAGTTAAGACCTAAGAAAAGGTCGCAAAAGATTAAAAAAACAGCACCTAGCCATCGTAGCTAAGTGCTGTTTTAGATTCCAATTTAGGCTTTAAATTTGATTCCAGGACCCATTGTAGAGTTTAGAGTACTGCTGATCACAAACTGCTTTTTAACTGTAGAAGGTTTGGATGCGTGAAGCGCTTCCATAAACTTCTTTAAGTTATCGAGCAGTTGAGATGATTCAAAACTGGTTTTACCAATGATTTGGTGAACGTTACCAGTGTTGTCATTTTTAAAGTTAACTTTACCGCCAGCAATTTCTGCAATTGCACCGGCGATGTTATCGGAGATGGTGCCAGTTTTTGGGTTAGGCATCATTCCACGAGTTCCTAATACTTTGGCGATGGCCGCAAGTTTAGGCATCATGCTAGGCTCTGCAATAGCGACATCAAAGTCAGTTTTTTCGGTTTCTTTGATCTGCTTGATTAATTCTTCTCCACCAACAATAGCTGCACCAGCTGCTTTAGCTTCGGCTTCTTTGCCTTCGCTAACGAATGCGGCGATGCGCTTGGTTTTACCTGTTCCGTGAGGAAGTGTAATAGAACCGCGAATAGCTTGGTCAGTCTTCTTAGCGTCGATCGCTGTCTTGATGTGAACTTCTACTGAACCAACAAACTTGGTTGTAGCAGTCTTTTTTGCTAGTTCTACAGCTTCTTCGATGCTGTAAACTTTGTCTTTGTCGACTAATTCTAAATTAGTCTTTACGCGCTTTGATACTTTCATGAGATTCCTTTCGTGGTAAACGAGCCATTAGCTCTCCCACAAATTAATTATTTTGAATTCAAATATTCTTTTAACTTTTCTAAATCTTCTTCTGATCCAGTTGTAATGTATGAATTGGCTAAATTATCCAATTGGATAATTTCTTCTGAATTTAGTTCATCATAATCATCCAACGCACCATGGATTAAATCAACTAAAGTTGCTTCTCGATCAGGATCTGCTTCTCTTGGTAAGTTAGCTTGGAAGTTTCCTATCCAATCATTTGCATATTGATGCTCAGAATTAGATAGCGGCGGAATTATAATATTTTCACCTTCTCTCATTACGATTCCTTTCGAGCCAACTTCCAGTGATAGTAAAACACCGGGGTCGCAACAATGATCATTGCTAATGCTTGAGCTGCGTCGCGCTGCTTTTGAGCAGAGCGTTGCTCTCTTTGTTGCTTATCATACTCTTCCTTACTCAATGGCTTACAATTAAGATCATTTGCGTCTACGCAAGTTGATGGCATAGGTGCTGAGTAGTAAATGTCCTGATCAGCCTTCGGAAACACCCAAGTTTTGAGCGCCATATTTATTAGCATAATCCCGGCGATAATAAGAATCACTAGCGAGATTAGAGAAACTAAATACAAATAAGCTTTTTTGATCCAAGTCATATATTTTTATATTACTTTTTTAGTGGCATTCCCTCGGCTTCCATAAAGTTTTTGATGTCTTTGATAGTGCTCATAAATTGAGCTGGGAATATAATAGTAGAGTTCTTTTCGATGCTGATCTCGGCCATTGTCTGCAAGTTACGTAATTGTAGAGCAATTGGATGAGCCATCATAATGTCAGCAGTGTCAGCCAACTTTTGAGAAGATAAAAATTCACCTTCGGCAGCAATGATCTTAGCGCGTTTTTCACGTTCTGCCTCAGCCTGTTTAGCCATGGCGCGTTGCATACCTTCTGGTAGTTCAATATCTTTAATCTCGACAACGCTGATCACTACTCCCCAATCTTCGGTGTGGCCATCTAAGACCTTGGCGATTTCGGTGTTAATAGTTTCGCGTTCGCTTAAGATTTCATCTAATTGAAACTTACCGACAATGTTGCGAATGGAAGTCTGCGCAATTTGGTTAATCGCACTCATCACGCTTTCGATTGCAACAATACTTTTGATCGGATCAATAACTTTGTAATAAGCTACTGCAGAAATATCTACCGAGACGTTGTCGCGAGTAATAATTTTTTGCGGTGGAATTGGCAAAGTTACGGTACGAAGATCAACCTTTACCATTCTTTCAAAGTAAGGAATGATCCAGTTTAATCCAGCGCTTTTAGAAGCGCGAATTTTTCCTAAACGGAACACAACACCAGTTTGGTATTGCTGTACGACTCTAAATCCTGGAAGGATTATAAAGAAGAAAACAAACAGGATAACGACGAACAATACGTAACCCATATATTAGTCCTTAATGTCGACACCCATGCTGCGGGCTGTGCCACGAATGATCAATTGCGCTGCTTCTAAGTCAACAGCGTTAAGATCCGGCATTTTGGTCTCGGCAATTTCTTTTAATTGCGCACTAGTAATTTTTCCTACCTTGGTAGTTAAAGGATTACTTGAACCTTTAGCTAGGCCAGCAGCTTTGCGAATTAACACAGAGGCTGGAGGAGTTTTTAAAATGAATGTAAACGAACGGTCTTCATAAATGGTCATTTCGACCGGAATGATGGTGTCGCCCATTGGCGCGGTTTGTTCGTTAAATTGCTTGGTGAAGTCACCAATGTTAATACCGTGGGGTCCAAGTGCAGTACCTACAGGAGGTGCTGGAGTTGCTTTTCCGGCTGGAAGTTGCAACTTGACCATAGACTTAATCTTTTTTGCCATGTTGTTGAGTAGTAATCCTTCTTAGGGACGAGACCGCGGACGTATCCGCAAGCCGACTACTTATTAATAATTGCATAAATTATAGCCTATTTGATTGGTTTTGGCAAGGCGATGTGGGATTGACAAAAAGTAATTAATATGATTTAATATAAGCAACAATTTCGAGAAGGAGATATAATTATGAACATTGGACAAAAGTATTCTGAATATATGCCTATACCTTATGGAGGCATTAAGTTATTTGGTATTTTGGCTATCCTGTTGCTTTTGAATATTCCACTTGGCAGTTATTTTTTTAAGAGCTCACTATTTTCGCACGTAGCAGTCTTCTTTGCGGAAGTATCTCTTCTGACCATGTTATGCGAGTGGTATATAGGCACGAATATCTTCTACTGGCTTCGTGATTATTTTGAGCGAAATGTGACAGGGTGGTATTTAATAGTCTATGACAAGCAAACTGGAGGAAGTGTCGAACATCTTTATAAATGGTCCTTAGACAAGAATTGGAAGTTTGCCACGGAAGGAATGGGATATAGTATTGATATTAAGTTAGGTGGTTGGTTTAAAAGCCACTCGTTTTATCAAAGAAGAATACGTGTAAAAAGTGCACACGTTTCTGTGATAAAGGATCCTCAGGGATACTTACATATTAATGTTGCTGACGAGTTTGGTAGTTCAGTAATGTTGTCACCGACGGATGCTTTGCATATATTACAATCTTCTCCCAAAGAAGACGGCAAGGTAAAATTGAATCTATCAGTTAATCCGGCTTAGGCATTTTATGGTTTTCAAAAACCGCGAGACTTATCTCGCGGTTCTTTATTCTTCTTAGAGAGAAAAACTCT
>CAYVOF010000023.1:0-15816 GCA_964453405.1 uncultured Candidatus Saccharibacteria bacterium | reverse complement strand
CCTCCTTTCTAAGGAAAATTGCATTGCGTGCGCCGGCTTTTCGAAGCTGCGTACCTTGCCATCCGATGGTCGTCGTCATATATTTTGTATATGTACGCACTTGACTCTCGAAAGACATCGTAGTCGGTAGCATTTCAATCACTATATAGTTGTTAAAATAACTTTGCGCTTAAACAAATAGAGCAAAGCCAAACACTAAACTCCCGTAATGGGTGTTTTTTTGTTCGGTTGACAAAATCTTGAAAATATAATACAATACGAAGTTAGTAGAAAATTTTGGTCGGAGGGTCTATAAAAAAATGTTGAATGATATTATTGCTAAGGTTTCTAAATTCATCGGTGGTTGGTTTATGAGCTATGTATTCACCATTTGCCTTTCGGCTTTTGGATGGATCAATATCACCGGAACTCTGGGTTATGGCGCTGATAAGTTTGTCGTGCCAATCGTCGTTAGTTTGATTTTTTGGTCACTAGCCTTTGTGCTCATAGAAGTGGCCGTGTTTATAGCTTTGGTGTTTGATATCTTTGGAATTTTAGGATTTCTATTAGAACTAGGTTTATTTGGGTACCTTGCTATAAAGGTAACCTTATACCTCATGCCAGAAGGTGTAGTTACATTCTATTTACACCCTGAGTATTCCGAAGTGACCTATATCGGGTATGGTGCCCCGTACCTTATAATGGCAATTCTTCTATTTGGTGGTAAGATATTAAAATTACTCGGCATGGATGAAAAATCCGAATAATGTTCGACAACAATTTACAAGGACCGGAACGAAATTAGTTCCGGTTTTTTATTTTGTCACCGAGTATTGACAAAATGCGTTTTTCATGCTAAATTTTAAAGTCAGTTACCATTTTATTTTAGGAGGAATTATGTTGAAAAAAATATTTTTAATTGCAGCACTATTTGTTGTTGTAGGTTTAATGGCGAGTTGTCAGTTTCAGGCAAGCGTTTCGAGTCGAAACAGTTCGAATGCAAATGCAAGTCAGACTGCTATAGTTGTTCCCGTTGATTCACAAATCAATCAGATCATCGAGTACATCTTGGATGAAAAAAATGCAATAAACTTTTCGTCACCGCCTAAGTTGGATGAGCATGGTGGACGGACAGTAAGATTTATCGAGAACATGCATCGTTATACTATTTACTACACAGGTAGGAATAAAGGCGTCGATCCTTCCAAAGCGTTCATTACTTTTTACGTGCAACCGCCGCAGAAAGATTATGCAACCGAAGCATTTAAATCCGACCTCGAAGGAACCATAACTTATGGTTGTAAAGGAGACTGTAGTTCTCTAAAAAATGGCTTGCCATTGATTAGCAACTCAGAAAATAGGTATTTCAATGCTGGCGATAGTGTTAGCTCGCAGATCGGTACTAACGATGATCGAGCATACTGGCAGGGTAGGCTTAGTAAGTCTATTAAGGACACGCTGCGATTTATAAAATCACGCAGCGGTAATAAGCCGGACAAAAAGGTCACTCCCACTCCCTCTGAGGAGGAGTAAAAAAATTTCTTGAGCCTGACCAGCTCTTTTTTTATTTCCCCTACCTTTACAGCACTATAATTTTGGAGTATATTATAGAGTCAGAAAAAATGTGTTTCGGAGGAATTATGAAAACAGCAATTTATGCCGGATCGTTTGATCCGTTTACTAATGGTCATATGGCCGCACTCAAGCAAGCTTTTGTATTATTTGATCATGTTATTGTTTTGATCGCTGTGAATGATGCTAAGACGCCTATGTTCAGTCCTAGGGAACGTCTAAAAATGATTAGTTCTGCGGTCCGCGAAATGTTGCGAAAAGAATTTGGCAAACAAAGGAAGAATAAAAAGTTTGAAGTCGTTCTACTTCCTGATGGTGCATATGTAATCGACTATGCAGAAGAACGTGGTGTGCTGGATTTAATTCGTGGAATAAGAAATAATACTGATTTTAATTTTGAACAGGAAATTTATTTATTCCACTCAGAAATTAATCCGCAAATCAGACACTGGTTTGTTATGCCGATTCATGAGTTATCACAAGTAAGTTCGACAAAGATCAAACTTATGGCACGGAATAAGAGGGGACGAAAGAAACTGCGTAAGTATTTACCTAAGGCAGTCTTAAAAAAGATGCAGGAGAAAATCAATGGAAAAAAATAATGACTTGCACTGGAGGTTTATTAATCTCTGGAATGATATTGGCGCGACAACTAACGCCACAAAAGTTTTTAACAAGATCGTTGATAAATATTCGGAAGCTCATCGTCGTTATCATGTTGTTCCGCATCTGCGTCACGGTTTTAGTAAGTTGGATTTAGTTCCATTTAGTATTCCCAACAGAGACTGTATTGAATATGGTTTTTGGAATCATGATTGGGAATACAATACTCGTCGGCACGATAACGAAGTCGTGAGTGCAGATCACGCCGAACAAGAGGCAATAGAAGCTCGTCTACCAAAATCATTCATAGTGAATAGTCGCCGTCTTATAATGTCTACTATTCATAATTATCTTCCTAAGCGGGAAGATGAAAAATATATAGTTGATATTGATCTTGCAATTTTGGGTGAATCACTTGAAGTATTTGATCAATACGAGCTTGATATTCGAATGGAGTATGAATGGGTCGATGAGTTGCTCTATGTCCGAGAACGAAGCAAGATTTTGGAACAATTTTTAAATCGACCTAGAATATATTCGACTGACTTCTTTTTTGAGCTTTATGAGCGAACTGCTAGGGAAAACCTCAAGCGGTCTATAAGCAAATTAAGGGGGGTTAAGTAGAATGGCTAAGATCGTAGAGAGTGGAGAAGACCCTCCATGGTTTACCTGGATTCAAGGTAGGCAAAAAAGCGGATACGAGAAATTCATTCTTTTTATCCGAGATAAGAAATTTTTGCCTTGCGACTGCTACTTCTTAAGGTATACTAAGGGATCATTAGTCCCAGAACATACCGACCCTGTTCCAGGGTACCGGCATTATAGGTTTAATCTTATATTGTGGAAGCCTGAACTGGGGGGAGAGCTCAAATGTGAGCATCCGATTTTTGTCTGGTGGAGAATTAATTTCTTTAGGTCGGATAAAGCTCATTCGGTAACCAAGATCAAAAAAGGTTGTCGATATTTATTCTCGGTAGGGTTTGGTCTGAAGGATTAGTTTTCTAACACCTTTTATTTCTAAAAGGTATTTTTTATTTTGTTGCATAAGTGCGATTCATTTAGGCTTGCGGACTCAAAAACCGTTGACTTTTTGAGTCAGAGCTGCTATAATAGCGCTAGATATCGTATCGGATAGCCAATACGACCCATAAAAAATACAGGGTTTTTGCAAAAATAGCAGAATCTTGTTTCGAAACAAAAACAAAAACTATTTAAATATGTCAGAGCAAGAGCGAAAAGCTTTTATTCTGTCTGGCGACTTGATTTCTATCTCGGAAGCAGCTAAATACACACCGTATTCTGCTGAGTATTTAAGCCTCCGAGCTCGCACCGGACACCTTAAGGCCACTAAGATTGGCCGTAACTGGCTCACTACGCGTGAGGCGGTTTTATTGTATATGGAAGAGCAAGGTGTAAAGGGAATCAGTGTGGCCCAGCATATTCCTGCTTTAGTACCTACCTCAACATCAAACAATGCTGTATCACCTCAAATAGTCGAATCTCCCTCAAATACTCCATCCGAGATTCCATCCGAGATTCTGATCCGAGAAAAAGCTCCAAAAAGTAAGAAGTTACTCAATCTTGGATTGGGTCGGGTTTTTGTGACAGCATGGGTAGCGGTATTTTTGTTTGTTTTAGCTTCTGTAGCTGGATCTAACCCAGGACAAATGTCAAAACAATTAGCTCAAATTGACTTCACTCCCTATGTAATGGAAGGTGTGACACCAAGAGCACTTGTTTCAATTGCCGATCGTCTAGTTAAAGAAAATATAATCAACCCATTACAATCTACAAATAACAAATTAGTTAATTCTGCTACTAATTCGTTTATCGCTGTTGTTGGTGATTTGGATAAATATCTCAGAAATGATTATAGTGATCCAACTCTATCAACCTCATTGGTGCCAACTTTTGCAGTTTCTGATAGTAGTGAACAAGGCCGTGTACTAGCAGCTCAGACTAAGGCTAATTTAGCTTTGACAAAACTTGGTCCAAATGAAGAGCGGGTCAAGGCTATTGTCCGTGATTATTTAAACCTTGCTATGATCCAAGCTACCTTCCGTGGTGCAAGTGGTGCTCAGGGTATTCAAGGACCTAAGGGTGATGCTGGAAATGGATCGATGGCTCCATACTCACCAATTCAAAATGGTGCTCCTCCTGCAATTCCATCAGTGTTTGTCCCAGGGGGGATTGTTCAACCAAATCCTGTTCAAAATTTTAACGGCGCAACTTTATTTGCAGCTACCGATCTATCTTCCCAAAATTTTACTACCAATGTAGCGAGAATTAATACTTCGCTTACGGTAATTGGCACAACAACATTAACTGGACAACTTTCTGCCAATGGCGGAATCACTGCAACTGACATCACTTCTTCTGGTGCTACAACTTTATCTGACTTAGCAGGTAACGGAACTCGCTGTGTGCAAACTGATAATGATGGTGTACTATCTGTGGCAGCTGCAGCTTGTGGTCTTGGTGGTGGTGGTAGTCAGACTCCGTGGACCTCTGCAATTGATGCAGATGGTTTTGCTTTGCAAGATGCATTGAATTTAGAATTTAGAACTGCAGCCGGTAGCGCACCTGCTGGAACAGTGATTGCTTTCTATACTGACAACTCCGGTGACTTAACTACAAACGTATTAACAGGAAAAACTTTTAATGTCGCAGTTAACGGCACAGATGAATATAATTTTTCTTCCTCTACTTTAAATTTGAACAGCAATACTATTACTAACGCTGCATCACTTAATGGGTTGGTGATCACTGCCAATTCTGGCGTCATCACCGCTGGAACTTGGAACGCTGATGAATTAACCGACTCTTACGTTTCTAATACTTTAACCTCATCCATTTTTATTGGAAGTGGCTCTACTACTAATGCAGTAGATTTAGGTACGGCAGAAGTTGCGGGGACTTTGGGAGTAGGTAGTGGAGGTACGGGCGCAACATCTTTAACTGATTTAATTACTTTGGGTACACACACTAGTGGCAACTATGTTGCAACTATCGGGGCGGGTAATGGTATTAGTGGATCATCCAGTACCGAAGGTGGTGCTCCGACAATTGCGTTAGGCGTACTAACTGGTAATTGGAATCAAACCGGTGCTTTTGATATTACATTAAACAATGCATCAAGCGAATTAAGTATTCTTGAATCAGCTGGCGCTACCTTCTATGGCTCACTTGATGTAGGGGATTTAGCAGCTGATGCCACTTACACACTTTCTGGTACTAGTGGCACCATTTTAACATCTAGCAATTATAGTGGAACTCTTGGCTCTATATATCTTCAAGCAGCAAATAATTTATCTGACTTGGCCAATGCGGGAACTGCGCGCACTAACTTAGGCTTAGGTAGTATTGCTACTCAAAACTCTAATAATGTTTCAATCACTGGCGGGTCTATCACTGGTATCACAGATTTAACTGTTGATGATGGCGGAACTGGCGCAAGTACATTTACAAGTAACGGCGTATTGTATGGTAACTCTACTTCTGCAATCCAAGCTACTGCTCAAGGCGGGGCTAATACCGTACTTGTGGCTAATAGCGGAGCTCCATCATTTAGTGCTGCTATTACAGTGGGCACATCTGTAACCTCGCCAACTATTAATGCGACAACCGCATTGCAAACAGCAGGAGTAACTCGAATTGACTCGTCGGGTAACTTAACAAACATCGGAACGATTACTTCCGGTTTAATCAATGGTCAAACAATTTCTTCCAGTGCTAACTTTACTGGTTCCGTTGCTGTTGCTGGAGCCATCACTGGTGCGACGAGTTACAATGGCTTAGTCGTTACAGCTAATAACGGTACTGTTACTTCTGGAACTTGGAACGGTACTGCTTTAGTTGATACTTATGTTTCTGATACTCTGACATTAGGCTCTGGGTCTTCGATTCACTGGGATGCTCTAAATAACTATCCAGCTGCGTGTAGTGCAGGCTCAGCTATCTCGGCTTTGGCAGACACCACCAATACTTGTACTAGTTTTAACACTGATACTTCTATCACGCTTCAAGATGCTTACAACGCTACATCAGGAAGCAGTATTACTACCACAAGCGCTAGAGATATTGACATTGTTTTAGCTAACACTGCTACTGATAGCAACTTAGATATTCAAATAGCTGCAGATTCTACTTCTACTGTATCGATTACCAGATTAGATAGTAGTATCCTTTCTTCTCCTAACCAACTATTATTACTTGAAGATCTTGATACGGTATTAAATGTTGCCAATGGCTTAACCATTCAAACCGCTGGAGCATTAACCGACGCAATTGATGTAAGTGATGCAGAAATTGCAAATGCGATTAACATCGGCGCTAATACAATTTTAGGAACCACTGGTGTGATCGACTTTACCAACTTTGATGTAGGCGCTACAGGTAGCACCACTATTGCTACAAGTAACACATCTGGTGCAGACTTAGCTATTACTAACTCTGTTGCCTACACAGGTACAGGCTTATTAAATCTAACTGCTAACAGTGCCACCACTGGGACTTTAGCTACTATTGGTAGCACAGGAGTTACCACAGGTACCTTATTATCTTTGACATCTGGTGGTTCAGCTGCTTTAACTGGGCATAAAGGGCTAGCAATCGCTTTAAGTGGCTCAGTAACTGGAGCACAAACAACATATGGTGCTCATATTTCTAATACAAGATTGGGTGTAAGTAATACAAACGTTGGTATGTATATCGATGCGTCTGGTGGAGTTAATAACTATGCCTTACTTACCGCCGCTGGTGCTAATGTTGGAATAGGAACTAGCTCTCCGACTGCTCTGTTTTCTGTGGGTACTTCTTCGGGTTTTAAAGTTGATGCCAGTGGTACGATTACAGGTGCTGTGGGTATTACATCTGCTGGAGCAACGGTGAATTTGAATGCTTCTTCTAATTTTGCGGTTAATATCGGAACAGGGAGCTCTACCGGCTTAGTAACCATTGGTGGCGGCTTAGGTACTTTTAGTTTACAAACTAGTAATATTGATATTTCTTCCAGCGGTGCTATCACCGGTGCCACTGGGTACAATGGTTTAGTGGTAACTGCTGATACAGGTGTTATTACTACAGGTACTTGGAATGCTACTGCACTTGCCGATGCTTATGTATCTGATACTCTAACCGCTTCTCTTTTTAGTGGTAGTGGTTCTACTACAACCGCTGTCGATTTAGGTACTGCAGAAGTGGCTGGAACCTTAGCAGTGGGCAATGGTGGAACAGGGGCAACTACTTTTACTAGTAATGGGGTGTTATATGGCAACACCACTTCCGCTGTACAAGTAACTGCTCAAGGCGGGGTTAATACCGTACTTGTGGCTAATGCAGGTGCGCCATCATTTAGTGCTGCTATTACAGTGGGCACATCTGTAACCTCGCCAACTATTAATGCGACAACTGCTTTACAACTTAACGGCACTTCAATTAATACTGCTGGAACTTTGAGTAATGTAGCATATTTAAATCAAAGCAATGCATTTACTGCCAATCAAAGTATTACCAATGTAACCATTGCTAACGCAGCAAGTTTATTGTCTTTAACTGGTACGACCACTACATCAACAGTTTCTGGTACGGCATATGGTTTGTATAATTCTTTTACCAATGCTAATACGTCTAATGCGGATACGGCCTATGCTAATTACACGACCGTTGCTGATGCTACAACCCTGGCGAATACAATTTATGGAGATTACACCACTATTGCATTGTCAAGCAATGCAGCAAAAACTGCAGTAGGACAAAATATTACTTTATCCACTTCATCTACAACAGCCGATACTATAATTGGAACTGACGTGGCCACAACAACTAGCGGAGCTATTAGTAGTGGAACAAGAAATGTGTATGGAATTAGATTGCAACCAGCTTCCGCAGCGGCTTCGACTGGCGGTACAACTAATGTCTATGGTGCTTACATTAAACCCAGTGCCTCAATAAACTCTACTGGAACTGTTAACGGATACGGGGTATATATTGCTAATGGTACTTATAACACTAATGCCACTTCATCGAATATCGGACTTTATGTCGAAGCCTTGTCAGGTGCAGACTCAAACTACTCAGCATATTTTGCTGGACCTATACAATTTGCTGGTAATACAGCACGGGGTATTGTAAAAGATTGGGGTAGTGCAGGGGATTATTTTGGAATGGAGCAAGTTACTGGTGGAGCGGCTGGGTATGGAGTGGGTGCAGCACTAAGACTATTTACATCTAGTGTTGGTAGTAATGCGGTCATAGCTTTTGGAAAGTATACAGATGCATCAACGTTTAGTACTTGGATGCTAATCAATAATGCTGGTAATGTTGGTATTGGTGATACATCACCAGCCGCACTTTTTACAGTTGGTTCTGGTGATTTATTTCAGGTCAATTCCTCTGGTGCAATTGCTGCTGTGGTTGGTATAACTTCTTCTGGTAATTACATACAATCAGCTGGAACGTTTTCTTTGACTTCTGCAAATACAACCCAAACAGGAACATCATCAGTGATGGCGGTAAATGCGAACTCATTAACTAGTGGTACTGGTATTTATTTTGCGTCGAGCTCATTAACTTCTGGTAAGTTGGTAGATCTCCAAGTCTCAGGTACGGCAGCAGCTTCTAATACACAAACAGTCTTAAATATCGCAACTGCAGGAGCAAACGCGACTTCTACCCAAACAACCTATGGTGCTCAAGTCTCTAATACCCATAGTGGTACTTCTTCTACAAATTATGCCGGCTATTTTAATGCGACTACAGGCACCAATAATATTGCCGGCTATTTTACTGCTTCTGGTGGAACTAATAATTATGCGGCAATCTTCGCAGCAGGTAATGTCGGGATTGGTACTACCTCCCCAGCGGATATTTTATCGATCGGATCAGGTATTTCTTCTTATTTAAGTATCAATTCTAGCGGCGATATATACAGCGGATTTTCAACATTAAATGGCTCTAGTACGGCAAATGGTGCTGGCACGGTTTCTACATCACTCACAGTAACCAACGGCGCTGATTTTGATGCAGGTAATTATGTCAAAATAACATCTGCAAATTGCGGTGGTACCGGAGTAAACCCTTGTTATGCTAAAATCATATCAAAAGCCACTCATGTTTTAACTATTTCACCAGCTCTAACCTGGGCTAACAGTAGTATTGTGGAAGAAATTCATATTCCAGAACTAGGTGGCACTAATACAGCAAATACACTAGCTAACCGTTTTGGTAGAGGTTACTTTATCGATGGGATTGTTGCAGGAAATGGCTCCACTTATTTTACCGATAATAGTATTAAGCAAACCATCGCAGGTAGTATCTTTAATTTTGGGGATAGTAACACTAGCGAAGTAGTTTTTAATGCTGCGACAACCGTGACAGTAAATGGATCTATGAACATTGGAAGTAATGTTCAACTTGGAGGAGGGATAGGGCAAATTGTCGGGGGAGATGGTCTTTTTCTAGGTGGTCCTGGTGCAACAGGAACACCAACATTCTCTTTTGCCAGCGATTCTACGTCCGGGATGTATTCAGTCGGCTCTAACATTATTGGTTTTACCACTCATAATATTTTGGATTTAGTGGTAACTGATAACCATACCTATATTCCTGATGGCTCTTTTTGTGTCGGTTCTGGTGGTAACTGTCAAACCACGGCGTATTCAGCGGGAACTATTCACGCAGACAACACTAGTGTGCAAAATGTTGATTTAGCAGAAAATTACCCTTCTAAAGATTTCTCGCTTGTCCCTGGTGAAGTGGTTATGGTTGACGATGGTTATGTAGACCATATCAAGCGTTCTGAACTCAACTCCAGCCATAAATCTATAGGTGTGGTAAGTACCAAACCAGGTATATTGCTTGGTTCAGGAGGTAATGCTTATACAGATTCAAAGCTTTATCCAATTGCACTCGCCGGCCGTGTGCCAGTTAAAGTAACAACCGAAAATGGTGTAATTGAGCCAGGAGACTTTTTAACTGTTTCGGCAACAGTTCCTGGAGCAGCTATGCGAGCCTCTAAAGCGGGGCCGGTAGTTGGTCAAGCACTAGAAGGATTTACTGGCACGCTTGGTTCCACTAGTATTGGCACCATTAGTACCTTTATTAAACCAACTCATTATAATGGTGTCGCAATTGAAAATGAAATACCTGGCTTAGTGTTTAACTACACTGACCTTGCTCAAACCGAACTAACTTCATTTGATATCTTGGCTAGCTTAATGGCAAAGCTTCCAAACTTGAATTCTAATAATCTGTCACAGATTAACACCGATGTCGTAATCGCCAACGGCGAAATTGTTACTCCAAACGTTACTACTAACGCGCTTCGTGCAAATAGTTTTGCAGCAGCGGCTAGCGGCGGCGGTATTAATGTAGAATCCTCCACAGTATTTAGAGGTGGTCTAACAGTCGACACTATAGGTTCACTTGGTGGCTTACTAACCTTCCAAAGCGACATAGAATTTATTGGCACTCCATACCTAAATCAAGACACAGCTGGCTTTGCAGTTATCAAAACCGGTGCCAGTTCGGTAGATATTACATTTGCTAATACCTATTTAGTACAGCCGATTGTTGGTACAACTATTAGCTTCGAACAAAGCAGTGACTTCTCTCAAGTTACAGACCCAGCTGCGTTAGAAGTTCTCAAGCAGCAAGCTATCGCTGATGCTCAGGCCTTCTTAGGTGAAGGTGTTAGTTATGTAATAACCAATAAGACTGCTCGAGGATTTACAATTGTCTTGAACCATAATGCTAGCAAAGATTTGCGTTTTAGCTGGACCGCATTTGCTGTAAAGAATGCCAATGTGTTTACTAGCATTGATCCGTCTACTATTACTCCGCCAGCTCCTAACTTCTCTTCAGGTGATTCATCTGGATCAGGCGACGGTTCTGGTATAATACCAGAAGGCAGTTCCGGTGATGGTAGTACTAATGACGGTCAGGTAGCAGGCGATTCAACCCCAACCGAATAAAAATATGTCAGATCAAAAGAAAATTATAAACACTCCAACTATTACCATGGATATAAAAACCACTGACCGAGACTACTCACGTAAGTGGGTATATATTGCCTCAGCGGTGATTTTAGTAATCATTATTTTGTCAGGCTGGAATGTTTACACCCAGAGCAAGCTTAAGAAAATTGAAAACCAATTGCATCAGCAGCAAGCTGATCCCCAAGCAGAAGCAAAAAAACAAAGCCAAGAGTTAATTGGTAAAGTAGGGCAGTTAATCGTGTTACCGAAAGATGAAGAACCCACTATCGCAACGGTTTCGGATTTAGATAAACTAGCCGGCCAAGAATTTTTTGCTAATGCTCAACTCGGTGACAAAGTTCTAATTTATTACGGTGCCAAGAAAGCGATTTTGTACCGACCTTCTGACAATAAAATTATTGAACTCGCCCCTCTGGTTAATAATGAACCTAGTCAGCCGGTCACTACACCACCAGCCACAGGCGAATAAATAAAATGGTAAAACTACTTGCGTATTAAGATGCAAGTAGTTTTTTAATAAAGCCAAATATTTTTTCTTTGGTTTTATATTAGCGACTTGACCATAATTTGATAAAAACTTAATCAGGGCTTGAACCCTGATTTTTTATAATCATATTAGCTTAATAGCTAATCAAAATTTAAAAGAGGAGAATAATATGAAAATCAAATCAGTAGTAAGTTTAGTCATGGTGAGTTTAATGTGTTTGGTGTTGTTTGGGACAGCAGGCCAAGTACATGCTCAAACTGGTAAACCCGTAGCATCTGTGGCAGATTATAATGGCACCTATACCGGTAGTCCTTACACCGGTTCAAGTCGCTACACAACTTTATATAGAGACAATCAGGATGATGGTTATATGAGTGGTTGCCGCGGTGAGGGTTGTGGTCGTCATCCTGGTGTTGATATTGCAATACCATCTGGGACAGAGGTCCGCACTCCGATTGGTGGCACTGTGATGATTTCTCGCTGCGATGCATCATGGGGTGGACTAATTGTAATTCGGTCTAGTCATCCATTGCGACCTTGGGAGAATATCTATCAGGTTTTTGCTCATCTTAGTTTTCGGCCAGATATATCTGATGCGAGGGTGAGTAATGGCGAGTATGTTCAGTCTGGTACTGTGATAGGAAGAAGTGGCGGGGGTAGTCGCGACGCTTGTCGGGGTAATTCAACAGGGTCCCATCTTCATTATCAAATTGATAAAGACGATGGTAATCCTGAGCCTTACTTTCCAAATCGAAGCCTGCTTAACTATCGAGACGACGACGCCAGTGTGCTAAATCGGACTTATAATCCAATGATATTATTGCAAGCTGGTTATAAATGGAAGTTTGCTCAAGATGGGAACCGTGAGCTATGGGACCTGTTTAATTTTCGGTCCTGGGCGGTGTCAGGCAACGCTTTATGGATGGACGGCGACTTTGATCCGTATATCCGCCGAGGCGGCGTATCTAATTGTGGTTTGTCACGGCCATGTAGTAGCTCTATTGCTGCAGAGGCCAGTGATTATTCCCGCATTTATTTAGACTTGTATAATGTGTGCCCATCCAGCTATGGTAAAATTTATTTTACCACCATCGCTGAACCATATTTTGACGAAAGCAAAACACTTCTTTACTTTCCGAGTATTTTTGGATCTTCCACTGGGCCGTTTAATGGCTACGTAAATACTACAACTAATAATAAATGGTCCGGAGTGATTACAGGATTGAGAGTCGATCCTAGCGAACAGTGCTCTTATGGGTTCGATCCAACTTACTATGGTGAGATTGGGTTGGTTAGGTAGAGGTAGTTGTTGCGCTTTTTTTGGGGTGTGTTTATTTATCTTTGACACACCTCTTTTTTATTAGTCGTATAACAGCTATAATAGGGAGGTAAAATTAATTGTATTGTTGAACTGCTTTTATGGCACAAATATATCTTTATACTTTAGTCAGTGTTCTTATTGTCAGTGTGGTGTCGTTGATCGGCATTGTGGCTCTGGGAATAAAACAAAATTTCCTGAAAAAGATCTTACACTATTTAGTAAGTTTTTCTGCAGGTGCGCTTTTGGGTGATGTGTTTATTCATGTTATACCAGAGATTAGTGAGAGCGGGGGTTTTACTCCGATGGTTGGTTTGTATTTTTTAATTGGTATAGTCGTTTTCTTTCTGTTAGAAAAATATATTTTATGGAACCATAATCATGATGGTGACCATAATGAGTCTGTTCACTCTCTGGTTTACATCAGTATGGTGGGGGATTCACTACACAACTTTATTGATGGGTTAGTAATTGCTGCTAGCTTTATTGTGAGCGTGCCGTTAGGTATAGCTGCTACTATTGCTGTTGTGTTGCACGAGATTCCTCAAGAAATTGGTCAGTTCGCTATTTTGATCCATGGTGGATGGACTAAAGGCAAGGCTTTGCTGTATAACTTTGTTTCGGCGTTGACTTCTGTGCTCGGAGCATTGATAGTACTAATATTTGCTAAGCAAATCGAAGCGCCGCAGTTGTTATTATCCTTTGCCGGAGCAAGCTTTATCTATCTATCAATGTCAGATATCATCCCCGAATTACATAAAGAAAAATCACCAATTAAATCCTTTTGGCAGATAATCAGTTTCGTAATTGGTGTTGCCGTAATGGCATTATTGCTCAAGCTAAAATAGCCACAAAAATATTGTGTTATAATATTATTAAATAAGTAACATATCTATATGGCAAAAGCGTCAAGTAACTTGTCTGATAACCGTTGGTTCATTTGGACAATCGTATTCTTAGTTGTTTCTGGTGTTTCATTAGTAAGCTACATTGCAATTTCTGACATGAATCAATATGATTTCGCAGATGTCGGCATCCAGGTTAATCACCCAGAAAAGCCTACTCTGCCAGTAACCACAAAGAAGGCGACTACGACCAAGAAATAATTAGTAGTGTTATAAAATCAACCTCCAAATTTATTATAAAAAGGAGGTTGATTTTTTTTGGGAATTATGCTATACTTATATTAGTTAAATCAATGACTTGGTTCAAAATCAACTAAGTTATCGAAACAAAAATCAAAATACAAATGAATAATCTTGTTGGTCACCTCGACATCTCCGAGCCGTTCGGCGCTTTGGAGTTTCCTACTTTTAAAAAAATTGCACGGTCCATCCATGACCATGTTATTCCTCATGAACGGAATAACTATCACCCCCATATTCTAAGCCATCGTTTATTGGCTTTGTTTTCGATTTTAGTAGTCAGTATTAAAGTGGCTAGTATTTCGTTTATTGTATTAACTCCTGCCTCTACTACTTTAGCTGCGGCTATTACTAATGAAACAATTGTGAGCTTGGCTAACAGCGCTCGTGTTGAAGGTGGTTTACCGGAACTCACTACCAGTAGTTTATTATCTAAGGCTGCTGATAACAAAGCTAAAGATATGCTTGCTCGACAATATTTTTCTCACAATACTCCTGATGGAGCTACACCATGGAGTTTTATTAAAGCAGTTGGTTATAGCTATAGCACTGCTGGTGAAAATCTAGCCATTGATTATACTGATGCGAGTAGTGTTCAAACCGCTTGGATGAACAGTCCGGGACATCGTGCGAACATTATGAACAAAAACTTTACTCAAATTGGAATTGGTATTGCTCAAGGTACGTATGATAACCACCAGACTATCATAGTGGTCCAAATGTTTGGTACACCTCTAAATGCTCCAGTGACAATAAAAGATACTCCGACTCAAGTCGCGTCAAAAACTGCTCCTGCTTCACCAGCTCCGGTAGTCACTACACCAGCGGCACCACAATCTACTACACAACCTGCGTCGCAACCTGCCGAACCTCAGCCTGTGGCACAACAACCTATTGTCCAGACTGCTGCGCCGGTAGCGCCGACCGAAGTCGAAGTGCCTATCAATATCATCGAAACCAAAACTGCTATGCAGGGTGATAAATTATACTTAGAAGTTCAGGCCACAGCTAACGCAGTTAAAGCTTTAGCTTTCTATGGCACTAGCAGTACTATGCTCGACCCACTAGGAAACGGCTTGTGGTCAGCAGCTATCCCAGCTTCTGCTTTAGGGCCAAATACAAATTTGATTGTTCAAGTCGCAGATATTAATGGCAAAATGCATCAGCAGTCAGTCGCAGAGTTTAGTCATAATTTGAATTCAACAAATGGTAATGTCGAAGGTGCGCAAATTACAGTATTCGGCACATCGTTCAATCCAAAAATTTGGGAACAAAAAACTTTGATGTTAATCCTCGCCGGATTACTAACTGCGTTGTTGATATCTATCGCCGTTAAAAGACACGTTCAACATTTGAGCTTAGTGGCTAACACATCTTTTGTAGCCATGCTCATAGCTATGCTCCTTATTGTATAAAATAAAAAACACCTTGCCGCTGGCAGGTGTTTTTTAAATGGTGGGCGTACCAAGATTCGAACTTGGGACCTCGTCATTATCAGTGACGCGCTCTAACCAACTGAGCTATACGCCCGTGTCTACTGTAAATACCAAATCAGTTTAGCAAAAAAGCTCAGAAAAATCAATGGCTGCTAATTATTCAGGAATAACAATATTGGCAGTGCCAAAATTCAAGAATCCGCCCATCCAGAGCAAAGCACCGACAATCATCAATAACCCAACTAAGCGCCACCATGTGTAAGTCCCAGCAAATGGAGCT
>CAYVOF010000022.1:0-16099 GCA_964453405.1 uncultured Candidatus Saccharibacteria bacterium | reverse complement strand
ACAAAAATATATTAGTGAAGCTGGGGTTGCTTCTCGCCGTAAGGCCGAGGAGTTTATTAAATCTGGCCAAGTATCCATAAATGGCCGCCGCGCCAAGCTTGGCGACAAAGTTAATCCTGATACAGACGAAGTTAAAATTTACGGAAAACTCGTAAAACCACGTGGAGATAAAATTTATATCGCCATGAACAAACCTCGCGGTGTAGTAGTAAGCAAACGCGACCCCCAAGGCCGAAAAACTGTATTCTCTTTGTTGCCAGAAGAAATTCGCGGACTGGTTCACAATGTTGGTCGCCTAGATTACGAAACCGAAGGGCTGTTAATTTTAACCAACGACGGCGATCTCACCGAACAACTTGCTCACCCTAAATACGAACACGAAAAAGAATACGAAGTCATTACAGATGTCATACCAAAACCCGGGCAGCTGGAGCATTTAAAAAGCGGTGTGGACTTACCTACCGGATTAACCAGCGAGGCAAAAATTAAAGTTCGTTCGGGAAAAGTTTACATTACAATTCACGAAGGTAAAAAACGCCAAGTGCGTCGAATGTTCTCGGCCGTAGGTTTAGGGGTTATTAATCTCAGACGCGTGCGTATTAACAAGTACACAATGCCGGCCTCTCTCAGTGCCGGAGCGTTCGTACACATTAAGAAGTCAGACATTTTATAAACCATGCCTCGACAAAGCAAACAGCAAAAAACTTCTCCTCCTAAATGGCCGCTGATAATTATTTCGATTATTCTGTTATTTTTGGTTGGTTATATAGTGAACAAAAATTTGTACAGAGTAAAAGAAAAACTCACTGAACAAAATCCATCCAAAAATATTCCTGCACCAAGCCCACAAGCTCAGACACCACCTGTAACTGGCGACACAAAAGCAGAACGCATCGCGCAATACGAAAAAGAAGAGGACACGCTTACCCCCAGACCAGAGTCTTGGACAACTGTACCATTCACTCCGCAAGCTCCAACTGCAAATTGGGATGAACTTCATAACGAAGCTTGCGAAGAAGCATCAGCGATTATGGTTGCAGCTGCCCTTAAAGCACAAGATACAAACACCGGCGAACAAGTCGACATTTCTCCAGAATATATCTCTACAGAAAACCCACCTGACCAATATTATTCTAAACTTGATCCCTCCTTCGTTGAATCCGAAATTACTAAACTTACTGACTGGGAAAATGACAACCTCGGCTATCATCTTAGTATCAATACTTATGAAGCCGCGCGCATGATTGAAGAAGTGTATAACCTTGATACCGAAGTCGTGCCTTATAACGTGAGCAAGCTCAAAAAAGTCCTTGGTGGGGGCAAAAGGATGATTATATTGCCAGCCAACGGCCAACTGCTTAAGAATCCCAATTTTAAGCAACCAGGGCCTATTTATCACATGTTTGTTGTCACAGGTTATAATGCTACCCAAATCATCACTAACGACCCAGGCACCAGAAAAGGCTATAATTATAAATACGACTACTCCACTGTAAAAAGCGCTGTAGGTAATTGGGAACCAGATCCTCACGCAGTAAATTTAGACAATAAATTAATGATCATTGTCTCAAGAAAATAAAACAAAATAAAAAAGAGGTTTAACCTCTTTTGTAAATTACAGTACTGGTAAAGAATCGATATATTTTTCAACTTTTGCGTCTAGCTTTCTCCACCTACCTGCATTTCCACCACTACCGCACATACCAGTTCGGTACACCTTGGATTCCACTAAGCAGGATGTGTTGGTACATTTAGAAACACCTTTTTGGATAGCCGATGTAAAAAATAAAAAATCGCGACCTTCTGACTTTAAAAATTCTTTTGAAATTGGATTTTGGTCATATATATGTAAACCTAACCAACATAAAAAATTCCTTAACATTCTTTTTCCTCCTATTTTGAATACCTGATATAATAACTTACCGCTTTAAAAATGTCAATATAAACACGTTATGAAACTACTTTGGAACTATTTAAAAAATTATAAAGGTCTGCTTGCAGGTGCTTTGGTTTTAGCCGCGATTAACCAAATTTTCTCGTTACTGGATCCTCAGATTTTTAGAATTATAATCGACAAGTACGTTAATCGTTTTAACGAACTTAGTGCCCACGATTATGTGCAAGGGATTTTGTTACTTCTCGTCGCAACTATGGGTGTGGCTTTTATTTCGCGCGTGGCAAAAAGCTTTCAAGATTATTACACCAACGTTATCACCCAGCGTCTTGGTGCCAAGATGTACAACGACAGCGTCACACATTCGTTCTCACTCCCCTACGCTGTGTTCGAAGACCAGCGCAGTGGTGAATTTTTATCTAAGTTGCAATCAGCACGCAATGATTCGCAAAAATTGATTCAGGTATCAATTAACATTTTATTCTTTTCTTTGATCGGTGTTATCTTTGTTTTAACATACGCCTTCTTTGTACACTGGAGCATTGGTTTAGTTTATTTATTAATGATCCCTTCGCTCGGCGCAGTTACTTTTTGGATTACACGCAAAATTAAAACTGCTCAAACCGAAATTATTACAGAAACTCAAAGCTTAGCCGGAAGCACTACAGAAACTCTTCGCAATGTAGAATTGGTAAAAAGCTTAGGACTCGAAGGTCAAGAGATCAAACGCCTCAACGACACTAATGTAAAAATTCTCGGACTTGAATTAAAAAAAGTTCGTTTGATTAGAACATACAGTTTTATCCAAGGTACTTTAATTAACGGCATCCGTATGGCATTAATGCTGCTCATGCTGTGGTTAATCTATTCAAAATTAATTTCTTTGGGTGAATTCTTTAGTTTACTATTTTACTCGTTCTTCATTTTTAACCCATTATCTATGTTAGGTGATGTTTCTACTGCCTACCAAGAAACCAAAGCCAGCTTAGAAAAACTGCAACAAATTTTGGACCAACCTCAAGAAGAACACGCAGCTAATCCAAAAGCGATTAATGACATCAAAACTATTACATTCAAAGACGTATCTTTTGCTTATCAATCCTCAGAAGGTAACGAAGCTTTGCAAAATGTAAACCTTAGCATCGAAGCTGGTAAAACCGTAGCTTTTGTAGGACCAAGCGGTAGTGGTAAAAGCACTACCGTTAAATTAGTGGTCGGTCTATATCACCCAACCAGAGGAACTGTGGAATTTAACAATCTTTCAGGCGAAGAAATCGATTTGATCGCTTTACGCAATCGCATTGGGTTAGTTGCCCAAGACACGCAATTATTCGCAGGAACTATTCGCGAAAACTTGTTATTCGTCCGCCCAAATGCAACAGACAAAGAATGTATTGATGCTCTAACTGCTGCCAGCGCCAACACTTTAATTGATCGCGGTGATAAAGGCCTCGACACCAAAATTGGTGAGGGTGGTCTTAAACTTTCGGGCGGTGAAAAACAGCGCCTAGCTATTGCCCGTGCCCTACTCCGCGATCCTGATATTCTTATTTTTGACGAAGCTACATCAAGCCTTGACTCTATTACCGAAGAATCTATTACCAACACGATCAAAGATATCGAAAAAACTCATCCGGATTTAATCCGCATTTTAATTGCGCACCGCCTATCAACTATTATGCACGCTGATACTATTTTTGTTTTAGAAAAAGGCAAGTTAGTAGAGCAAGGTACGCATGATGAATTGCTCGCAAACTCAAACGGACTCTACTCCGCACTCTGGCGCCAACAGATTGCCAGCAAGGAGTAAGCGTAAGACCACTGTTGACATTTCCCAATATATTCGATAGTATTTCTGGTTAAGGAGGAACAATTTATGAGAATACTTTGTCTAGCAATGGTAGCAGAAGATTGGTATAAACTTACTGTGATCATTGTGGTAATCATAGTAGCAGTTGTACTGCTACTAGCAGAAAGGGAGAAAGCCAAATTTTCTGAACAAGAAGTTTTGGATTGTCTAAACGACTGGAGAAGTCATCTCGAAATCAAGAAGATGATTGAGAGCAACAAACAAGTTACTCACATCTCTGGGCACAGACTTGCAGACGTCCTAAAAAAATTAGAATGTGAAAAAAAGATTGCTTATAAAACGTTTCCTCTTACCCGAGAAGAAGCTTTAAGCTATAACCAAAAATCCATACCTAAGTACAAAGTCGTATAGCTGGGAGATAATTCCCAGCTTTTCTATTGTGGTAAAATAAAGAAAAACAGGAGGAACCGAGATGAAAACAAGAACAAAAATTGTTTACATGATTATTGGCATGATTCTTGCCTTTGCAATTGCGACACCAGTATTTTTTTACCAGATAAAAAATAGCAATGAAAAGCTAGAAAACCAACGAATGACTGCGAAGCCGTGGTTTGACATATCAGATGATGTTTCAAAAAAACTGCTATCCAAATTTGCTGACATAAGAACAAAAAAGCACTACAGTTCTGGTTGCCAGATAAGTCCAGGATTCTTTTTAACCAGTCTTCATGGGGTCACAGACGCAATTTTGGACAACAGCACAATCTCTATTAACGGCCAAAAAGCTCAAGAGGTTTGGCGTAGCCCAACTGATGAAGATTATATTATCCTCACTACTTGGTCAGAATTCGAAAAAGGGAAATTAAAATTTCCGAGATTCAACAATTTCCAGGACAAGACCAACGTTATTGCAGTAGGTAGTCCAGGTGATCAACGCAAAATTGTTCAACCAGCAAAGATCATGAATGATGTCTTTGATGAAAATGACAAAGTTAAGGATTATTCTAAAATTATCTCAATGCAATATCTGGACTTTGGGCTTTCTGGTGGATGCGTTTATTCTGAAGACGGAGAAACCGTGCTTGGAGTAATTACCGGTATGCATCAGAACCCTGGGTCAACAATTGGTGAAATCACCATTGTCAGTGGGACAGACGAATAAAGAAGTTTAAGAGAACATAAAACGCCAACAGTTGTTGGCGTTATTTTTATTTCTATTACTTTTTTTGTTCCTTGATAGTTTGAATTTCTTGCATAATTTTTTGGATATGAGTCTGAAGCTCGTTGAGAGATTTCATGGTGGCGGCATCATGCAAATCATCTTCTTCGTCATCTTTTTCAATCTCATCTACGTCTTCCTGAATTTCATCAATATCTTTTTCGATACCTTCAACGTCTTCCTGAATTTCATCAATATCTTTTTCGATACCTTCTACGTCTTCGGCGATTTCTTCGATATCTTCTTCCACATCTGCCAAACTCTGCGTGTTCTTGTTAACTGTCATTTGAATAAATAAAGCCAAATAAATTGCTTCGAGAGAGACTGCTGTAGTTAACACAAGTAGCACAGTATTTAAAGGCACACCAAAAACTACAAACGCAAAAGCCGCCAAAAATAAAATTGTGTGGACGATTATAGAGGAAGTTGAACCAATCCAATTGGTAAAGCGGTTGGCTAACTGCTCTACTTTTGTTTCGGTGGCTTCGGTTGGGTTGTTGCGATGCTTTGGTGCCATATATCGAAAATATATTTGAAAATAAAAAAATACTTTGCGCCTATTCCTATAAAAGGCCTCAAGTATTCACTTATTATTAATTATAGCATATTTTAAGATTTTGTCAAATTAAAAAAGCACTGTTATAGTGCTTTATCTGCCTCTTCGGCTGCTGAGATTTGGTCATGAACATCTTGTAAACCTGCTTCAAACTCTATAAGCCAGTCATCAAAGCCCTCATCACCATATTTATGAATTTGAGCTCCACCATTTTTAGGACACTCGATGTTAAGCCTAATGATATCCCCTCTTTCCACATTTTTTGGATGGAATACAACAGTAGCCAAAATTGGCGTTACATGGTGACCGCCATTGATATTCTGCCACTCCTCGGTCTTTTGCCGAACAAATAAAATTGCTTCATTTACTGTAAAATGATCAGGATGAACATGAATGATCATCCAAACTCCCCTAATAGCTTCATCCCCGTATTCAAAAATTGACGAACCTGGTCGGACAACAACGAGATGCCTAAATTCCATACTTCCTCCTATATATGAGCTAAGTTATCAAGACTAAGTCTAAATGTCAATAATTTGATATAATATCTGCATGAGCCTCAGTACGCTGAAACAAAAATTTAAAGGCAAAATTACAACTGACGAACCAACTCTAGAAACCTATTCTCGCGATGCGAGTATTTTTGAGATTCACCCAAAGATTGTGGTTTGCCCTCAAGACGCGCAAGATGTAAAAACTTTAGTAGAATATGTGGCTAAAGAAAAAAACAACTCCCCCAACCTATCGCTAACTGTACGTGCTGGCGGGACCGACATGACTGGCGGGAGTATAAATGATTCTGTGATCGTAGATGTGGCAGAACATTTAAACTTAATTTCTGAATTAACTGATACTTCTGTGGAAACGCAAAGCGGAGTTAAGTTTGCCGACCTCGAACCAAAACTAATTGCGCGCAACATAATTATGCCAGCCTACCCCTCGAGCAAAGCGTGGTGCGCTATGGGCGGTATGGTGGGCAATAATTGCGGCGGTGAAAAAACTTTTAAATATGGTCAGGCCAAAGATTACGTTCAAGAATTAGACGTGGTTTTAGCTGATGGAAATTTATATAAATTTAAACCTCTTACTGAGGCCGAGCTCAAAGCTAAAATGGCACAAACTGATTTTGAAGGTGAAGTTTATAAAAAAACTTTTAACTTGATTCAAAATAATTATCGCGCCATTATGGAAGCTAAGCCAACGACTTCCAAAAATTCCTCAGGTTATTATTTATGGGATGTTTGGGATGGTAAAACTTTTGACATGACCAAGCTAATTACTGGCTCACAGGGTACTTTGGGAATTGTGACTAAAATCAAATGGAAACTAGTGCCTTTGGATCGCGGTCGCCAGTTAGTAATTTTTTATCTACGAGATTTGAGCAAACTAGGAGAAATTGTTAACCATGTAAACGAACTTGTCCCTGAAAGCTTTGAAGTGTTTGATAATCAAACTTTTAAATTAGCCATCAAGTATTGGCGTGAAATTATTCCGCGAATGCATGGTTCGAAGTTAAGATTGCTTAAACAATTTTTACCTGATATTTGGCAAAGCCTAACCAATAACTTACCGCAACTAGTATTACTAGCTGAGTTTACAGCGCCAACCCAAGAAGAAGCTGACCGGCAAGCTAAAAATGCTGCTCACAATATTAGCGAACATTTTAATCTAGAAGTTAAGCTGAGTAAAAATTTTGAAGAATCGCAAAAGTACTGGACCATTCGCCGCGAAAGCTATAACCTATTCCGTAAACACAATGCACGCAAAATTAGTGCACCGTTTATAGAAGATATTATCGTTCATCCAGATCAGCTCCCTAGCTTTATCCCGGAATTAAATAAAATAATGGCTAAGTATCCAGATTTTATTTCTACTTTAGCTGGACATGCTGGTGATGCTAACTTTCATATTATTCCCTTAGTTGACTTGGAGATCCCCGAACATCGCAAACAATTAGTATGGTTTAGCAATGAAGTATTTGATTTAGTTTTAAAATACAAAGGTTCTATGACTGGCGAGCATAACGATGGTTTAGTACGCGGACCATTTTTGGAACACATGTATGGGACTAAAATTTTTGATTTATTCAAACAGGTCAAAACCATTTTTGATCCGCAAAATATTTTCAACCCTCACAAAAAAACTGACGCCAATATGGAGTTTTATACTGACCATATTCGGCACCACTAATTAACCAAATTTAAAACCGCTCTATGAGTAGAGCGGTTTTTTATAAAAATTCAGGTAAACGTGTTGTTTGAGGAAAAATGTTTAGTTTTGAGATTTCATCTTTGTTAAAAAATTTAATTTCTTGAGCTTCGGCTGTAGGAATCAAATTAAAGCTCTTCATTTTGATTTTAAAAAATACCATAACTCGAGGCCGACCTTCTAAATCTATTGTCGGATAAACAATAGATGGTTGGGCTTCTAAAACTTCGCACTCAATTCCTGTTTCTTCTAAAGTCTCACGCTTTAAGCAATCTATAAACTGCTTGCCTTTTTGAATACGACCACCTGGCAAATCCCATACATCGCCTTCTAAAATCATCATGACTTGACCAGCGTCATTAAAATGTAAACCTTTTACAGAAACTTGAAATAGGTTATCACTCTGACTATCCATACTAAAATACTACCTTTTTAAGAGCGGTTTGTCGACCACCACTAGAGGCAATGTAGACTTCGGAGCCAACAATGGCCACGTCACTACCACCTGTCCAGACCGATTCAAAACTCGTATAGGAACTTTTGATTAACGTACCATCTAATTTAAACACTTTGGTGTTAGAAGAAGAATTACTAGCGGGGCTAGTGACAACTTCGAAGCTGCCGTTGTTCTGCACAAAGTTTCCGGCAGAGATTCGTACACCACCTGTAAAACTAGATGGGTAAGCCATGAATTGATTCACTACTGTTCCGGTCGGGCTGTAAACTTTGATGTGCGGACCACCACCGGCTAGAGGCGAAGTTACAAACCCTCCCGCAAAACTTCCAGAAGGTGCGAAAGCAGCAACATCAACACCACCAGTAAAATTTGCGCTATAGGCCATCAACTGTGTTTTAACCTTACCAGTTTTATCAAACACTTTAACGTGAGGGCCGCCGCCAGCTGCCGGTGAAGTAATTATTTCGGCTTTGCCATCACCGTCTATATCAGCACTAGCTATATGCACTCCCCCATGAAAGTTTGCCGAGTAAGCCATGAACTCCGAAATTAAGCTGCCGTCCGGTTTGAAAACTTTAATGTGTGGACCACCACCAACTCCGGCCGCAGTGATAACTTCTTGCGCGCCATCACCATCAACATCCCCGCTCGCAACATCCACCCCACCAGTAAAATTACCGTAAGCTAAAAATTCTTTTAGTTGCGTGCCATTATTATCAAAAATTTTCACACTAGATGTTCCGTTGCCGCCAAAACTGGCACTGGTTACAAATTCTGGATCACTATCAATATCAAAATTACCACTGGCTACATTAGCACCGCCGGTAAAATCTCCGTAAGGAATTATTTGACTCGGAGTTGCGCTTGAGGGTGGTGGAATAGGGTTTGGTACTGGTGGTTGATGAGTAGGATACGGATCAATATTAATAGTCGGATTTGGGTTTATAACTGGTTGGGTTAAAACCGGCGCGGCTTGCAAACTCGCAAACGGACTAATCGCAGCATCAGTTAAAGGATCGCGAATTTCAAAATGAAGATGCGGCGCAGTTGTTTCGGCATTACCACTATCACCTAAGAAGGCAATCTGCTGACCTTTGATCACTCGGCTCCCTAATTGAATTCCAGAAAAAAATGCATTGTTGTATCCACCTTGTCCGTCATCAGTACCAGGCGTGTCGTTATTGATATGAAGATAATTATATTTATAACCTTCGCTATCAACGATGGTTAAACTCCAACCCCAGGTAGCTTCGTTCACAGTTAAGAAACTAACGGTGCCGTCTACAGCTGCGAGCAAAGGACGCATTTTTTCGGCAAGCAAATCATTACCTTCGTGACTGCGGCCGCCTGTGCGTGGTTCACCAAAATCATTATGATATGTCGCACCGCCCATTACCGGAAAAGCAATACTGCGAGCAATATCAGCTGCTGCTGCAGGTTTAGCCAAAAAAGCGGTTTGTAAACCGCTTATAACAACTGAAAAAACAATTAAAAAGCCTAATATTGATTTTAATTTCATTGGTATATCTTTATATAGATATTTTACCTGTTTCCAGGAAAATTTGGAAAGCCTCCACCAAAACCGCCGCCGCCATTACCACCGTTATTATTAGAAGAATTAGGACTAGTAATTCTCAAGCTAGTTCGTCGACCGCCAACAGAAGCAATTAACAAACTTCCTTCAATCAAAGTTACATCATAGCCTCCGCGCCACCATTCTTCAAAAGCGACGAAACTATCTGAGCGCTGCGAGCCATCAACAAGTGTAAAAGTTTTTAAGTTTGGACCACCGCCAGTTGCCGGCATAACCGCTACACGCACGTCCGAAGAAGAACTCCCAGAATTTATAACTCCAGTACTAATACGCAAACCTAAATTAAAATTACCCGCGTAGGCAAAAAATTCTTTTGTAGTATTCGCGTTGGCGTCAAAAAATTTTATATGAGGACCACCGCCAGCCAAAGGAGCAGTAATAATCTTTACAGCGCTTGGACTAGTACCTGTTGTATTTTTTGGAACTCCTGCAACATCAATCCCGCCGTGAAATTTTGGATCATAGGCCATGAACTCTTTTATCAAACCAAGTGTGGTACCAGAAAAAACTCGGACGTCAGGCCCACCACCGTGACCTGGTCCGGTAATAATATCCATCGCTCCATCGTTATCTAAATCAGTAGTCGCAACTTTTACTCCGCCGTGAAATTTTGGATCATAGGCCATAAGTTCTTTAAACAAAGTTCCATTACTTTTAAAAATTTTAATGTGCGGGCCGCCGCCAGTGCCGGCTGCAGTAATGATTTCGTCTTGACCATCTTTGTCTATATCTCCTGTTGCTACATCAACCCCACCACGAAAAGTATCAGCGTAAGCGTACCAAGCTGCTTTAACTGTGCCATCGCGTTTCATCACCTTAACCAACGGTCCTCCGCCAGCTACTGCGCCTGAAACAATTTCGACAACTGAATCGCTATCAACATTTCCGGAAGCAACATTAGCGCCTCCCTTAAAATCACCATAAGGTAAAATTTCATTTTGTTGAGCTGGATAGTCAGTTACTGGAGTAGTAATTTTTGTCGCAGCTTGTAAACTTGAGTATGGACTAAAGAAAACTCCGTCTGGGGTCTTAATCTCAAAGTGAAGATGAGCAGTAGCGCCTTCTGCATTACCGCTATCACCCATCCACCCAATCAACTGACCCTTAACAACTTTGTTTCCTTCTTGAATGTCGGGCGCGTAAGCGTTCATACCATCACCCTTCCCGTCGTCGGTACCAGGGTTATCGTTGTTCATGTGAAGATAATTGTAGCGATAGCCATCACTATCACGGATAGTGACACTATAACCCCAAGATTCTTCTGGATAATTTACATTAGTAATTGTGCCATCTACAACAGCAACTAAAGGTAAATTCTTTTTACCCATTAAGTCATTACCTTCGTGAGTATGACCAACGCGTGGTGCTCCAAAATCATCATAGTAAGAAACTTTTCCAATGACTGGAAAAAAAATTGTTCGATAATTTACTACTTGGGCATTAGCTTTTTGAATTATTTGCGGCACCCCAGCCACCAAAATCGCTACGAGTGCAAAAAAAACACTCAATTTTTGTTTGAATTTCATAATATATGCGAAAAGGATTGTTTTAATTGCTTGATTTAATCCTTTTGCTCTATATATCGTAACATGCATTACAAATGTTACAGAGAACTTTGTCAATAAAAAAACAGCTCTATAAATTAGAGCTGTTTTGATTAAGCAACGAGATCAATTCTTTGTATAGGATGCAACACAAGATTACCTATATTAGGTAAAGTCCTGTTTGCTTTTGCTAAATTGCTTCGAAGTCGCGAGTAAAAACCTTCGCCTCTGCCATCCTTGAGTAATAACCGGACCAAATTTGCCATGTCGCCATGGTCAGAACCAATAGGCGAATAAACAATAGGTAAAAAATATTCAGCCAGCCGTTTCTTCCAAGGCTCAACCAAAAACTTTTCAGCATCATCGGAATACGAATTTAGATGAGAAGTCTCTTCTTCTTGTATTGCTCTGATAATTTTTACCAAAAATGGATATGCTTTGGCTTGATTCATCAATGCCCAATATCCCGCCGAAGTGGTTGCTTCGTTCAAGCTACCAACAATCAAATACACACCTGTTGAAACAAACCAGAGTGGCCAAGACAAAATGATCATCCGTAGAACTTTTAACTTATACCTCAAAGTTAGAGTTTCACTCGGTTTACGCAACTTTGAGTAACCATGTTTTTCTAGATAGAGCTGCAGCACTCTGCCGTGTTTTTCCTCTTCTATTTCCCAAGTATCGACAAACTTTCTCAAAGATTTATAAAGATAAGCCGGTAAGCTCCTAACCAAAGGTGCGTAACTTATAGAGGTAAGTGACTCCGCCACTCTAAAGTATTCAAGTATTTCTGCTATTTCTGGGGTTAATTGTGGGTCTGGTTCAAAATTATCATTCTCCAATGCTTCAATTAAAACATCGACCTCAGTTTCTTCTATAGTTTGCATTTTTCCTCCTTATAAAATTTGAACTATCGACACCGCAGTATAACATCTTTAACCTTATTTGGCAATATCTTGCTATATGTATTTGTGCAAAACCCTGCTATAATCAAGGAATGTTACAAACTCCAAACGAAAATAATTTCGACAATCTCGGAATTGCACCTAAGCTGTTAGATATTTTATCAAAATTAAAATTTACAACACCAACCCCAATTCAAAAGCAATCAATCCCCTCTGCTATCACTGGTAAAGACTTGATGGGTATTGCTCAAACCGGCACCGGTAAGACAATGGCTTTTGGTATTCCAATGATCCAACGTCTTGCCCAAAGCGGTGGCAAAAGTCGTGGGTTAATTGTGTTGCCGACCCGCGAACTGGCTCTACAAGTTAATGACTCACTCAAAAAAATTGGCGGCCCGTTAGGATTAAAAACTGCTATTTTAATTGGTGGCGAAGCCATGGGCAAACAACTCCGTGCCCTCAAAGTAAACCCGCACATTATTATCTGTACGCCGGGTCGTTTAATCGATCACATCGAGCACAAGAGCATTAATTTAAGCAATGTTCATATTTTAGTTTTAGATGAAGCCGACCGTATGCTCGACATGGGTTTTGCGCCGCAGTTAAAAAAGATTTTGGAGTCTATACCTAAGCAGCGCCAGACCATGCTGTTCTCTGCAACTATGCCAGACAGCATTGTTAAAATTGCCAACTCATACATGATGATGCCACTTCGTGTCGAAGTTGCTCCAGCTGGTAGTGCAGTTAAATCTGTTACTCAGGAAATTTTCTTTTTAGAACGTCGCGAAAAGAATGCCATGCTCAAAAAAATCTTAGATCAATACAATGGTAGTGTGTTAGTTTTTTCTCGTACCAAACATGGTGCTAAAAAAATTGCTAATGACATTCGTCATTTTGGTGTAAGTGCGACCGAGATTCACTCTAACCGTTCTTTAAACCAGCGTATCGAAGCTTTGAATGGTTTTAAACTTGGCAAGTACCGAGTGATGGTCGCGACAGATATCGCCGCTCGAGGTATTGATGTAACTGGAATTCAATTAGTAGTAAACTATGACCTCCCAGACCAAGCCGAAGATTACGTTCACCGTATTGGGCGAACAGGCCGCGCCTCGGCTACTGGCCACGCGATCTCTTTTGCAACTCATGACCAAAAGCGCGACGTCTCTACAATTGAACGTTTAATTAGAACAACATTACCAGTGTCTAAAACTCCAGTACTACCTAACCTGCCACCTGCTCCAGCTGTTAGTTATGAAAGAGACTCACGTCGCTCATTTTCTGGCGGTCAACGAAGTGGTGGTCAAGGACGCGGCGGTGTACGAAGCGCTTCAAACCGACGGCCGCAAGGAGATTCACGTAATAGATTTAGTTCGGATCGCAGTTCTTCCAGCAACGGACAAAAGCGCGACTTTAAACCGCGTCCTTACAGCTCTGGTCGCCCGGAAAATCCCCGCCCCTCCAACAATCGCTCCGAATACAAGCGCGGGATCAAACCACCTTCGGCAGCTCTTAAAAAAATCTCCTCCGCTAGCAGCGGCTACTACATAAAACGAAAAGCCTACTCGGAAGACGAGTAGGCTTAGCGATCAAGATAATTTACATTATCTTAACTTTGATAGCGTTCAACACATTCAGAATTGTATTCCATAATCCAGTTACTTTGACTTTAGATCCGACAGTTATATCAGCAGTAGTACCAGTTTGATGATCTCCTGTTTTTACAACTGTATCTTGATCAACGATCACGGTAGCTGTTTTATTATCTTTAGTTTGAACAGTTACGGTGTTACCGTTAACTGCAGTTACCGTACCTTTAGCTTTTGCAGGCTTTAGGTTTTTGGACATATCGTAAACGACACTAGCAGTTACTGTGCTACCTGATTTAGTTCCAGTGATGAAAACCTTATCACCGACTAAGATGTCAGCTAGAACAATTTCAGTGCGTGGCAAACGAATTAGTTTTGCACCGCTAGTTGTTGCGGTTAAAGTAGTATTGTCCTTGGTTGTGAAAGTGAATCCAGAACCAGTTACACTAGCTACTGTTCCGACGTAGAACATGCCAGAAAGTGAACCTAAGTTTGCAAAGTGCTTTCCGTTGTTATCGTAAACGTGAACACCAAATTCATTAGTATCTTCGGTACGTTGTTCAGCTCTAAAACTACGATTGTTGTCGTCATTCTTGTCTTTGCTATTACCATGGGCAAGAGCAAAAGCAGGTGTAGCCATGGTTAACATTGTAATCATCGCTACAGTTGCGGCTATAAATCTTTCTGTAAATTTCTTTGACATATAAAATCCCTTTCTTTTATTTATTATTTTCTTCCCTCCAGCCAGTATATCGAGTTAGATATACAAATGTTTCAAACATAACCTATGATATTTATGAGGGATTTTTTGGACAAAAAACAAGTAGAATTGACGGAAATCAAAAAATCCAGTATAATTCCAGTAGATATATTTGACTTCCCGCTTCGCGGGACAGGCAGCAAATATGTATTTGACACAGCATATACATATTATATTCTACATATCCCTGTGTGGGATTTTTTGTTTCTAAATTGAATATCATGGTGGCTGTAGTTCAGCGGTAGAGCGCCGCTCTGTGGCAGCGGATGTCGCGGGTTCGAATCCCGTCAGCCACCCCATGAATAATCAGAACTAAAATCGCCCTATGGGCGGTTTTTTGTTATGCTTATAACCTTTTAGCCATTGACTTAGATGGCATTTTCTGATACCTTCAAAGTTGGAAGTTGAATTTTACGACAAAGAAAAGGAGAACTTATGGGACTAGAAAGTATCGAAAGAGCATGGAGAGATCTTGCTGGAAGACCAGATATGATCGGTAGAGATTTTGTTTTTGACAATCGCGTCGCCGACTGTAAGGATACAGGAAAGATCAAAGCAATTATTGTTGATAATGGTATTGTCACAATTGAGTCTGATGAGTTGGCAAAAGCTCACGCTGAAGAGTCAGCGTGGTCACCAAACATTAGATTCAAAATAGACGAGGAGCGCGATCCTCACCAAATTGGCAACACGATGTTCTGCGACCTCGACGAGCGACGTCAGTTACGAATATCGATGGCTTGATGTGTCAGCACTTAAATAGCGCAGGCTGTGGGAATTTTTCCTGCAGCCACTTTTTTTATGATTATAGTTGCCACATCTTCCACTATGCGACCCCGTGAATAATCAAAACTAAAATCGCCTTTTGGGTGGTTTTTTGTTATCCTAATAATATGCTTTTTGATAAACAATATAGAGACATCCGAAGAACAAGGAAAATATTTAAAACCTTACAACTTCCCAAGCAAGGTAAAGTTATTGATATTTCCTGTGGGGGTGGGCGCCTCTTAAAAACTATAGAAAACCATCACCCAAATTTAGATTTAGTTGGTGCAGACATCACACCAGGTTTCTTAGCTACTCATCCAGAATTATCTAAAATATCTTTTATCACTGCAGAAGCCAGCTCGATCCCCTTCCCAGATGAAACCTTTGATGTGTCTGTCTGTTCGCTTAGTCTGCATCATTACAAATCTATTGAAGAAGTACTTAAGGAAATTAGTAGGCTGACAAAGAATAATGGCTATATATATTTAATCGACATTTTCCCAAGCAACAATTGGTCTCAAAAATTCTACAATCTTATCAAATGCCATGAACCTTATCATTTTGAAAAATTTTATATAGTGGAAGAGATAAAGCAATTAATTAAACCTCTCGGCTTAAATATTATAAATCAATTCAATATCTCTGGTGCTCCTAGAATAATTTCACTTCAACTAACAAAGATGCTTTGATTATAGTTGCCACATCTTCCACTATGCGACCCCATCAAAAAGCATCTGTTAATAGCAGGTGTTTTTTGTTTTTTTATATGATGATATAATAAAAAAATGATGAACAAAC
>CAYVOF010000021.1:0-16863 GCA_964453405.1 uncultured Candidatus Saccharibacteria bacterium | reverse complement strand
ACCAAAGGTTAGTGCTTTTCTAATCCTCTGGACTTCAGTCCAGAGTGGTTTAGTTTAGCCCTTAATCTTGATTTACTCTATAATATAGATAGTATGACTCAAAAATATTGCAGTATTGATCTTGAATTTACCGGGTTTGACCCAGAAAAAGAACAAATCCTCGAAATTGGATTTGCCTTTTTTGATGTGTCTGATGATGGTTTGGTAGCCACCGAAACTTGGTCGCGGGTTTTTAAACCTACAATCGAAGTACATCAAAAGATTTTAGGTCTTACGGGTATCACTCAGGAAGAAATTGATGTGGCTCCTTCGATCGGCGAGTTTAAAGATTTTTTATCCGAAAAATTACAAGATGCAATTATTGTGGCTCACAATCCAACTTTAGATATTAAATTTTTAGAACTAGCTGGTGTTAAGTTATCCGGAAAATCCATTGACACATTAGAGCTCGTACAATTTTTGTTACCTACTCACCATAGTTATAATCTCGAAAACTTGATGCATTATTTTGGTATTGCACACAAAGATAGTCATCGAGCTTTAGCTGATTGTTTGTCGACTATTTCTTTGCTCGAAAAAATGATTGCCATTCATAATAATTTTTCTAGCGAATTAAAATCTGAGTTAAGAGTCTTTTTAGATAAAGGACAATTTGAATGGGCTCCTTTGTTACAACTCAATATTTCTCAAAATGAGATTGAAGCTAATGATTCACTTTCTCATGATGAATTAACAAATGACAAGTTAGATTTAAGCGGAACAACTTTACAAGATAATGTTGTTGTCTTGGATCCAATTCATCATCTCCACGAATCGCGAGTTGCTAATACTTTACAAGATCAAGGTGGTCGTTGGTTGGTGGCAATGCGAAGTAAGCAAGAGGTGCTTAAGTTGTGGCAAGCTGGATTAGTAGAAGGAGTTTTTGAAACTAAAGATTTATTTGATCAAGAAAATTTTGAACAGTTTAAGTTTGCAGCTCAGACATCAGAAGAGTATAGATTCATTTTAAAAATTTTAGTATGGCTACATACTAACTGGCAAACAAAAACTGTCTTAGATTTAAACCTATCTTTTTTTGGCGGACAATTTAAAACATATATCACAGGTGGTGATTACCAAACAAGTGAAGCACGAATAGTAGCTTGTGATTTTAGAACGTTAATTATTTTAGCGGAAGCAAATTTAGAACCTAATCGAAATTTATTAGTTTGTGATTTACAACGCTTTGAATATTTCTTAACTCACAATAGTACCGAAAGAATTAGTTGGCACTCATTTAATTACATTTTAAAATCAATCTATAATCCGGAAACCGAATTTGGTCAAAGCAAATATAAAAAGCAAGTAATCGAATTACTATCAAGTGTAGATTTATTCTTTGGTTTGGTTCAGCTGACCCTTCGCCGTAACTTAAAAGATTTGGACTATATTGCCATGAATGAGCTTCAAGAAAAGTACAGCGTGTTCTATAATCGCCTGAGTCAAGCGGCTAGCAATCTCACTGCTAAACTTCAGGGCTTATCAGGAGCCAATGGCTTTGACTCTGTTCTTAGGCTAGCCGATAACCTTAATCGCTTTTTTCAAGAACAAGATAATATAGTGAAGTGGATTGAGCTTGCGGAAGAGAATGTTACATTGCACGGTCAGCCTATTCAGATTAAACCAATGGCAGGTGAGTTGTTTGCAAAGTTTGGTTCCACGCATTTCACGGACAGTTTAGTTCAAAAGCAATTACTTTTTTATTTAACCGAACGTCTAGGTCTAAATACAGAGATTGCCGAGAATATTAAAAATTATGTAAACATTGAACCACAATCTATAAATATTGATATCAGCCACCCGCAACTTAGTTTAGATGAGTTGCCGATTGAGGACTTTCCGGTGGTCATAATTTTTAGTGGACCAACTGGTGTAAAAACAGTTTACAAAGATCACTTCTTAGACCTTTCAACTAAGTATCGATTGTTTGCTCAAGAATATTCTGGTAGCGGTAACAAAATTTTTCGTAATTTTAGAATCTTCCCTAATGCTTTGCTGTTAGCAACTAGTCAATTTATTAATAAGCAAAAGTATTCGGCACCAAGTGGAGCAGTAATCTATTTAACTTGGCCTAAAACTGATGAGAGCCATCCATATGTTCAGGCTTTAAAATCAAGCTATTTAGATCAGTTCCCAGACTTGATAAATATTCTAAATTCTAGTGAATTTATTACTAACCTCAAGCAATTATCTGGATCAAAGATGCCAAAAGTATTTGTCTCAGCCGAAGTAAGTAAAGATGCTTCTAGTTTAAAATAAATTTTTTACCAAAACTTGTGGACAACTAAAAAATTCGTTAACTCAAAATTAAACTTCACTCAATTTACATCGGAGTGAAGTTTAATTATTGACAAGAGTAAAAATTTTTGCTAAGATATATAAGTAATAAGAAAGCACTGATCTTTGAAATAAAAATAATGTCAACTGAACGAAGGAAATCTGCGCTTTTAAGTATCTAGAGTACTTGAAGGTAGCTTTCCTTTAAACTTCTCGTCATAGCCTGTTCCAATCTAGGCTGTATGAAAACCAAAATCAAATGTAGGTTCTTTGCTGTCCTTAACAGCAACAAAAAGTTTTACAAAAACAAAAACAAAAAAAGAGAACAAAAAGTTTTAGGTCGTAAGACCACAAGGGAAGTTTGGAGTGCAGTTTGACATCGATTGGAATGCAGACGCTTTCTTAGGGATTTATCCCGAGGAACACTGGAAGCTATTAAGTTGGTAGCGACCGCGCATGCTTTAGGATCTCAAAAGTTGGGGTCCTACAGCATGTGCGGCGACTATCTGGAAGCTTTCAGATAGCGCCTCTATCAGGCCTGTTCATTATTATAATTTGGGGCCCATGATGGGGCGCTTTTTTGTTTGTAAAAAATCTTTGGAAAAGGGAAGAATATCACACGTTCGATTTACGTCTCTACGTCGCCTACACTCGCAAGCGAGTGGGCGACTGTGAGCCGATAATCTCTCTTAGTAATATTCTTCCCTTTTCTCAATGATTCTACAAACTTGATTCTAGGGGTCTTGGCGGGAAATTGAGAAGCTTGTATAATACTCATATAGTAATAATCACTATCAGAGTCATTAAAGGAACACTTATGTTATCACAAGATTTTATTCAAGAAATGCAAACAAAGCTTTTGCAAGAGCAAGAGACTTTAAAAAATGATTTAGCAGGATTATCACAACACTCCGAAGTTGGTGATGATTTAGATGAGAATGCAACCGAATTACAAATTGACGAAGTCAGTCAGAATCAAATCGAGCGCATGACCGCAGACTTAACTAAAGTAGAAAAGGCTTTGCAAAAAATCGAAGCAGGTACTTACGGCACTGATGATGATGGAAATGAAATCGGTGAAGATCGTTTGCGCGCGATTCCTTGGGCCGATAAAGCTATTTAATTTTGAATTTTGAAAACCGACGAACAGATTACACAATCTAATTTTAATGAAACCGAAAAACCACAATCGTTTTTCGGTTTTTCGTTGGTTAATTTTTTTACACGCAACGGATTTATTTTAACTGTAATTGGATTTATTATTTGCACGCAGTTGGTAAGGTTAATGATTATTCATTTTAATAAACCAACTTTTTTAAATACCAAGTTTGCTTTTAGTTTGAACTTACCAATTACAGTAATCTATATTTTATATTTTGTTGTGTTTGCAATGATTGCAAATTATTTGCGTCGACACTGGGAAAACTTATCCGTATCAATCTGTGCAGGATTTATTTTAATTCTTGCTGGTGGTTTAGCGAACTTGGGGGAGCGAATATTTTTTGGTCATGTGGTGGATTATATTTTTATTTTGGGAGGTGTTTTGAATTTGGCTGATTGCTTAATTTTCTTAGGAGTAGCTTTGGTGATTTTCTCCAGACCAAATTCAGGAAATCTTTAACTTTTCTTTTGTTGGATTTGAAGTGTTCTTGAACCGCCAGCTGTTAAGCTGGTTTTATGATCCCTAAAATTATTACCGCCACTCCAAGCGGTTATTATGCCGACTTGGTCGAAATAGAAACTGATTTAACTAACGGGTTACCAGCAACTGTTATCGTTGGTTTGCCAGATACGGTTGTGCAAGAAAGCCGCGAACGTATTCGTGCAGCAATTCGCAATAGTGGATATGGCTATCCTCTGGCTAGAATTTCTATTAATTTAGCCCCTGGGAATTTACCTAAAGTCGGTAGTCATTTTGATTTAGCTATTTCTCTTTCAATTTTACTAGCTGCCAAATTAATTAATATTATAGAGCTAAGTGGAAAAATGTTTATCGGAGAGTTAGCGTTAGATGGCCAGATTCGTCCAGCAAGTGGCGTATTATCAATGGTTTTGGCTGCTAAACAAGCAGGAATCACAGAGGTATTTGTGCCGCAGGTTAACAGTGATGAAGCTTCGTTAGTCAAAGGTGTACAGATTTACAAAGTTGATAGTCTGGTTCAGGTTGCAGATCATTTAACCGGCAGGCACAAGCTAACTTCTGTACCACATTACGATTTATCTAAGCGCCCAGAAAATTCTTTTTTAGAAGTTGACTTTGCGCAAATCTCTGGTCAATCTTCTAGTAAGCGTGCGTTAATAATTGCAGCCAGTGGTTTTCATAATGTGCGCATGGTTGGTCCGCCGGGGAGTGGTAAGACAATGCTAGCCAAGGCTTTGACTGGAATTCTTCCATCCCCAACTGAGCAAGAAATTTTGGAGACAACAAACATTCATAGTTTGTTAGGAAAGTTTTCTGGCAAAACTTTTGCAAGTAGTATAGTGCAAGTAAGGCCGTTTCGGGCGCCACATCATTCTAGCTCGAGCTTGGCTTTAATAGGTGGTGGGGGCAAGCCTCGGCCAGGAGAAATTAGCTTGGCTCACAACGGCGTGTTGTTTTTGGATGAATTACCAGAATTCTCTAGAAGCGTACTAGAAGTTTTACGCCAGCCGTTAGAAGATCGCAATATTACTATTGCCCGCGCGCAAAAGAGTATTAACTTTCCGGCAAGATTTATTTTAATCACTGCCCAGAATCCTTGTCACTGTGGAAATTTTAACGATCCACTTTTGGAATGCAAATGTCATCCTTCTGCAATTGCCAGATATAATAAAAAAATTTCTGGACCATTGTTGGATAGAATTGATTTGCACGTCAATGTGCCGAGATTAAAATATGCTGAACTACAAACTAATCAGTCGTTGCCAACTTCACATGAAGTTAGAAAACAAGTCCAAGCCGCACGAGCCATTCAAGCTAAACGTTTTTTAAGCGACACCATGACTAACAGTCAAATGTCTGCCCAAGATATTAAAAAATATTGCCGACTTTCATCTGAGTCTGAGCAGTTGCTAGCAAAAGCAACTGACAGCTATCGACTTTCCGGCAGAGCTATTTCTAGATTATTAAAAGTAGCACGCACCATTGCCGATCTCGAAGGAAGCGCAGACATCCAAACCCAGCACTTGGCAGAAAGTTTACAATATCGTATAAATAATTTTTTTGAACTATGATATAATATCGCTATATGCAAAAGAAAGTACGAAAAGCTGTCATTCCAGTTGCAGGATTTGGGACTAGATTCTTGCCTGCTACCAAAGCCCAACCTAAAGAGATGTTGCCGCTGGTTGATAAGCCAATTATTCAATATGTAGTAGAAGATGCAGTATCCGCCGGTATCGAAGATATAATTTTGGTGACTGGATGGCATAAGCGTAATATTGAAGACCACTTTGACTATCCTTTTGAACTTGAAAAGCGCCTAGAAGAAAGCGGAAAACATGAGCAATTAGAAGAGATTCGTAAAATTGCCAATATGGCAAACTTCATTTACGTTCGTCAAAAAGGCCCTCAAGGTAATGGATCTCCGATTTGGAATGCCCGTCATATTATTGGCGATGAACCATTTTTAGTACTTTGGGGCGATGAATTTGTAGAAGCCGGTCCGCGAACCCGTTCTCAACAGTTGATTGATGCTTATGAAAAATACGGCGGAAGTGCTATTTTGGGCACAATCCGTAGTACTAAAGAAGAAGACTACTCTAGATATGGCTATGCGATTGGTAATGAAGTTGAGCCAGGTATTATTGGTATTGATAAATTTATAGAAAAACCAGGCAGCGGTGTAACTGATTCACCTTATGCTGTAGTTGGTGGTTATGTTTTTAGTCCAGATATTTTTCCAGCATTAGAAAAAGCCATTGAGGAAGTTGATATTAAAAGTTTCGCTGATGAACTTTCTTGGGCGGATGGTATGAACAATATGTTGTCTGAGGGAAAGCAGACTTATGCAGTAGAGATTGAAAATGCTCGCTACTATGATTGTGGAAACAAACTCGAATATTTAAAAGCTGTTGTAGAGTTTGGTCTCAAACATGACGATCTAAAAGATGAATTTACCGAATTTTTAAAACATATTAAAATGTAAAATTCAGTTCGAAAAATAAAATTTTAAAAAATGAAACCAAAATCAAAATCTAACTATTTTAAAAAATTTACTTTCGCTTTAGTGATCGGATCTTTAGTATTTTTATCAGCAGGATGCGGCGGCGGCCCCACTAAAGATCCTAAGGTTACTTTAAAAATTTGGAAGCCGTTTGTGGATTCAGACAAAATGAAAGATCTGATTCAGGGTTATCATAAATTACATCCTAATGTGACTATTGAGTACACAAAGAAAAATATCGAAACTTACCAAACTGATTTACTAAATGCATTAGCTACTGGTAAAGACGGAAACGGTCCGGATATTTTTTCTATCAACAACACTTGGTTGCCTGAATATCTAGACAAAGTTACTCCAGCACCAGACAAGCTCTACACACTTAAAGAATATAAAGATAGCTTTGTGGATGTGGTCTCCAATGACTTTGTCCGCGACAATAAAATTTATGGTACTGCTATGTGGGTGGATTCATTGGCGCTCTACTATAATAAAGATTTGTTAGGCACAGCTGGTATTGCCACACCGCCTACAACCTGGGATGAACTAGCCCGCGATTCACGTAAAATCGCTAGTCAAAATGCAGAAGGATATTTTGACCGCAGTGGGGTTGCGATGGGTACTTATCAAAACGTGAATCGTGCTGTTGATGTTGTTTATCTATTGATGTTGCAAGCTGGAACCGTGCCGTGGTCAAGTGATGGCCGTACGCCAAAATTTGCATCTCCAATTCAAAGAAATGGCAAGAACTTTAACCCTGGCGTAGTAGGTATGGAATTTTATACTTCCTTCGCTGATCCATCCAGTGATAATTACACCTGGAATTCGGACAGTGATTATTCTGTGGACGCCTTTGCTAACGGTCGAGCAGCCTTTTTGTATGGCTATAGTTATACTCGCGCGCAGATTGACGCCAAAGCCCCAAACTTAAATTATGATGTAGCGCCAGCTCCTCAATATGACCTATCTCAGCCTAGCGTTAACTACGCCAGTTACTTTGGTGAAGTTGTTAGTAAGCAGGCTGTTGATCGAAAGACTGCGGCAGCAGCATGGGACTTTTTAAAGTATGCTACAGGTAAAAAAGTTTTGGATAGTTATTATGCTAAAGACAAAGAGCCATCCTCTCGCCGTGACCTTATCGAACTTCAAACTCAAGATTTAGAGATTGGTGTGTTTGCTCATGCTAACTTAACAGCTAAATCATTTTATAAAGTTGACGAAGCAAAGTTTGATGATCTTTTTGCTACCGCAATCGAAGACGTACTGTTCCGAGGTCAAAGTATTTCTAACAGTCTGTCTAAAGTGCAAAGCCAAGCTGGAAATTTGGTTAAGGAAAAACTATTTTAGATGACCCGCTTAAACCTAAAACTAAAAAATAAACTTAGATTATCCTTGTTAGCAGGGACAGCTTTTGTAATTCTTTTTAGTGCTTTAATTACGTCCGGTAGTTATCCTACTACTGCTCAAGCTGCGACTTGCATTCCGACTATTACTAATTTTAAAGTTACTCCTACATCAATTCCAACTAATCAGGATTCCGTTATTGTTACTTATACTGTTACCAGTAGTAACTGTTTGATTAGTGATGCAGAAAGATGGAAGAGTGCCGGCGTGGTTTATTCTATTAGCGGAGAATACTTACAATATGGCTTGAGCCACGACCTTAAAGCATTCATGTTTAAAAAAACTGGCACTACCTATTCTGCAGAATTAAAATGGGAAGGCAAGATTTTTAGAAAAGTAGATACTTTTATACCTGACAAGTCTATTTATTTAAGACCAAGAATGTATCAAGGTGAGACTAAGCAGGCTGAATTTCAAAATGCCCAAGTTTTAATCAAGATTGACCCCAAGGCTCCTAGTCCTAGTGGCACCACTGGCGGAATAAAGACTCCGGCACCTACGGTAGTTAAGAATCCAGGCAATTTAAATAACTCAACTGGCGAAGAAATTGATGAATCAGGCGGTTCTGGATTTGTATTTTGTGGTAACACAGTTGATACACCATGTAATATTACTCATTTGTTCCGTACTATGATTGTAATCATAAACTATTTAATTTCTATGGTCGGATTGATTGCAATATTATTTATAGTTATCGCAGGGGTGCAAATGATTATTTCGCAGGGTGCCATCCCTGGTAAAGCAGGTGATGAAACTCAGCTTACCGCTGCTAAGAAGCGTTTAGGTGGAGCAGTTACAGGAATAGTTTTAGTAGCGATCGCTTTTGTTTTAGTTAATAGTTTATTAGCCGGATCATTGAGGTTGGGCATATTAAATGGTGCACAAATTTTGACTAATCCTAAGGCATATATTAATCAGTGTGAAACTGATGAAAACGGATCAATTGTTGGTGATTGTAATCTTCCTTCCGAAGCCAACCCAAATCCTAAGCCAACAACTCAGACTCAAGGTACTACACCAAAAGAACCAATTACAGGAGATTAATTATGAATGACGTAACTTTAAAATCAAAAAATAAATTAGGCTTGCTATTGATGGAGTTTTTAGTAGTCGTATTCATTTTTGTTTTATTTGGTAACCACTCTGCGCAAGTTTTAGCCCAGACTAAAACTACTCCAACTACAACAACTACACCAAAAACACCTCCCAAAACTCCTGCGGCCACAAGCACTGCAAATCCACCACAAGCTCAAGAAGCAGCTGGTTATGTTGCCCGCTCTTACGATGGGGTAGATTGGGAAGGAACTTTGACTATAAAAAACCCTAGTGGTAAAACCGACATAACCGAATTAATTACTAAGCTAATCAATTGGTTGTTATTGATTATTGGGATGGTTGCTACTGTGGTAATTATTATAAGCGGCATCATGCTGGTGTTTAACGGCGGCAATGAATCTACAATCAAAACAGCAAAAACAACAATTATTTGGGCTGTTATAGGTCTTGTAGTTTCTATTGGTGCCTTTGCACTTGTTAATATTGTCCAATCTCTACTTTAGTTTTTTAATATTTAGTCCTTATGAAAATAGTAAAAAAATTTATATACTTCGTAGTCATTCAATTGGCTATTATTACTAGTCTTCTTGCATTTATCACTCCGGCAAAAGCAGCTAATAATTTAGCTGATTGTGTTTTGGGTATAACTTTTTTTACTAACGGCCAAGAATATCAGAACAAGCCTGTCTTAATCAATCCAAAAAGTATCTATACTTTGCAAGTAGGCGTTGGGTTTTTATCTAACGCCACATGTCAACCACGAATTTATTGGAAGGCTACCTCTAATGGAGCTTTAGTGGAGTCTGGGAATATTCCTAATAACATTGATTTTACTAAAAATATTAAACTAGGTTCGGCAGCACCCAAGGAATATACTTATACATTCACCATTGCCGAAGATGCAGGTTTTACCACCGACGTTCATTCTAAAAGTATTAAAGTATTGTTTACCCAGGATCCTAAGATAACTGGCCCTGGTAGTGACCCAAAAAATCCAAGCGCAGATGTACCACCTACAGGTGGAACAGTAAATTCTGGTGTAACAGTAAAACCTGGTCAAAGCTTTGATACTATTTTAGGTACTTTTTTTAACCCTTTAGAGTTTACCAGTATCACGGAGTTGATTGTCCGCCTTATTAATATTGGATTGTTATTTGCAGCCATGATCGCAGTAATTGTAATTATTTCTGGCGGCTTTAACTTAGTTACAGCTATGGGTAATGAAACCAAAATTACTAAAGGTAAAAAGTCTATTATGTGGGCGATCGCTGGATTGGTAGTGTGTTTGTTGTCGTTTAGTATTGTGGCTATCATCCAAAAAGTTATTTCTTAGTAATTATAAATTCAAACCGAATGCAAAAATTTATTTCAAACTTTTTTCTAAAAATTTCTTTGCTCGCAGTCGCAGTGCTGATGTTGCTATTCCCAACCATGGTATCAGCTCAAACTAAAACAACTCCTAAAACCACACCTAAAACTACACCAGCAGAAACAACTCCAAACATTAGTTCACAAACACCCGACACTTGGGGGTGTGAGGCCTTAAAAGCTCAGATCGAAGCCGGAGGTGGTGGCCGAGCTAGCGAGTTGCCTGAGTATTGTAAAGAAGGCGACATTTATTCAAAAATTACTTATTGGCTGTACTATATTATCGGAATTGGTGCTGTCATCATGCTGATCTACGGGGGTTATATCTACATGACTGCCGGTAGCAATGAAACGCAAACAAAAAAAGGTAAAAATATTTTGATTTACACTATAGCTGGAATTGCAATTGCGGTAGTTGCCACAACTATTATCAGAGTGGTAATCAACTTGGTAGTAGACAATAAAATCTTCTAGTGATTTTGAATTTAACAAATTTTATAGTACAATAAAGCTAATGAATTTGAGCCGTTTTTGGCTAAATATCAGTAACTCGCTACTAAAGCGATACGAGTTTAAAAGCTCAACTAGAAGGGTGGTGAGAAATTTGAAACAAATATTAAAAAATCTTAATTTTAGAACAGTTACTCAAGCAATAGTTACTATTGGAATTGTTTTAATGCCAGCTTTGGCTATTGTACCGCAAGCTACTCACGCTCAATTGATTGATGATGTACTGACTTGTGATGAATCCACTGGGGTTCGTTGTTCAGAAGGGAATCTTGGTGAACTCTTTGTCACAATCATCAACTGGGCTCTAGGTATTGGTGCTATGTTAGCTGTTATCTTTTTGATCTATGGTGGTTTCCGTTACATTCTCGCCGGTGGGAATGAAGAAAGCGCTAAAGCAGGACGCCAAGCTATCTTTAATGCATTAATCGGATTAGTGGTCATTGTCTTGTCATTATTGGTTGTTCAAATCGTATACCGTTTTGTCTCTGGTAGTGGTAATGGTGGTGGGGTGTTTGGAACCTAATTATCATCCCGCATGCAACGTTGATGCGGGATAATTCTGGGGGTAAAATTATTTAATTTTTCCTCCGGAATTATTCACTAAAATTTTTATGAAACAATTTGTTAAACAATTTCTAGTTACTACTGTGATGACAATGTTGGTCGTTATGCTATTTGCAGTTGTGCCTTTAGCTACGACTAATGCGCAAAAGTCTACTACCAATAGTTCTACTACTACAACTGGCGGCGGTGATAGAATTCAAGAAGGTTTGAGTGGAATTTCGGATGCCTTTCCAGAGACCGTGGTTTCTAAAGACGGTGATCTTAAAGATCTAGCAAAGAAAATAATTGATATCGCTCTGTATGTGGCTGCGATCGTAGCTGTAATATTTATCATCATCGGTGGTTACCGTTATATTTTCTCTGCTGGTAGCGAAGATGGCGCCAAAGCTGGTCGTAAAACTTTACTTAACGCGCTTATCGGGTTGGCTATAATCGTATTGTCATATGTTATGGTTCAAGTCGTGTACACATTCTTAACCAAAGAAAGTTAAAATGAGTTTTGTGAGAATTAAGTTAACCAGTTTAATATTAGTGATGTTGTTGCCAGTACTATTAGTGCTGGCTGCTTCGGTTAAGACTAGTTATGCTGCTCCGAATGTATCTCTATTATGTATAACCAAAGTCTCTAGTGGAGAGCAGGCACAAATCAGTAGTGTGTCATGGCCTGTGTCTGGTAAATGCACTACAAATACTACATCGGTAAAGCCTTCAAGTCTGCCGTCTGACTTTAAGGCAATGTGCGCACTTTATGATATTACAAAAAATTCATACGCCATTTATAATGGCATAAACTCTGCCGGTAAAACTTCCTGCGACACTTATACTGATGATCCTTTAAAATATACCCTAGTTAATTTGATTGCTAGGAGTGCTGTAAAAGGTACTGATCCTGGAACTACTACAACCTCAACTCCACCAGTAAAAAGTCCGACTGTAAAAAATACTACTGGTAGCTCTTCTACTAATGGCAAATCTTCTTCTGGTACTAATGATGCAGGTAGTTGTCCAGAAGGATTTGATGCTAAAGGACCCTTGTGTGTTCCAAATAACCCGTTTGATAATGGTGATGGTATAGCCGGTAAGGGTTCTATTGGTGAGCTTGCATCTACTATAATATCTATCCTGCTTGGTATATCAGGTATAGTTGCTGTAATAATGATAATTATTGGTGGTTATCAGGTTATGACAGCTCGTGGTAACGAAACTCAGCAAACAAACGGCCGTAAGACCTTAACTAATGCCCTTATTGGTTTGGCTATTATTATTGTGTCATTTGCAGTTGTTCAGGCTGTAACTAACTATTTAACCAAAAGTCAAACTTAACATTACTTACCAATAAATTACTTATATTTTTAGGGTTTGATAAAAGTAAAGAATTTAGTATAATATATAACCAGTGCAAGCTGGTTATTTGCTTGTAAATACCTCATGCCGGGGTGGCGAAATTGGCAGACGCACCAGCCTTAGGAGCTGGCGGTAGCAATACTGTGGAGGTTCAAGTCCTCTCCCCGGCACCAATAATTAACTTATCTTATGGGAAAAATTGTAAAGAATATTATTATCGTATTGATTGTATGTCTGATCGTGTCGGTTGGGGTTGCGAGTTTTGTGTCTGACGACAAGACCCGAGAAGTGCCTCTATCAGAAATTACTAATCTAATCAAAGACGAAAAAGTTAACTCAATTTCTGTTGGACCAGAAACTCTAACTGCTCAGGTTAAAGACAGTGATACTAAACTCTCTAGTGTGGTTGGATTGAACACTCAAATCCCACAGTACTTCATTGACAGTGGTGTTCCAACAGACAAAATTAGCAAAGTAAAAATTGAATTTAAAAATTCTTCTTTTGCTACAATTTTAGCCGGAACCATTTTACCGTTTTTGATTCCATTTATTTTAATCGCACTATTTATTTATTTCTTGATGCGCCAAGTGCAGGGATCTAATAATCGTGCGCTAACTTTTGGACAGTCTTCGGTTAAACTTTCGGACGAGTTAAAAAACAAAGTTCGCTTTAATGATGTTGCCGGCAGCAAAGAAGCTAAAGAAGAGCTTTCCGAAGTCGTAGAATTTTTAAAGTTTCCACAAAAGTTTTTAGCCTTAGGCGCTAAGATTCCTAAAGGTGTGTTATTACTCGGAAGTCCTGGTGTTGGTAAGACTTTGTTAGCACGAGCAGTTGCCGGAGAAGCCAATGTGCCGTTCTTTCATATTTCTGGTTCTGAATTCGTAGAAATGTTTGTCGGTGTGGGTGCCAGTCGTGTTCGTGATTTATTTAAAAAAGCCAAACGCAATGCACCATGTATTGTGTTTATCGACGAAATTGATGCAGTAGGTCGCCAGCGCGGTGCTGGTCTTGGTGGCGGCCATGACGAACGCGAACAAACTCTAAACCAAATTTTAGTAGAGATGGATGGTTTTGAAACCGACACCAACGTGATTGTTGTTGCGGCAACTAATCGTCCAGATGTACTTGATCCAGCGTTGCTTCGTCCAGGGCGTTTTGACAGACAAGTAGTATTGGATCTTCCAGACATTAATGACCGCGAAGCGATTCTTAAGGTCCATTCTAAAAATAAGCCAATGGCAAAAGATGTTGATCTACGCTCTGTTGCTGAACGCACTCCAGGTTTTTCTGGTGCCGACTTAGCAAACATTATTAACGAAGCTGCGATTTTGGCTGCTCGTGTGAACAAGAAAGAAATCAATACAGAAGAGCTTAAAGAAGCGATCGAAAAAGTCATGCTCGGACCGTCTCGTAAGAGTCATATTTTATCTGCAGAAGAAAAGAAGCGCACTGCTTACCACGAAGGTGGTCATGCCTTGGTTGGTGCTGTGTTGCCCGAATCAGACCCTATTCATAAGGTCACAGTTCTATCACGCGGCCGTGCTGCTGGTTACACTATGAAGCTTCCAATCGAAGATAAGCACTTGCATACTAAAGGCAGCTTCTTAGATGAAATCGCCGCGCTGCTAGGCGGATACGCGGCAGAAAAGTTAATTTACGGTGAACTTACCACTGGCGCGAGCAATGACCTTAAAGTTGCCACCGGTATGGCACGGAGTTTAATCACTCAGTATGGTATGAGTGATGAGCTGGGTCCAGTAACTCTTGGCGAAAATCACAGTAATGTCTTTTTGGGTCGCGATATTGGCGAACAAAAAAATTACAGTGAGTCCGTGGCGCAAAAGATCGACGACGAAGTTCGCCGTATTATGCGCGAAGCAGAGAAGCGCGCCACTGACGTAATGACTCAATATCGATCCTACTTAGACACTATTGCTGAACGATTGGTTAAAGATGAAACTTTAGAAAAAGATCAGTTTGAAGAAATTGTAAATGATATTATCCCAGCTTCAAAAAAGAAAGTTGCCGAATTTACCGAAGTTCTTCCAGAAGAAGTGACTGGTGCATAAATGACCATCTAAATGACGACTCGGCAAATTTTAAAAAATTCCTTTACGATTACCACAAGCCAGAGCGGGTTGTGGACGTTAGGGATTTTTTTATCATCAGGATTTAATTTACACTGGTGGTATTTGTTGGCCTGGTTAAAAGGTATTGGGGTTGTTAACCAAGGGCTTTTAATTTTTAAGAGCCAGCAGATTAACAGAGTTGGTCAGGTGGGTTTGCTATTAATAATGGTTGTGATCTTTGTTTTATGTTTGGTGGTATTTAATTTGATCAAATTATGGTTTTTTGGTAGGGTGCATCAAAATTTACATTCCCAGCTTCTGCAAAAATGTTTTTTATGTAAACGATTGGTTGATTCAAATATAAAAAAGTTGATATGGCGTAGAGATCTTATCTGGCGAACATGTCTAGCTAGTTTAATTACGATTGGTTCAACTGTAGTAACATTAACTGCTTTTAGATTTTTATTAGATCAAGCAAATTATATTTCTGGTCAATCGGTATTATTAGTAATTTGCTTGATAATAATTTTAGTCGGCATATCTTTGTGGAATATGTTGACGGTATTATTTATATTTTGGTACGAATATAACTTTACTAAAGCTTCTTTTTTAGCACTAGATTTTTTATTTAGCCGATATCGTAGATTGATGAGTTTTACTTTGATTTTAACAATTATATTTTTATTAGCTATTTCTTTAGGAAGTGCTGTGATTTGGCAGTTGCCAAATTTATTTACAGCCTTACCAAATATTATTTCTCAAGGTAATTTTATTAAGACTACACAAAATATAATTTCGGGTCTTGCTGGGTTATTATTTTTAGGTTGGTTAGTGATTAATAACATTTTTTTTAACGTGGCTATACTGATGTTGTTTGATGACTTAATCAGTGCAAATAAGGACAAGGACATTGTAGAGGTTACCATAGGCCTACCAACTGATCCAGTCGCCATCCATCATTAAGTAGACAAAACCCTTATTTTTTAGTAATATATCAAATATCCTATAAGAAGTTGGGGCGGTTAGCTCAGTTGGTAGAGCGTCACATTGACGTTGTGAATGTCACAGGTTCGACTCCTGTACCGCCCACCAGATAAATAATATTCAAGAGTTGGGAATTTGGAATCAAGGTTGGAAAAATAATAGCCACTTGATACAAGATTCGTGATTCTTGAGAAAGGATTCTCATGTTAACAAGTAAGGACGTGCAAGCAATAACCGGCTTTGCACCAAAGAATTTAGAGCTATATATTTCAGCTTTTACTCACCGTTCATATTTAAATGAACACCGTGGTTTTGAATTACCCCACAACGAACGTTTAGAATTTTTAGGTGATGCGGTTTTAGAGTTAGTCGCCACTGAGCATTTGTATAAAACTTATGAACATCCCGAAGGTGAACTAACAAACTTCCGCAGTGCGTTGGTTAATTATAAAATGTTGTCCGAAATCGCTAAGCGAATGGGTTTGGAAGAACATTTACTTATGTCCCGTGGAGAAGCTAAGGATACTGGTCGCGCACGACAAGTAATTTTAGCTAATACTATCGAAGCTTTGATCGGTGCTTTGTATTTAGATCTTGGCTATGGTCCTAGTCAGACTTTTATAGAGAAAGAAGTCTTAGTAGAATTACCAACAATTATTTCTGGTCAAAAATATTTAGATCCAAAGAGTCAGTTGCAAGAAATGGTGCAAGACAAGTGGGGTGTAACGCCAACTTATAAAGTTATTTCTGAGAGTGGTCCTGATCATGACAAGGTGTTTGTAGTTGCCAGCCTTCAAGCTCACAAAGAAATTGGTCGCGGCCAAGGTCCGTCTAAACAGGAAGCAGAAGTTTCGGCCGCAGAAGATGCCCTAAAAAAATTATAGGTAAATCCAAACTTTAAATTTTAAAGCTACCTGCTCCAAAAAGGGGATAACTCGCATTGACCGACTATATTTTGGTTGATAATCTTTATTTAGGAAAGATTTCCGAGTAACCAAACAAACACAAAGTTTACAAAAACGACTTTCAAAAATTTAGGAAGTCGTTTTTGTATTTTTAAAAGAAAATTACAAGCTACGCTAGTCCGTAATGTCGGCATGATATA
>CAYVOF010000020.1:0-18475 GCA_964453405.1 uncultured Candidatus Saccharibacteria bacterium | reverse complement strand
AAACAAAATAAATTTGTGGTCTGGACTTTCTCTTCATCCGTCAACTGACGGATGCCTACCATTAAGTCTCTACACCTTCCTAATTAAAAATTAGGCTTGGCTCGGGATTACCAGTGTTTAAGGCTTCCCCGAATTTGATAAGTTTCACTTTAAGGTTACCCTTGAAGCAGCCCATTGTGAGATAAGCTCAAACGCTTCTCGATAGTTATATGACTTTGGCTTACGCTGACGTTTGTCAGATTCTACCAAAGAAATACTACTACCAAAAGCTATGAATACTTCTACCGGAAAAACATAAAACACATGCAATTCCTGGATATATGCCAAAGCAAAATCAAAATCCTGCAAGGTGTATAAACTTCTCAACATAATTCGTCGATTAGTTTTTGTTCGTCTAACATCAATTATATAATTTCCGTCTGACTTATCATACCAAGCATGCTTTACCTGAATTTTGACAAGAACTCCATTAATATCTGCTATCAGATCATAAGGGAGCCTGTCTCCAACAGGCTTTGAAACACCAAAGCCTAAGTTTAATAACTTAAGAATTGATGCTTGCTCTGCAATATCTCCTTTTAATTTAGTATCCATTAATTGAACCTTCTCGAGATCGAGCCTGGCGAGATGCCAATTTCTCCACCCCGCTATAAAGTTACCTAGGGATTATAATACAAAACTGCATATAAATCAAGTCCAAAATAGGCAAAATATACTATCCACAATATCCACAACTACAGCACTTGCACCAGTTTTAAGGCTTTGATAATATATAGGTAGTCGCAAGACTAACGAATTTTAAATTCCAAAGCAGACTTTCTAGAGGAGTCTGCTTTTGGTTTATACACCTCCTTTTGATATAATAAGTATATGAATCCAGTCATTTACGCCATTTTTGCAATTTTATTTATCGCTATCCTAGCGTTATTATATTTAGTTTTTCAAATTAAAAAGCGCGCTGAGCTTCCACAGGAAAACGAAAGCATGAAGGTTATGATGGAATGGATGCGCGATATCAAAACCGGCACCGAAGCCACTAAAGAGCAGATGGAGAAATCTATTTCTGCAACCAACAAAGACATCAACGAACGCTTAGATAACGCTGCCAAAGTGATTGGTGCTTTGCAAGGTAAGTTAGGAGAGATGTCGCAAATTGGTCCAGACATTCGTCGTTTGTCCGAGGTCTTAGCAAGCCCAAAAGCACGTGGTAATTTTGGTGAAGAGATGCTTGACCAAATGCTGTCGCAAGTTTTAAATAAGAACTCGTACAAGTCTCAGTACAAATTTAAAAATGGGGAAGTCGTAGATATGGCCGTGTTCGTGGGTGACAAAGTGTTGTCAATCGACAGCAAATTCTCGATGGAGAACTTTCGGTTATTTAAAGAAGCCAAAGAAGACGACGCAGCAGAGAATCTTCGTAAAGCATTTTTGCGCGACGTAAAAAAGCGCATCGACGAAATTCACAAAAAATATATCCTTCCTCAAGAAGGAACATTTGATTTTGCTTTGATGTATATGCCAAGCGAAGGAATTTTTCACGAAGCTTTAGAAGATGTGTCTTTAATTGAATACTCGCGCAACAAAAAAGTTTATTTAGTAAGCCCAAATACTTTGTATCACCACTTGCAGATTATTTTAATTGCCTTGCGCGGGCAGCAAGTCAACGAAGTGGCAGAAAAATTATTGCATATGGTGTCTGGTATCCAACAAGAAAGCACTAAGTTCGGCCGCAACTTAGGAGTGTTATCTAACCACATCAAGAATGCCGGCAACACAATGGGCACAGTTGCGATTGATTTTGATAAGCTTCAAACTAGCATAAGCAACGCGGCAACGCTTCAATTAGAAGAAGCGGAGGTAGCCGAACTGGCTGCAAAAGAAACGCAACAACTACTTTAGATATGGAAAGAAACCTAGAACCTTATTTACAGGGAGAAAAAGTTGAGCATAGAGGGTTATTCAGTGATATCCATACTTTGGAAAATAACCCGAACTATTTGGCAAAAAAACTAATGCTTGATTTTGATCAATTTCATGATGGGGAGAACCCACATTCATACAAAGAGCGCATTACACAATTTGTACAAGAAGCGAGTCAGATTAAACAATACTACGGAGACTTGGTTCCAGAGTTCCATATCGCAATAGCGGCGGCTGAGTGGCAAAATGAAGATAAGCATCCCGATGGTACGCCCATAATATTTATGAAAAAAGTGGTGAGAACGATAGACCGATCACCAAAGGATGATGTTACATATGAAGTTGGTCTTGACGAATTGTATTGCAAACAAATAGAACTTTTTCTAGCAACCTATGACGGTGAAGAAGGTCTAGTCCCTGAAATTTTTAAAACAAAAAATCTTATTTATGGAAAAACGGATACGGATAAAGAAAGTAAACTTTACTTTATTGATTTATATCCCGTCTATCACTGGGGTCCTGACGAACTAATAAAACTGATCGATTCTCAATTAGTGTTTGGGTCAGATCGCTTTCCTAAAACCCAAAAAGTATTACAAAAACTTCAAAATTTAATTAAGAAATAACTATGTCAACAAGAAACCCAGATCAACGCGTAGGAGTATTCGTTGATGTGCAAAACTTATATTACTCAGCGCGCAACATTTATAGCGCACGCATCAATTTTAACGAAGTCCTCAAAGAGGCCGTCGGTGATCGCCGCTTAATTCGCGCTATTGCTTATGTAGTAAAAGCCGATATGCCAGAAGAAAAAAACTTTTTTGATGCACTCGAAAAAGCTGGCTTCGAAGTTAAAACTAAAGACTTGCAAACTTTTGCAGGTGGTCATCAAAAAGGGGATTGGGACGTCGGCATTGCTATGGATATCATCAAATTAATGAACAAACTCGACGTGGTAGTCCTAGCCAGTGGTGACGGAGACTTCGCTCCGTTATTAGAATATTTGCAAATGTCTGGTCAGTTAACCGAAACTTTAGCCTTTGGTAAATCTACCAGCAGCAAAATAAAGGAGCTCACTGATCATTTTATTGATTTAGACGAAGACACCCGCCGCTACCTGATGCCAATTCGAGGCGGCCGAAGCAATGGAAAAACTAGTACAGCGAGAGCACCTCGCGGCCGAACTACCAACAGCTCTACTCCCACAAAACGAACCAAGATCAACTTAGACGATTAATATGTAACTGAACAGAATGAAAATAGTACTCGACACGAATGTAATTATAGACGGGATCAAAGACGACTACTCCTACGAAAAGCAAATTATCGATGCGGTTCGCAATGGAGAGATCGAAGCTTACGCCAATCGCCAGACACTTCAAGAAAATAAATTGATCATGAAGCGGTTGGTGGAAAACCCCGAATACGAAAAAGAAATCGCTGATTTATTGGCTCAAATAAATCAGGTGGTTAATCGTCATCAAATTAATATCGTTCGCGATCCCGAAGATAACAAAATTTTGGAAAGTGCTGTCGAGGCTGGTGCCGATTATTTAGTTACCCGCGACAACGATCTTTTGTCTATTGAAAAATATGAAAACGTGCAGATTGTAAATCCATCACAATTCTGGGTTCGTTACAAAGATGAGGGTGGTGATATGTGGAAGCAATGGGCTGGGTTCTTTGGCAAGAAATAGGGTAAAATAAAAAAGCGGTGACATTGCCGCTTTTATCCTTAATGGATTACTTTGATTTTGTAAAATTGAACCGCGAACCTCGTAGCTATTTCGGCATTATCATAGTAGTCCATTCCTACTAGATAGGCATCGGCGAATTTAGGCGCGACACTTTTGAGACTATCCAAGAAGAGCTGTCTGTCAGTCTTATCGCCTCGATCCACTTTTCTAATTGATACTATCTTTGGTTCACCCACTGGTATGGCACTAATTTCTGAAGATTTCTTGCAAAACCTAAAACTATTGGACCGATCCTCTTTGCAAAAGATTCTTCTCATATTTTCCTCCTATTTGGATGTATCCTAAAAACTTATCATAACTGATTGAATTCATATGTCAACCTTTCTAAGATTTGTTTTCTGAGAGGAAACTAGGCAAAATAAAAAAGCAGCAATTAAGCTGCCTGTGCACAAAATTGTCAGTAATCAATTTCGCTATTATCTTCCACTTTTACTACTCTCCCTGTCAGACTGTAAGTTACAATCTTTTCACCTCTTTCAGAATTTGCACCAAAAGTAACCAGCGCAGAACCTCGAAAAATTTGTACTTCTTTGATGTCATGTTTGTCCATTAAAGAAATGATCTCACTAACCGCTTTATCTCCCTTCATAGTTTCTCCTATTTGTAATAGTTATTTAACAATTTTATAAAATTGAATTAAATTCCAGACATAGCATCCGTCACTCATTCTAATTTCCGACAAAACGTAGCTGTCAGGTATAATATTAGTCGACCGCTTAAGTGACTTGAGAGCTTCGCTGAGTCTAGATCTGAATGATGTCTGGTGTGCGGATCCGTCGACAAACCGATAATCAAGTATGGTTTCTGGACCACCGACCGGAATTACTTTCATGGGAATCTTCAAGCCTTTTTCTCGACCTCTGTTAGAAACTTTATAAACACCAAGTTCTGAATTTTGATAAGGATATAATCTAATCATTTTGTTCCTCCTATATTGACTTACTAGTATAATAAAGCAATCCACCCATGTCAACCTTCCTCCAAGATCTAAACACCGAACAACTCCAAGCCGTGACCCATGACCAAGGGCCGCTTTTAATTGTGGCCGGAGCAGGAACAGGTAAGACAACAGTTATAACCCGACGCATCGCATACCTCTTGGAGCAAAAACTAGCTAAACCAGAACAAATTTTATCCCTAACTTTTACAGACAAAGCAGCTGGCGAGATGGAAGCTCGTGTAGAGCAATATTTGCCATTGGGGAGCTATGATTTGTGGATATCCACCTTCCATAGCTTTTGTGAGCGAATCCTCAAGCAACACGGGCTCGATATGGGCTTATCTAATGACTTTGAGCTATTGGACTCTACCCGACAGTGGATTTTTATATACAAAAATTTTGATATGTTTGAGCTCGATTATTATAAACCTCTTGGTAGTCCAAATAAATTTATTGATTCGCTACTAGACCATTTTTCTAAATGTAAGGATGAAATGATTTCGCCAGAAGACTATTTAGCTTACGCCGAAAATCTCCGTCTCAACTCTGGGCAGGCTGAACTTCCAATCGATACTAATGACGAAAGTGTTGTCGAAACTAAACGCATTCAAGAACTAGCCAAAGCCTATCAAACCTATCAACAGCTTTTGCTCGACAACGAGTACATGGATTTTGGCGATCTTATTCATTACACAATCAAGCTACTTCAAAAACGACCGAACATATTAAAATACTATCAACAGCAATTTAAGTACGTCATGATCGATGAGTTTCAGGACACTAACGTAGCGCAATACGAATTAATTAAATTACTCGCCGGCAACAAACCAGAGAACAATATAGACGAACGCCAAAACTTAGTGGTAGTAGGGGATGATGATCAATCGATTTATAAATTCCGCGGAGCTTCTGTTTCTAACATTCTCAAACTTAAAGACGACTATCCTGATCTCAAAGAAATTACTTTAGTTGATAACTACCGCAGTAATCAACAAATTTTAGATTTAGCCTACAATTTTATTCAAGCCAATAATCCTAACCGCCTCGAAACCAAACTCAAAATTAACAAACGGCTTAAAGGCCACAACAAAGATAAAAGCCATATCCAAGTTATCGAGGGTAAAGACTTAAGTGAAGAATTAAACTTAGTTGTAGACGAAGCAATTCGTTTAAAATCAGAAGACACTAAATCAACTTGGAATGACTTTGCAATTTTAACCCGCGCAAACTCAGCAGCGAGTGAGATTATTCCATTACTAGAAAGTAAAGGTGTACCATTTAGCTTTGTAGCCAACAAAGGTTTATACAAAAAACCCTTAATCGCTGATTTGATTAATTATTTGCGATTGCTCGACAACTATCACGAATCTAGTAGTTTATATCGCGTACTTAATTTTCCTGTGTTTCAAATTGACGCCATCGATATTGCACACCTCACTCATTACACTAATCGTAAAACTATTTCAGTTTACGAAGCTATGCACGACCCAGAAGCGCTAAAGCTGTTATCAAAAGAGTCGCAACAGAAAATTGAATTGTTGCTAAAATTCTTGGATGTCCATACCAAACTCACCACAGAAAAATCTGCCGTAGAATTATTCGTGCAAATTGTTGATGATCTAGAAATAGATTTACTACTCATGGAAGATACTTTAGAAAACTCCCAAAATCGAGAGCTACTAGAGCAATTCTATAAAAAAATCGAAGCCTACTGCCAAACCGAAGATAACCGCACAATGAAGGGCTATTTAGAGCAACTCAATTTAGAACTCAAAGCCGGCGAAGAAGGCGCGCTTAAATTTGATCCAGATAGCGGTCCTGAGAGCTTAAAACTCATGACTGTTCACAGTTCCAAAGGTTTAGAATTTAAATATGTGTTTATCATTAATATGGTTGATCAAAGGTTCCCGACACGAGCCAAGCGCGATGCAATCGAGTTACCCGAGCCACTGATCAAGGATATTCTCCCAGAAGGTGACTTTCATCTTCAGGAAGAACGTCGCTTGTTTTACGTGGCAATGACTCGTGCCAAGACTCACTTATACTTGAGTTGGGGTAAAGACTATGGCGGCGCAAAAGAAAAAAAACCATCATTGTTTTTATCCGAAACTGGGTTGATTCCTACAGAAACCAGTAAACGCGCTACTGGAAAAGTTGTGTTTACTAAACCAAAGGCAAAAAGCAAAAAACAAGTTTATCAAGAATTACCAACAAGTTTTTCGTTTAGTCAGATAAGTACTTTTATACAATGTCCACTCGAATATAAATACCGGTACTATCTACGCCTCCCTTTGCCGAGTAGTCACTACATGAGTTTTGGGTCCACCATTCACAGTGTGCTGCAAAAATATATGGAGCAGTATCAGCAGTCATTGCACGCGCAACAGCAAGATTTATTCGCCAAGAGTGATAATGCTAAAACAGGCGACGACAATAGTGCAGCGACTAAAAATAAAGTCGAACTTCCGCCAGAAAAACTTCTCTACGAACTGTACGAAAAAGAATGGATCGACGACTGGTACGAGGACAAAAAACAAAAGGAACAATACCGGGCGCGAGGTACAGATATCTTAAAAACTTTCTACCAAGAGACGGTTGCGCAAAACTCCACCGATAATAAACCGCTTCCCGAATTAATTGAACAACCATTCACCATGAAGTTAGGTGACGAAAGCCAATATCAATTTAATGGTAAAATCGACCGTGCAGATACAACACCAACTGGTTTAAAAATTATCGATTACAAAACCTCCGAAAAAGTTCCAAAAAAACCAGATAGTAACGATTTAGATCAATTAAAAATTTATCAATGGGCTTGTGAGGAATTCTTTCATAAACCCGTAGCATCTTTGGAATATTGGTATGTTTACCCTAATCAATTTGTTCAAACTACGATCGCAACCGCCGAACAAATCGAAGAACTAAAAACCAAACTTCTGACCACCATTGAACAGATCCGTGAAGCGGTTAAATATGACCAATTTGCCCAGCTTCATAAAAAAGCAAAGCAACACAACTGCAATCACGAAGGTTTGCTATAATTCCATTATGTTTGATTTACCATCACTAATTAAAACCGCTGGCTATTTAGGCTTATTTGGCATAATCTTTGCAGAAACTGGTCTGTTAGTTGGCGTAGTATTTCCTGGTGACAGCCTGCTATTTACTGCAGGGGTCTTGGCCTCACAAGGATACTTAGATATAACCGTCTTAGTATTGATCTTTTTCTTTGGTGTTTTAATTGGAGATAATACTGGATATTATTTAGGCTACAAATTTGGGCCAAGAATCTTTAAAAAAGATGAGTCAATCTTTTTTAAAAAATCTCACTTACAAAGATCGCAAGCTTTCTTTGAACAACATGGCGCCAAGACTTTAATCTTGGCGAGGTTTGTTCCTGTAGTGAGAACCTTTGCGCCAACCTTAGCTGGTGTTGGAAAAATGAAGTATTCCAAATTTTTAGGATTCAGCTTAATTGGTTCACTATTATGGTCAGTTGGACTAACTGTACTAGGTTATTTCTTGGGTTCAAAAATTCCAAACATCGACAAATATTTGTTACCAATTGTGGCACTAATAATCATCTTATCTATTTCACCTTACTTATATAAGTTTTTTACCAACAAAGAATTGCGTATAGAAATTTATTCTGAAGTAAAAAAAATTATGACTCGCAAAAATAATTAAACTCAACTTTATGGCAAAAAACGCAAAAGATTATGAAGAACGTCCATGGGGCAACTTTACCGTTTTATCAGAACTGCAAAATCAAGGCGGCTCAAAAGATGTCATTGTTAAACGACTAGAAGTAAAACCAGGAAAACGATTATCTTATCAAGTTCACAACTTACGCCACGAGCACTGGTTTGTAGTTAGTGGTAACGGTTATGCGGTAATTAATGATGAAGCAATCCCGATAAAATCAGGAGAGTCGATTCAAATTGAAATAGGGGACAAGCACCGCTTAGACAACAGAGAAGGAAACGAACCTCTAATTGTAATAGAAATTATAACCGGCGAGTTTGACGAATACGATAACGACCGCCTAGAAGATGACTTTGATCGCGATTCTAGTTGGCGCAACGAATAATCTTAGCCCTAAAAAGGGCTTTTTTATTTATTGACAAAATTGTAAAAATAGTTCATAATTTAGTGTTTTACAATCTTAATTGGAGGAAAAGATACAAATGAGAACTGATCAACCCCTAGCGATTAAAAATCCCTCGTCGCATTATCAAGGATTAGGTAGTGAAGGATTTATCCGAACTAGTCTCGAACAATTCTGGCGACAAAAAGATCCAATGAAAAAGATCTTTAATGATTACTCGCTCAAAGAGCCATTCACTACTGGCACTTTTGTAATACTAGGTGCTATTGGCTTTTTGCTGGGAATTGCTTTAAAATCAGCGTATGATTTACCCGATTTTCTAGTAATTATTGCAACTGTAGTAGGAATACTCTTGGCAATTCCCGTTAATAGAATTCAACATAGAAGGTGGGACAAAAAAAGCCAAGAAGCTGACGAAAATGAAAAGCAAAAATTTGTCAATGAAAAAATTTCTAAATATGACAATGGTAATGATTTCGACCGCGCAGAAATGATCCTTGAGTGGATAGAAGATGAATCCCATGGACTTTTAGCCCACTTAACCAGACAAACTGAAAGTGCTCGGGGTGACTCATCCGGCTATGCTAGAAATGAAAAAAATAAATATCAGTCTGCGATAAGTGATTTAATAAGATTACGAGAAAAGGCAATTGCCGATAATAGAACTAATCAACTTCTGGAAATTGAAGCAATGCTTGAAAAAGCAAAAATTCGGTACGATGACATTGACAACTCACCAGAAGTTAAAATCCTACAAGCCAAACTTGCGCAGGCCGAAGATAAACTTCTAGCAGTAAAAAATATTGAAGAGACTCTCAAAAATGAAGTTCCTTTTGACCGTGATATGGAAAGATACCGTCAACTTCTAGGCGAAGATGACAGTTATCAATCAATCAATCCTAAAACCGTAGCGCATCAATCTTTAAGATCAGCGATGGAAAAACTCGAAGAAGTTATTTCCACTTCTGAGAATCTAGAAGATGATGTAACTCTTCAACTACCAGATGTTAAATTTGCACCAGCACTCAAAGCTTCGCGGGTTCAAAAGGTTCTCAATGAAGCCTAATCACCATCCCTTTCTATCTAGAAAGGGATTTTTTATTTCATGTTACAGGCCCATTTATGGTATAATTATTATATTGTGATTCACCAAACAACGAAGCAATACTTAATTCCCTTGATAATCGGCAGCTTGGTCGCTATCACCGGTTTTGTGTTTATCCTTATTTACACTGATCCATATCAGACCGGATTTTTAGGCCACCTGCTTTTTTACATTACTCTGTTTATATTCACCTGTGGAATTTTTAGCATCATAAACCTAGTTATAAGAAAACGGTTCTTTCCCGGAATTTATGCCGAAATATTTAAAGTTAGCCTTCGCCAAGGGATACTAATAGGCATACTAATTACGAGTATGATTTATTTAGAAGCCATGAACTTGCTATTTTGGTGGGTAGGGTTAACTCTTATTTTATTTTTAATTGCTTTAGAATCTTTTTTAACAACCGACTAACCACTCATGCCAGATACAAAAGAAACAATAAAAGAACCGCAACCTTTTTACAACGTTATGCCTGAACTAACGGGTGGGGCTATTAGTAAACCCAAAATTACATCCACTAGCCCAACTACAAAATCAACTTCAAAACCGATCACCTTACCACCACAAGCTAGTGTTGGTCGTAAAAAGCTTTTCTTAATTTTAGGGATAGTTTTAATTTTAATTTTAGGTGATGCGAGCGCTGGATTCTACTTTTATAAAACTCATAACACAAAAAGTGAAGTTAAAACTGATGAACCAGTCTCTGAGCAACCAGCAAATCCGGATGTTACCACCCCCGGTGATTGGCTATCACGTTATTTTGGTTCAGAAACTTGCACCGAATTAGTAACTTGCGGAGACAAATCTGACCCAGATCGTGATGGTCTAGACAACAAAGCCGAGCACGACACTGGTACTGATCCAAATAATAATGATAGTGATAAAGATGGTATCGCCGATGGAGATGAATCAAATGTTTTTCATAGTGATCCTTTAATTTCCAAATCTTACAGAGAGGGGACATATAACGACGCAGAATTTGTTAAAGGAGGTTATGACGTTCAAACTAACGAACCTTATACTAACGAACGAATGTTAAGCATTAAAACGGCAATCAAGCAGTTTGGATTACACCAACCTACTTTAACCACACTTGGTACATTGTCATTTCAATTATACGAATTTACCGATCCCAACTTACCAGCACTTCCATCAGACTTAGATTTATCACCTCAAGCAAAACTCGACAGAGATAGTCAGCGCCAAGCGACAATTAAAAAAGTTGGCGCCGCAATCATTAAATACCAAACGGATAAAAAAAGCTTTCCACCAACGGATGATTTTGTAGTGATGGCCGACATGATTAAAAGTTACAACCCAGTAGCCACAAATTACAACGATCCAATTGCTCGCGATCCATACGTTTACGGTTATAATGCGTTAAACAACAATAAAGATTTTGTACTCACATACTACAGCGAAACTCAAAATCAATTGATCAAATATTTTGCCAAGGACGCGGCAGCGGACGCGGCCAAGGATAACAGCAAAGTCTCGGACGATAAACGCAAAGCTGAGTTAGAAAGTATTCAACAAGCACTTCTAATTTGGTCTAGCACTCAACTAGATCCAAACAGCGACAAAGAATTTGTTTTCCCAACGGTGAGTCAGTTAAAGGCTTCGTTAGTTCCGCGCTATATGACTCAGATTCCAACCGATCCGGTTACAAAATTAGAGTATCAATATCAAGTTGGTCCTGCCTTTGATACATTTACCATTAAAGCCGTCTTTCAAAATCCAACCGCTGGTACCACTGGTTGGCTCTGTAATCAAGATGAATGTAAAGCTTACTAATATGCTAAACTTTTTAAAAAATTTATTTAATAAAACTAAAGGTGCTAGCGCTGCCACCTCGGCCGCGGAAGCGCCGACAACCGGCGAAGTGATCGCCGCCAAAGTTACAAAAGTAGAAAAGCACCCTAACGCGGACCGTCTCCGCGTTATCAGTTTAACTGACGGCACGCGTACAATAGAACCAGTTGTGTGCGGTGCGTTTAACTTTGGCGAAGGCGACATTGTTGCTTTAGCGCTTCCTGGCGCAACTATTGCGCATAACATTCACTCTGATGAACATGAATCATTTGTTTTAGGTACTGCTAAAATCCGAGGCATCGAAAGCCAAGGTATGATCTGCGCCGAATTCGAACTCGGCCTAAGCGACGAACCAGGCGATAAACCAGAAATCATGATCTTGCCAGCTGGTACTCAGCTTGGTAAAATAGTAGCCTAACTACTTATTTATATGAGCAAAATTACTATTACATCCCCAGAAGAAGACCGTCTCCGTGAAGAGCTAAAAACTCGATCTGACTTCGAAAGCAAGCGCATGTTGCGCTATTTAGAAATGCCTGACCTTACACGAACAAAAGGTAGTCCACTCCACGAAATGGCCCGTCGCATCAAGGCTCTACCACAATTTGCCAATTTTGATATTATCCAAGCTCCAGAAATCGTACCGGCTGACGCGGCCTTTGATCTATTTAACTTTCCTGCAGACCACGTGGCGCGTTCCAAGAGCGACACCTATTACGTAGACGATAAAAATATTTTGCGTCCACATGTAACTGTAATGTGGTATTACTATTTTCAGGATGCGGGTGTGCGTGAAAAAATTGCCAAAAACGAACCGCTCGGTGCGCTGTCTTTTGGTAAAGTTTATCGCAAAGACGAAATCGATCGTCATCACATGAACATCTTCCATCAGGTTGATGGCTTATATCTTCATCCAAAAAAGGATCGCGAGATTGTTCAAGATGATTTAAAAGAAGTTTTGAGCAATGTTGTAAAAACAATTTTTGGCGATGAAACTAAATTTCGTTTTAATCCCGACACCTTTCCATATACACACGAATCGTTAGAAGTTGAAGTTGATAAAGCAGGGCAGTGGGTTGAGATTCTTGGCGCAGGTTTAGTGTTACCAGAAGTCTTAAAGCGTTTAGATGTTGATCCAGAACAGTACACTGGTTGGGCGTTTGGTTCTGGTCTAGAGCGCTTAGCAATTATCAGCATGGAACTGCCAGACATCCGTTTGCTGTGGAGCCAAGATCCTCGCGTCACCAAACAACTCAAATTTGGACAAAAATTCGTCGAGGTAAGTAAGTACCCACCAATTATCCGTGACATTTCTTTTATTGTAGATAAATCTTTTGAACCAAATGATTACTTTGATTTGATCCGCGACATCGGCGGCGACTTAGTAGAAGAAGTCGAACTGCTCGATAAATACGAAAACGCAGAAAAATTTGGTGCGGACAAAGTTTCTTATACTTATCGAATCACTTACCGATCTACGGAGCGAACACTTGAGTCCAGCGAAGTTGATCCGCTACAAGAAAAGGTTTACAGCCAAACTGCGGAGCAGTTTAAGGCTGAGTTGAGATAAAAAAATGCGAGCCTGTAAAGACTCGCTTTTAAATTGCGCTAACGAAACTGCTTAGTATCAAGGATAATGTTCTTAGAGTTAATCGCGGTCCGATAGATCTCACCATTCTTGGTGGTCTCTAAGATAGTCAGAGACCAAGTATCTTTTATAGCCTCAGCGGAAATCAAGACAAAAACATTTTCTTTAGTATAGCCCGATATACTTATTGAGTCCGTGGCATGAATCAGATCAATTGATTCACCGCTGTTTTTTAAAGTAAATCCGTTCTCAGCCATAAAAGCTTGTGCCCCGGCGTTAACAATCACTGTTAGATATCCGCTAGAAAGCTTGATCGGAGGACGAGAAGTTTTATAATAAGTCTCAAACTCCTTCCCTAAAAGATAACTCTCCGGAGTGAACTTGAATAAGTCCCACTTGATATAAGTCGGGGAGTCTATACAACTTTGGATTCTAACCAATCTACCAGTTCTAACAGTAAAGGCTACAGAGGGACTCGCAGAAACTACCAAAGTAATTTCATCAGATTCTGGTCGCTGCATAATTGTCGCCTGACGACCTTCATGAGCAAGTTTCGTTGTATAGTTTCTTTGGTGCGGAGGGATGGTTGCGATATAGAACTGTCTATCAATATTAAAGTAGATATCATCCTTGTCATACCCGCAAGCATAGCTGGGCATAACCGCAACTGCCGTACTAAAAAGAAAAGTCGCCAACATGAAAATAATTTTGTTCATACTTCCTCCAAAATATATTCTAAATTTACCCACCTAATTTTGGGTACTAATTGTAAAAATTATATCATAAATTTAACATTTAGTCAATAGCCAAAATATGCTTGTTTCAGTGTTTAAAACCCCTTAAAACAAGCGGGTTTTTTGATGTTTTTACTGTGGAAAACTCTGGTTCAATATGATATAATTTTAGTAGATATTTAGCCGGCCAAAAGCAATAAAACACTAGTAAAAACGGCTAATTTTTAATTAAATTTCTATGGCAAAAGCAACTCCAAAAGATCCAAAAGTAACCGACGAAAATCAAGAAACCAAAGCAAAGGCATCAGCTAAATATACAGCAGATAATATTACCGTACTAGAAGGTCTCGATCCGGTACGTAAGCGTCCCGGAATGTACATCGGTTCAACTTCTGAGACTGGGCTACATCACTTAATCTGGGAAATTGTCGACAACTCCGTAGACGAAGCTATGGCTGGTTTTGCGGATAAGATCGAAGTTATCATTCAAGAAGACGGAGGCGTAACTGTACATGACAACGGCCGTGGTATTCCAGTTGATGTTCATAAGACTACAAAAAAGTCAGCGCTCGAAACTGTATTAACAGTTCTTCACGCTGGTGGAAAATTTGGTGGCGACGCTAGTGGCTATAAAGTTTCTGGTGGTCTTCATGGAGTAGGTGCGGCGGTTGTAAACGCGCTTTCCACAAACATGTCTGCTCAGGTTCGTACCGGTGGCAAAGTTTACGAACAAAAATATAAAATTGGTGTGCCGCAAGGTAAGGTCAAAGAAGTTGGTAAGGTAAATCCAAAAGACGTGCGCCAAACCGGTACCTCGATTACTTTTTATCCAGATGGTTCAATTTTTGAAACCACAACTTTTAAATTTAAAACGGTTTTAGAACATTTGCGCAGCCAAGCCTACCTAACTAAAGGCCTCCACTTTATAATTTCTGACGAACGCGTTGGCTTAACTTACCAATACTATTTTGAAGGCGGCGTCATTAGTTACATCAAGCAACTTAACCGCAACAAAAAAACTCGCCACACTCCAATCTACATCAACAAGATGTACGAAGGCGATATCATGGTTGAATTGGCCATCCAATACACCGATGACTTTGATGAAGTTGTTTTGGCGTATGCTAACAACGAGTTCAACGTCGAAGGCGGTATGCACGTCACTGGATTCCGCACAGCGCTTACCCGCGTCATCAACAACTACGCTGTTAAAAACAACATTGTAAAAGATAACGCTAAGCTTACTGGAGAAGATCTTCGCGAAGGACTTACTGCTATTATTTCTGTTAAGCTTCCAAACCCTCAGTTCGAAGGTCAGACTAAAGGTAAACTCGGTAACCCAGAAGTTCGTACTGCTGTAGAAGCCGTGTTGGCTCAAGAGCTAGAAATTTATTTAGAAGAACATCCAACCGACGCCGGTAAGATTATTGAAAAAGCTATTTTAGCTGCTCGCGCCCGTTTAGCTGCACGCGCGGCTCGCGACAGCGTTATTCGCAAAGGCGTGCTCGAAGGCTTAGCATTACCAGGTAAACTAGCTGACTGTAGCGAAAGCGATCCGGCCAAAAGTGAACTCTATATCGTAGAGGGAGATTCTGCGGGTGGATCGGCTAAACAAGGCCGCAATCGTCGTTTTCAAGCTATTCTACCGTTACGTGGAAAGATTTTAAACGTTGAACGCGCCCGTCTCGACCGCATGCTTTCTAGCCAAGAAATTAAAAACTTGGTGATCGCTTTTGGTACAGGAGTAGGGGATTTATTTGATATAGGTAAGCTTCGTTACCACCGCATTATCATCATGACTGATGCTGACGTTGATGGTGCTCACATTCGCACCCTTTTGCTTACACTTTTCTATCGTTACTTCCCAGAAATTATCCGCGACGGACATTTGTACATTGCGCAACCGCCATTATTCCGCGTACAAGTTGGCAAGAATTTTCAATATGCTTTTTCTGATACCGAACGTGACGAAATCTTAGATGATTTAATTGGAGAAGCCGAAGCCAAGCGTGGGGCAAGCGCCGCACAAAAAAAGGCGACCAAAAAGAAAGAAGCAGAGCAAACCAATGCAGCCGAAAACCTCGACCTAGGCTCCGATGACGAACCAGAAGATGGTAGCGAAGCCGTTGAGCAGGGCAGTAAGGGCGGAGTTAAATACAATATCCAACGCTACAAAGGTTTAGGAGAAATGAATGCCGGTCAACTTTGGGAAACCACTATGGATCCAGAAAATCGCGTCATGCTTAAAGTAGAAATCCAAGACGCCGAACGCATCAGCGAAATCTTTGAAACCCTTATGGGTGACGAAGTCCCACCGCGCAAGCGCTTTATCACTACTCACGCCAAGACCGTTAAAAACTTAGATATTTAATTTTAAAACTGGGCTTAGTGCCCAGTTTTTTATTTGTGCATAACTTGTTTGACCGCTCCTAGTAGGCAAAGGTATAGTAAATTTATTAATCCCATCAAAAATCAAACGGAGGTCCCCCATGAATTGGTTTTACAAGGCATTGCTTTTGATTCTCTTTTTTGCAACCCCGATGCTAGCTAATGCGCAACAACTGCGCAAAGCCCCGCCACCGGCCATTCGACATTTTCCAATATCAGCACAAAGTGAAAAACTCCAAATCGGAAATGTAATTGAAACTTTGTTTAGTCTGGAAATCCCTGACCAACTTTCGGAGATTCGCACGTATAGCGATCAAGAAGGAGTATATTTAGCAGTAAGAAGACGCCCGCAAGGAATAGACGCCTATGGATTCGGGAAAAATACTCTCGAGTTGATTGAAAAAGAAAACATAGCGAAAGGCTTTACGACTGTAAGGAAAAACTCTATTGATTTTGAACACCCTTATATTGTGAGAAGGGTTGATAAATCTTTTGAGATTGAGTCATATAACGAAACTACTAAGATCGAAAAGTTTTTTAGAATACTCAACGAACTTACAGCCAAAAAAGCTATCCCCAAAATGAACAAGCAGCCGTTACAAGAAACCATTTATTCAAATTTTGAGATAGGCGAAGCTCTGACGTTCACACCGCGAAAGTGTGATTTGTGGCAATTGACTATACAGATAGCAAAGAAATAAAAAAATAACCGGAAAGCAATTTGCTTTCCGGTTTTATTAAACCCGCGACTTACCTCACATCAATGTGGAGGTGGTTTTTACCAGCCATTTCGAAATGAGTGATTAGCATTCGATCAGTATCTTGACGCCCTGATGTAAGAATAAAGGTCTTACCTAGTCTTTGAAAGGTAATGGCTTCATCCATCAAAGCTTTGACAAAGTTGAACTGAGCTTTGGGATCCAATTCCAAAAGTCTCAATGTTAAGTCTTTTGAAATTGTCTGGACGTAAATCTTATCCAGGTCCTCCGAACCATACGGTTCAACTTTAATTTCATAGAAACGTCGAGAGTATGGGGCTTCCCTAAAACCATTTTCATCTTCGGGAAGACTCCGATGTTTTTTTGCTAAGTCTTTGTAGTTCATTTAAGAACCTCCTATCGTTTTGTTACCATGGACCCGCGGGTGAGACCAAACCGCATGCCAAGGTGTAATACAGTCTCGACGATATTATACGCTATTTATGCGATTTTGTCAACCCAGTTGACTTTATTCCCAAAAACTAGTATTATTTAGGAAAGCCCTGCGAAGGGTTTTAAAAAGGCCTTTATTTTATCCAATATTCGGCTTAATTAAAACAATATATGTCAAGAATTATAAAATATTTTAGAGATGTACGTAGCGAAGTTAGCAAAGTTATTTGGCCTTCTCGCCAAGATGCTATTCGTTACACCATCACAGTTATCGTATTTTCATTAGTCCTAGCAGCCGTCTTAGGTGCTGCAGACTTTGGTTTACTTAAAGGCTTCGAAGCCCTTATCAAATAATAAATAAATTATTTAATTTAAATGTCAAAACAACAAGTTACCGGTCAAAAGCACTGGTACGTACTCCACACTTACAGTGGTTACGAAGATAGTGTTGCTATCAACCTTAAGCAACGTATCGAAAATTTAAATATGCAGGATAAAATCTTTGACGCGATTGTACCGAAAGAAAAAAAGATTAAAATCCGTGATGGAAAGCGTACTACTTTTGAAGAAAAGATTTTCCCAGGTTATGTTTTAGTAAACATGATTGTAACTGACGACTCTTGGTACGTAGTTCGTAACACACCTAATGTAACTGGATTCGTAGGTAGCGGAACTATTCCAACTCCCGTAGCCGAAGAAGAATGGTCATTCTTACAAAAGAGAATGGGTGCTGAAGAACCAAAATTCAAAGTTGACTTTGAAGTAGGCGAGCTGGTACAGATCAACGACGGTCCGTTCAAAGATTACGAAGGTAAAATTGGTGAACTCGATCAGTCTAAAGGTAAAGTCAAAGTTATGGTTACCATCTTTGGCCGCGAAACTCCAGTAGAACTCGATTTCCTTCAAATTAAAAAGTTATAACTAAACCACTCTGGACTGAAGTCCAGAGGATTAGAAAAGCACTAACCTTTG
>CAYVOF010000019.1:0-18870 GCA_964453405.1 uncultured Candidatus Saccharibacteria bacterium | reverse complement strand
ACCGGTGACGAACGCCGTCGTACTCATGACATGAACACTTCTAACTGGGTGCCAGACTTGTTTATGCAACGCGTTAAAGAAGGTGGGATGTGGTCACTATTTTCTCCAGACGAAGCTCCAGACCTTCACGAAACATATGGCGCAGAATTTAAAAAGCGTTACGAAAAATACGAACAGTTAGGATTAGAAGGTAAGTTGCACTTGTTCCGTCAAATGCCTGCTAAAGATTTGTGGAAGAAGATGTTAACTATGTTGTTCGAAACCGGTCATCCATGGGTTACTTTTAAAGATCCGTCTAATATTCGTAGTCCACAGGATCACGTTGGTGTTGTTCATAGCTCAAACCTTTGTACCGAAATCACACTTAACACGTCGCGAGAGGAAACTGCTGTTTGTAACTTAGGTTCTATTAACTTAGCTCGTCACGTATTAATGAATGGTCAGCTTGACGTAGAAAAAATTCAATACACAGTAACAGTAGCAATGCGTATGCTCGACAATGTTATCGACCTTAATTTCTATCCAACCGTCGAAGGTAAGAATTCTAACATGAAGCATCGACCAGTTGGTTTGGGCGTAATGGGTTTTGCCGACGCACTTTACCAAATGGGAATTAATTTTGATAGCGAAGACATGGTAGAACTAGCTGACCGTAGCCAAGAGGCGATCGCTTACTATGCTATTTTAGCCTCTACTCAGTTAGCCCAAGAACGCGGTGCTTATCCATCTTTCCGTGGTTCTAAATGGGATCGCGGTATTCTTCCTGTCGATACCATTGCTCTACTAGAAAAAGAACGCGGTACTCAAATCCCTGTGTCTCGCACTGGTCAAATGAATTGGGAAGTTGTTCGCCAGGCTATCCGTGAGCATGGTATGCGCAACTCTAACTGTATGGCTATTGCACCAACTGCGACTATTTCTAACATTTCTGGGGCGATTCCTGCTATAGAACCTATCTACAAAAATATCTATGTTAAAGCCAATATTTCTGGCGACTTCGTGGTAGTAAATCCATATTTAGTTAAAGATCTTAAGGCGCGTGGTTTATGGAACGATGACATGTTAAACAAGCTTAAGTTTTATGATGGTCGTGTAACCGAAATTCCTAACGTTCCACAGGATTTAAAAGATAAATATAAAGAAGTGTTCGAAGTTGATCCTCGTTGGTTAATTAAAGCAGCTGCATATCGTGGTAAATGGATCGATCAGAGTCAATCGCTTAATATTTTCTACGGTGGTAAGTCTGGTAAAGATATTAATGATATCTATCTGTACGCTTGGGATATGGGAGTAAAGACAACTTATTACCTCCGCACAATGGCTGCTTCTCAGGTCGAAAAATCGACGGTTAATACTTCTGAATTTGGTAATACTCATACCCGCGGTGGTAACGCTACCGCAGATGCTGTTCAAGAACAGCCTGTAGATATGCCTCAGCAACAACCCGTTCCAGAAATAGCTATGGCGGCAACTGACTCTATAATGATGGAAACGATGACACAGACTTTTGTAAACACCCCGTCTACTCAAACCTACGAAGTCGTTGAAACTGTTACCGAAACTATTGCAGAACCTGTAAATAATTTGAGCGCCATGTTAGGCTTATCTCAAGAACCAGCTATCGCAGGTGCGGCAAATATGGGTGCAAGTGTTAATCCTTCTGGTTTTAAAATGTGCCGCCTAGAGGATGATAATTGCGAATCTTGTCAGTAATAATTAACCACAGTAAATCTTATGCCAATTCAAAAAACTAACGAAAGAGTTAATATCAATAATCGTCGCATCATCAATGGTAAAGATGCGGACGTCATTCAGTTATACCCGATGAAGCATAAGTACGCCTGGGAAACTTATTTAGCTGCTAATGCTAATCACTGGCTGCCAACCGAAATTGGCATGCAGCTCGACATCGAGCAGTGGAAGAGTGCTGACACATTAACTCCAGATGAGCGCAAAGCTTTTGAAACTGTTCTCGGTTTTTTTACCACAGCAGATTCTATTGCAGCAAATAATATTGTTATGGCCGCTTATAAGCACGTCACTTCGCCGGAAGTGCGCATGTACTTATTGCGTCAGGCTTACGAAGAGGCAATTCATACTCATGCTTATCAGTATATTGTAGAGAGTCTAGCTTTGGACGAAGGTAAGATCTTTAACATGTACCGAGAAGTTGGCGCAATTTATGACAAAGCTTCTTTTGTACTAACTTTTAACGAAGGTATTTTTAATCCAGATTTTAAAACCGGCACTTTAGAAAGCGACCAAAAGTTTTTAGAGAACATTGTAGTGTTTTCTTTGATCATGGAAGGAATCTTCTTTTATAGTGCATTTGCCGTGATGTTTGGCTTCCAGCGTCAAAAAAAGATGGTGGGTAGCGCGGAGCAAATTCAATATATTATGCGTGACGAATCTATGCACTTAAACTTTGGAATTTATCTAATCAATACTATTAAAGAAGAACAGCCAGAAGTTTGGACACTAGAGTTTCAACAGCGGGTAATTGATTTGGTTAAAGAGGCAACAGTGCTCGAATACACTTTTGCCCAAACCGTATTTCCTAAAGGAATTTTTGGCATGAACGCCGAAGGCTTTAAGCAGTACATCGAACATATCGCAGATCGCCGTTTGAGCAGTATTGGCTTACCTCCGCAATTTAATGTCGAAAATCCATTCCCGTGGATGTCCGAAGCCGTAGACCTTAACAAAGAAAAGAACTTCTTTGAGACTCGGGTTATTGAGTATCAGACCGGTGGGACGCTTGATTGGTAATATAAATTAAAATCCAGTAGCTATTACTTACGCTCCAGTTTCGCTACGTAGCTCATTCACTTCGTGAATGGCTACTGGGCTCAGAGTTACGCTTAAAGTAATAGCTACTGGATTTATTTTACCAATCAATGTATAATGCCCTCGTTAGTAAAAAATCTAATGAGGTGACTTGATGAGAAATCTTATATCTTCGATAATTTCGATTTTCTTTGGTGGTGGATTTTAATCTAAAAAACAGCCCTGCATTTTGTAGGGCTTTTTTGTTGTCTTGACGCAGCGGCATTTATATACTATAATCTTAGGTCATTATATTTTAGGAGGAAATATGAACGAACTAACTTTAGTTAAAGACAATAACCTTGTTGCTCACTTGGAAAGTTTTGGCATCGCCACTAATCTACCACAGCGCTTGATTCTTCACTTGGAGACGAAGAGAGATGCCGACCTTGCTGCTTTTAATAAAAAGGCTTGGGACGATCAAACGAAACCATTTTTTGTGTACAGGAAGTATCGGATTCCTTCTACGTTTTTTGGCTTTTTCGGTGTAATCTCGTTGATTCTAAACGTATTTGGAATATTAGGCGGTATAATAATATTCTTTTGTGGCGAAATGGACTGGGCGTTTATGAAGTATCTTATGGGTCACACAGGAGCAACTATTACCTTATTGCTGATTTTTTCAATTCTAATGTATTTGGATAGGAAAAAATATGCCAAATCCCTTATCCCGCAGCAAGAAAATATAGCTCGAACGTGTGAGATTGATATTTCTCGACTGACTTCTGATCCGCTATTTTTGCTGGAACAGGCTCAATCTTTTTGCGAAAATCAGAGAAAGCTAATTGATGAGGATCTGCAAAAAATTGACGAGGAGTTTAAGCAAAAAATCACTGAACCTTTGGTATCAGATAAGTTGAGTCTGACCAAATGGCTGGGTAGTTTGGACAAGCTGCGATCTTATTCAGAGCAGCAGTTGCCTGACAAAGCGCGAATGGTACAGCAGGCCAAGGATAATATCAGCAAGTATGAACAGCTAATTGCTCAGACTACTGCTGATAAGACTTCTATTGAGTCTAAAAAGATGTTTGTTGAAGAACAACTTGCAGGTATGGATGAAGGAATTAACTTCATTGTTGCGCTCCAGACTGAGTACCGCGATATTGATTCAATTATTGCTGATCTCAAAGCAGAATCTGGTAATGATGACTTTTCTCAGCAGGCTCAGCAAATGCGTCTCAGAGCCATGCAGAGAATTAATAATTCTTTGGATGACTTAATTGAGAACATTCACGCTATCCAGGTTGGAATTGTGAATATGGCTCAGGCTCTTCCGGAACCTGACCAGTTTGGTGTAAGTTCCCGACTGGAGTTAGCCGCATAAACAAAACGACCCACAAATATTGTGGGTCTTTTTTAATCCTCAAACAACTTTTCTAGGTCCGAGGTGACGTTAATATCAGACGTTTTAATCAACCGGATGAAAAACTTTTTTGCTAGCTGATTGAGTTCGTCTTCAATTTCTGGAGCCATAGTATAGGGCGACATCCAAATACTATTTTGCCAGCGCTTAAAGCCGAGCGATACTAGTTTGGCGCGAATCACATTGCGGACGTGACGTTGTTTTTCGGGGATATCAAAGATGACCATCTTCCAAATACCATCGCGCTCCTTACTAATTGTGTGCATAAGAATACTTGCTTCATCGCTAACACTATATCGATCAGCAGCTAAGTTAACCACGCCTTGCGTAACTAGGCGGAACATAGTGTCGTAGATTTTTTTCTTACTGGCCTTAGCGTCAAACTTTTTGTAAAGTTGATGAAGCATCTGCGGACCTTGGTCTTGCAGGTGGAGTAAAATCTCTTGCGAAAATTGTGAGAGGGGACGTGGCATAGACTATATTTCTTGGCGCGGTTCGCGCCGAATTTAAGGTAAATTCATCATACATTTTAATGTTCATATTCGTCAAGTATAAAAAGTGAAATTAAGTTGACAAAACCTGACTTTACTATCAAAATGTGCTATAATATTTGTAGCAATAAAGTAAAACTGAAACAAAAGTAAAAGTGGAATCAATCCTTTCTCAAAATAGAATCTCGCTATCTAAAGCTGCCCAAATCTCTGGTTATCATCAGGATTATCTCGGACAGCTTTGTCGGCTTGGTAAATTAAAGGCTTCTAAAATTGGTCGTAATTGGTACACTACTGCATCCGAATTACAGGCCTTAGTTAATATTGATCAGGCACTCACAGATGTTTTTGAGGAAGCGTCTCAGGAGGTCCAACCAGTGGAAGAGGTTGAGCAAATCGAAGTTTCACCGGTCGCGTCTTCTAATTACATTATAAGTCAGGTTCAAGATATGCCAATTCAGATTGAGCCTGTTCCGCAAGTTGCAAAGTCACATCACACTTTACAGACTTTAATTACTCGTATGAAGTTGGAAGAATTAAAAACCGAAGTTCTTCAAGTCACCGGCATCATCGAAGAAATTTCCCATGAAGTTGATAATCATACCGAAATTCTTAAGCGCCACGAAATGATGTTGCAAAACCGAGTTGATCTAAAAAACAATTACAGTCCAAGTTTGGCTTTTACTCAGTCTTCCAAACCTGTCATCAGCACAATCGAATTTACTAAAGATAGCGGATTGAGTTTTGAGCCGCGCTCGGTTCGAACAGTTTGGTTATGGCCAGCCCTAGCTTTACTGTTAGCAGTTGTGGTATCAGGTTTGTTTATTGTTAATATTACTTCTTCTGATGCTCAGCCACAACTTACTACTGTAATTTATAAATCTGCACCTAGCACTGAACTCGCTCCTCAGGTAGCAGGTGAACAAACACAAGTTCAATCTCAAATTTTTGATGAAACCGTAAACTTATCCGAATAATGAAGCAAACCTTTTATAAAATTATTGCGATTGCTAGCGTTCTCCTAGGGGCTTTGGGCCCTCAAGTGGCTTCTGGTTCAGTACAGGTGATGTCAAAGCAGGTATTACCACAACCAGTGACAAGTAATTATTCACTAGATCTTTCTCAAGAGCCTACGTCGCAGGTCAGTGTCCAAATTCAATTTCAACAGGAACAGCAGTGTTGGATGGCTACTGACGGATCAAGGCTTGATTTAATGTTATGGACTGGCTGTAATAGTTTGGCTATTGCACCATCTTTGCAGCAATCATTGCCATCTTTAGCAGTAGTGAGCCAGCCAGAACAATTGCCAGCTGTAATAGTTCAAGATTCAGTTAGTTTAACTGCTCAAGCATCGTTTGATTCAGGATCTAGTAGAGAGAATTCAGTTATACCAAGCCTGGGCTTTAATTTTAAAGTATCCACCACCGAGGTTGTGGCCAATGCAACAGTTAACAGATTGAGTCTTACAGAAGCACCTTTATTTAATTCATCTAATAATTTGCGAACTATTGTAATGAGGTGCTGAACCTGTTTGCTTGTAGGAGGATTCACTAATAATTCGTAATTAAAATAATATATTTATGTCAGAAGAAAAGAATGGATCGTTAACAAGTGGAATTAATCGCAACAATGGTGGCAACAACATGCCGTGGGTTATCTTAGCAGTTTTAGTTCTCTTTATTGTCTTAGGGGTAGCGTTATTCCGTGACAAATTATTTACCAGCAAAGATAGTGGTGATAAAAATCAAACAACTCAGCAAGCTGCAAAGTCATCTGGTTATCAGGCCGTATTCTTAACCAATGGTCAAGTTTACTTTGGTAAGTTATCTGATGAAAGCGCTACTTATGCAACTTTAACTGATGTTTACTACTTACAGGTTGCACCAACCCCAGCTTTGCAAGGTTCTCAAACTCAGCAAACCACTCAGCAACAGCAACAACTTTTGTTAGTTAAGTTAGGTAAAGAATTGCATGGTCCTGTAGATGAAATGAAGATTAACCGCAATCAAATTTTGTTCTTCGAAGATATCACAGAAGCGGGGACAGTTATGACTAAGATCCGCGAATACCAGACTAATCCACCAAAGGATAACGCAACTGCACCAGCAGCTGATACCACAAATCAGACTCCAGCACCTTCTACTAAAAAATAGTTCGGCACTGGAATAAACAAAAACCCGCCTATTACTAGGCGGGTTTTTAAATCTTTATTTAGCTATTATTTGATTAAATCTAGTACGAGTTTATCAAATCCTTTTGGAGCTTTGATGGCCATTTCAGAAAGCATCTTACGGTTTACAGTTACGCCTTCTTTTTTAAGGACAGCGGCGAACTTGCTCCAGGTAGTGCCATTTTCACGAAGAGCAGCACCCAAGCGGACTAACCATAATGCACGTTGATCGCGTTTTTTGTTGCGACGATCACGATAAGCATAGGTATCAGCTTTTAGAAGAGCTTCGCGGGCTTGGGCAAAGTTGGTAGAACGGCGGTTGTCAAAACCTTTAGCTCGTTTGATTAAGTTTTTACGGCGCTTGCTTGCAGCAACACCACGTTTAATTCTTGTCATATACTATTTGTGAACGATTAATTTCTTAAGACGGCGGTTGGCATCGCTCATAGTTACATCGCGGCGCTTGTTCTTAGTAACTTTACTAGTTTCGCGAGTGTTAAAGTGAGCCTGACCACTAACCTGGTGCATGATTTTTCCAGTACCGGTTTTTCGGAAGCGCTTTGCGGTTCCTTGGTGAGTTTTCTGCTTTGGCATATATAAAGTGAATGATTGATAATTATTTAGTAGGGGCGATGGTCATGCTTAAGGCATTTCCAGCTCGCTTAGCAGGGACTTCTACTCGGAAGGGGACCGAAATAGCTTCCTGAAAAGTTTTAAGTTGTTGTTCAGCTAGACTGATAAAGGCTTGTTCTCGTCCACGCATACGCAGATCGAGTTTAACCCAGTCACCATCCTGCAAGAATTCATCGGCTCGCTTAGCTTTGGTCTCAATATCATGAGTCGCAATTTTAGCACTTAAGCGAATAGTCTTTACTTCAACTTTTTTAACCTTCTTTTTTTGCAATTGCTCCATCTTCTTTTGCTGGTAGTTGAACTTATCATAACTGATTAGTTTAACCACTGGCGGCTTGGCATTTGGAGACACTTCTACTAAATCTAAGCCATGCTCAGTCGCTAAATCCTGCGCTTGGGCAATTAGAAAGATGCCGAGTTGCTCCCCAACGTCGTTTAATAGACGAATTTCGGGAGCGGTAATCTGTTTATTTACTCTGGTCTTTTGCAATGTAGAACTTAAATATTTAGTATAACTGTTGTATATTATAGCTTTTATGGATAAATTTGTCAAAAGGGTGGGAATAGCTTAATATTAGTACAGATATGGCGGAATATTGATTGTTTCGGCAACACTTTCGCCAGAAAGCTCGCTTTCTGGCTAGCGTTAGCGATTGCCTCCACAATCAATATTCCCTCACTGGCTAATATTAAGCATTCACTTCTCGCCCAATATTTCAGCCAAATCCTAATAGAAATCAAAAATAAATCCTAAAAGATCCTAAATAGATCCTAATATAAAATGGAAAAAGATAAAAAAAATCACTTAGCAACTACTATTGCGGAGGCGCCGGCGAAGGCCTTGGAGAATGCCATCATTGGTAGTGAGCGAGGTCTAAATTCGTTTAACAAACCTTTGCGCGAGGCAGAGGATTATTGGCACGCGGTTGGTCCAGGTTTAACTACAGGTGCCTCAGATGATGATCCTTCTGGAATTGCCACTTACTCTCAGACGGGGGCTAAGTTTGGTTTTATGTATTTATGGTTGGCTCCGTTTACTTATCCGCTAATGGCAACGATCCAGGAGATGTGCGCGCGTATTGGGATGGCTACTGGTCGCGGTTTAGCCGCTAACATTCGCTTACTTTACTCTAAAAAAATTATTTACTTTTTGGCAGGAATTCTTTTTATCACTAATACTTTTAACTTAGGTGCAGATTTGGGGGCTATGTCTAAGGCGGCTCAGTTGATATTTCCTAATGTTAACTTTGTCTTTTTCTTGTTAGTGTTTACATTCGTGAGTCTTGGGCTACAAATTTTTGTTTCGTATTCAGGGTATGCTAGATTTTTAAAATATTTATCATTTGTACTACTTTTATATATTGCCACAGCTTTGACTTTGGATTATTTGCCGTGGGGTGATATTCTCCGTCATACTTTTATTCCTCACATGGAATGGAATAAAGAAAGTTTTATTCTAGTGACCGCTATTTTGGGAACAACCATTTCTCCTTACCTGTTTTTTTGGCAGACTTCGCAAGAGGTAGAAGAACGCAGAGCAAATGGTAAGATTCAAATTAAATTACGTCATCAAAGTTTGCAAAAAAATGAAGTTCGCCGTATGAGACTTGATGTTTGGGTGGGAATGTTTTTTTCGAATATTGTAATGTTCTTTGTGATCGTAACTTGTGCCGCTGTGTTGTTTCCGCAGGGGATAGAAGTGAATACTGCCGAAGATGCAGCCCGAGCTTTACTGCCATTGGCTGGAGCTCAAGCTTATACTCTATTTGCTTTAGGAATCATTGGTACAGGTTTGCTCGCTGTCCCAGTATTGGCTGGTAGTGCTGCATATGCTTTAGCCGAGAGCTTTCATTGGAGTTTTGGTTTGAACCGCGGGCTTAGTCACGCTAGAGCTTTTTATGGCGTAATTATTTTTGCCATGATTTTTGGCTTTATATTAAATTTAGTCGGCATTAATCCGATTAAAGCTTTGATTTGGTCAGCGGTCTTAAATGGAATTGTGGCGCCGATTATTTTATACTTTATTATAAAAATTAGTAGCAATAAGGATGTTATGGGGAAGTGGGCTAGTGGGGCTTTATCTCGTACTGTTGGCTACGTGTGTTTGGTACTGATGACTATAGCTGCTGTCGGTGCTATCTATTCTATTTTTGGATAATAAGCGCATTTTAAATATTGTTAAATCGATCATGTGGAGAGCATTGACAAGCTCTCTATTTTTTAGTATTATTACCAGTCTATTAAGGTAAGTTATATCATACTAAGGAGGTAGTATATGAAAGTATCAACTCGAAGACAGTTGATCAGTTTTCGATGGTCAATAAAAACAACCTATGAAAATTTAAAGATGGACTTGGGTTTAGTTTTTAGCTGCCGTCATTTGATGATTAAGCCGACAATATTCACTTTTATATTATTGTACTTGGTTGATATTATCAGGACTTTTGTCCCGGGGTTGTTTATGCAATTAAGTGCCAAAGACGAAGCCTATGGTGCAGTGGTATTATTAAGCGTCGGGGTACTGCACGGTATTTTGTTGAGCAATGCTTTTAATGTGATTTGGGAACAAAACGAGAAGATAAAGGAAGCCATTAGAGAAAACGATTTTAAAAAATTTGTGAGTTATTTTTTCCGAAGAATTCCTCATCAAATGAAAGCTTTTATTTTTGCTCTATCGGTGTTCATTGTTTACTCTGTGCTAAGTTGTGATTTTGGTAGTCCGAAGAATAATTACATTTCTGCTTGGATCGCCACTTTTATTATTACCATGGCTTGGTTTGCAGCTTATGAGATGGATGATCCGTTGTCTGCAATCTGGACTATACGCAAGCATATCCCCAAAGAGTGGGAGAAAAAACTTTCTCCTTACATTGTCGGTTCGTTTAGAAAAGGCAGGGTTCGTCTTTGTAGGGATGCAGAATTTTTATTTACATGGGATCAAGTTGAATAACTTGGTCTCTTTTTATTTTGCTCCTTTAAAAAGCCCTTGAAGGTAGTCCTAAAGGAATGGCATCATTTTATGATGCCATTTTAGATGAACACAAATTTTATCGATTTGCATTCCAACCATCTGTACCACTGTTGCCAGGGTAAGTTTTCTCCCAGTGGTAGACGCCGTATTTGAATTTGCCATGCTCGTTTTTGTAAGCAGCTATGACTTCTTCATACTGATCCTTAGTGGCTTCAAACCAATATGGAGTACCATCAGGTCGAGAGTATTCTGGCTGTACTTCGTCTGGCATGCTATCCAAATAAGCATCAATATAAGCCTTAAGGCTCACTTCATTGAGATGAATCGAATAGCCATCTGGACGAGTGCCCCAGCCAGCTTCGGATTCTTCCCACTTTTGGCATAAAAGCATCAATTTAGGGGTATTTTTAGTATTTTTGGTTGTCATTATATTGTCCTCCTGTAGACTTTTTTTGAATTGAATTTGGCTGTGTCTTTTGCCAGCGCTGGCGTCTAGGGATAAAAAAAGGCGGCCAGAAGGTTTCGCTCAAGCAATGTTGCCATTAACTTGAATGAAACCTCCCAACCGCATTTGCGATTAGTCGTTTACTTCATGTGGATGCTAGCAGGTCTCCCTAGTGGCCTATCTTCGCCGTTTTTATTTAGCGAAGAAGAAATAAACGGTTCAGTTTTCTTGTCCGAACTAGACAAATATCTTGTAGATACCTTTAACTTAGTGGGATTTTATGGGTTTGTCAAGGGTTGCTTGGGGGGATATTATTACCCGAAAACAACCTCAGCATAGTTCTGATACTAAAATAAATGGCAAACAACATCATTATCGAAATAAACATGTAGGTGCCAAACAGTTTGCTATCAGTGTTGGTATCGCCGTAAATTGCTAAGGCCGAAGTTACTGCAATGATAAATCCCATAGTAGAGATGATAAAATCGATTACTACACCATAGCGATGTAGGTGAGTAGTGAACCCTGCGGCAATCACTAAGATCACAATACTTATAATTACAAAAAGTAAAGTAAATGAAGAAGAGTCAGTAAAGCGAGTAATGTTAAGTAAAAGTAATAAGGCACTTCCAAAAAATAGATAGCGTACCATATTGCCACGATAGGATGGGCGTTGGTTTTCTGGTATTTCTCCAGCGTGTTGATTGTGTTCGTTTTCCATACTTAAAGTATAGCCGAAGATTGTTCTGTAAACAAGCTATAAAAACAAGGCCAAAAAAACCGCAGAATTTTCTGCGGTTTTTTAATGCAAGTCTGCGCGCTCGATAAAAGCTCTAGACTCTTATTTACGCACAGCCTTAACGATTGCGATCAGCGCAATGGCGCCAACTAAGGCGACTACAAAGCTGTAGAGGTTAAAACCAGATACTCCGCCTTGGCCGAGTAAACTCATAATCCAGCCACCTAACACTGCACCGATAATACCAACAACAATGTTAAGGATTGGTCCTTGTTCGCCATCTGTTTTCATAATCATCGAAGCAATCCATCCCACCAAAGCTCCGAATACGATCCATAAAATAATTCCCATATATTTATAAGTTACTTATTAATGTTTATTGGTCTTGATTATCCAATTTGACTGCTGCTTCTGGAGTAGAAACAGTTTTACCCATCATAAAGAGTTTGATTATCGCTAGGGCGATTAACCAATACACTAGCATTGCGAGTAGGGTAGTCCATTCAAAGACACTACCTTCCACTTTGCTAATTTTGAATACACTCTGGAAAGGGGCAACGAAAGGTTGGGTAATACCGTAGATGAAGCTGGTGAATCCTGCAGTTGGGTTGGCACCTAAAAGTTTGAGAATGAATCGGAAGGCGTGAAGAGCTTCTATGATTCCGACAATATACCACACGATTTGTGTGCCACGATATAGTGGTTTGGTGCTAGGTGAATTGTATGCGTCCATATATTTTTTAAGTTAGTTAGTTGATTTTGGTTCGACCTTTTTTAATATCTGCCGTTAATAAAATAATTAGATGACCTCTTTGCTAATCGATTGAGCTACACGATTATCTTTACTGAGGCGGTAATAAACCATTTGGCCTTGCTTGCTTCTGTTGAGAATTTTACCTTGCTCAAGAATTTTTAAATGCTGCGAAGCAAGTGGTACTGAGATTTTTAGAAGAGTCGCTATTTGAGTTACGCTCATCTCGTTGATATTGGCAAGCATTTCGAATATGCGGTAGCGGTTAGTATCTCCCAAAATTTTAAATACTTCACATTGATAAACACCCTTAGAATTTCTGCGAGTTGTGATGATCTTTTTGCTTGTCATAACTAGTATATCGACAAAGCTCCGCAGATGTTTCACACCTATTTAATCAATCAACTAAATAATTATTTAAACAAAAAAATATAAACAAAAAACCGCCACCTGCTAAAGAGCGGGAGCGGTTAGTTGTTTGAAAAAGATTAGACGCGCTGTACGTTTACAGCATTCTTACCTTTAGCAGAATCTTCTACTTCGAAGGAAACTTGGTCGCCTTCTTGGATTTCGTCGAAAGAAATTCCAACGAGAGAGTTGCTATGAAAGAATAAGTCTTTGTCTTCGCCGTCAGGAGTGATGAAGCCAAAACCTTTGTCTGTCTTCTTCTTGATTACACCGTTCATGGATGATAACTTAATTGATCAAAATAAATTTAAATGTTTAGTGAAGCTCGACGATTTTTCTAAGATAAATTTAGCTTCTTAATAATACCACGTTTAATATATTTTGTCAAGAGCAAATAAAAGTAAAATAAAAGACCCACCATTAAACTAGGTGGGTCGCTTTCTTTTTGGGTTCGGGATTGTCTCTTTCAACTCTAACACCTTTGACTCTTTTGTACGCTAAATCCGTTAAGAAGCTCAAAAGGCTAAAGATCAAAAATGCAATCACCGAAATCATAAAAGTTTGTTGTGGCCATAGATTGGGGTGTTCACCATCAATGTACTTATAGCTATGTTGAATAGCTTCGGTTAGTGGTGAAACAAGTGGGCCGGTGATTAAGAATATCCATGCTAAGACTTTAAGCGTTGCCTCGTGCCATAGGTCATGATAGTTCTTTCGTAAGTGGCGCGACTTTTTAGAAAACCACATAATCCCTCCTATAAATTTTTATCTAACTCCGAATTGTACCGTAAAAACAGGGGAATGTCAATGAGTAAAATAAAAAACCACTCTAAACTTAGAGTGGTTTGGGATATTGTTTAACCTTGGCTAATACTACTCATTCACGCTCGCAACGCGAACTTTAGTCGCCCATCCAAGTTTTTCGAAAAGCAGAATTACATAATAGTTTAGATCAATTTGCTTCCAAGTCCAACCATGTCTAGCAGACCAAGGGACATAGTGGTGGTTGTTGTGCCAACCTTCACCAAAAGTAAATATCGCTATATAGAAGTTATTGGTAGAGCTATCACCAGTATCATTTGGACGCGATCCCCACATATGGTTTCCAGAATTAACCAACCAAGTTATTTGCCAGCCAATCGCAGTTGGAGCTACGATTCCGCATAAAATAAGTGAGATAGCAAAATTCAAACTGAACAACAGACCAATAGAAAATAAAAAGGTTCCAAGTATAGTTAATGGAGCCCACCAGTACTGACCCAGCCATTGGTGGAATTTATCCTTAGCAAGATCAGCGGCATACCTTTTAACTAACGATTCGTCTTCGGTAGTTTTATTTTCTTGCAACATCCATAACCATTGTGCCCAAGCAAAGCCCATAAATCTTGAAAGCTTTTGAAGTGGAGTATGTGGGTCTTTATCAGGTTCATCTACAAATTGATGGTGAACTCGATGAATGGCTACCCAACGTCTGTGGTCACCTTGTAAAGCCAATAAACCTAACACAGTCAGGGTATATTCTAAGCCTCTTGAGGCCTTAAAACCTCCGTGAGTGAGAAGTCGATGAAAACCAATTCCAACTCCAGGGCAATTTGCTATAAACTATAAAGTTAAGCCGACTATAACTCCAGTCCAGCTAAAATACCAATATGCCGCAACAGCTCCAATATGAAAAGCTAACATGAAGACTGCTGTATGCAGTCTTTTGATTTCTTGTTTAGTCATAAGCAGTCCTCCTTTTGAACTTAATCACAAGTATACGTTATTTAATCGATTTTGGCAAGGGTGAATGATTGTAAAATAAAACCACTCTATAATTTAGAGTGGTGGTTTTGTTAACTAGTAATGAACAAAATATGATTAGCTAAATCTTGGCTAGTAGTGAATCTTTTGACGTCACAAAATTTGTCAAACTTGTCGTTGTCAGGGGATAGATACAAAGCTTTGATTCCAGCGTTGATAGCGCATTCAACATCCGATTCGCCGTCGCCGACCATGTACCAATCTTCGACACTGTGCTCAGGGTCAACTTTTTTAATGGCTTTGAAGATAATGTCGGGCATGGGTTTGCCTCGTTTGCATTCTTCGGCAGAAATATAATTATCACCAAATATTTGACCAAACGTAGTAATACTTTCATCTTGTCGTAAGCCTCTTTTTTGAACCACTGTATCCATGCAAAGTTTTATCCAATGTTTTGGGGCTGCGGAGGCAATACAAATTGGAGTGTTATCAAATTTGAGTAAGGCACAAATTTCTAACATACCTGGCAAAGCCTCTAAAGGTTTTTCGTCCAGTAGTTGATACATCGTACCCCATTTACGCTGACACAGTTCGTCAGCATCAAAGTCAGGTGCAAGTTCTTTAAAAACTTCTTTAGTTAGGATGCCAGCAAATCGACTGGAGATATCTTCTGGTCTAATTTTAATTCCTATTTCTGCGAGAACTAAACTTTCGGCTGTAGCATGAAACTCGGTTTGAGTTTTGACCAGCATTCCGTCGTTATCAAAAATTAATCCTTTCTTCATAATTCCTCCTTTGAATAGATAAAAATATCATGCAAAGGGCGTTGCTGTCAATCTCATACTTTCTAAATAAAAAACTACATAGCATTGATGTAGTTTACTTTTTACATATCGTAATTTCTAACATTTAACAGCACATGATTTAGCGGTTTTGGCTTACTTAGATCATTGAGCAGTATTTGATTAGCTTTTTCTAAATCTTTATCAAAGCTAGTTTTTATAACCGAACCTTCGATAAGTTTAAAGATGGTGTCGCCCTTATGACTTGTTGTGTTCAAGATTTCTTGATCACCTCCAGCCGCGGCCCATTCTTCGATGGCGTTGCGCAACAGGCTTAGCGAAATTCTTGCATCTTGCTGACTGTTTTGGTAAACCTTGAGGTCGTTATAAATTCGTTTAGACAAAATCACTAAAAGTCTTATACGGTGTTGACTGCACTCGCAGGCATTAACTGCTAAATGCAATTCATCAGCACCCAGCTCCATGTACTTGGCTTGAGTTAGGAAGATGAACATGTCGCCTTCGGCGCGTTCAACCGCATTATCAAGCTGGTCTTTGGTGATATTGGTTTTAACAATTCGTTGTCGAGTTGGTTGAGGTATAGGTTGTACTTGCGCATTTGCAATTGTTGCGAATAATATCGTCGCAATTAAGCTGAAAAAGAGCGTGGTAAATGTTTTCATGGTTTCTCCTAGTATGTTATTTTTTTGCTTTTTGTTTAGTAAATTCTTCCAGTCTTTTTTGTAGCTTTCTCTTTTGACGATCTATTAAGAAGTTCGCGACTGAGTCCATCGTCCAATCCAATAATTTTTCCGAAATTTTCTTTAACTTTTGAATCATGGTTCCTCCTGCTTATTTAACAAATAAAAATACCACACAAGGTGGTATTTGTCAATGGTGGACATAGTGCAAAATTCTTTAAACCCAATATATGAGTGGGTGATGAGGAGCTATGGGCTGCTTCAGAAACTAGAAGATACCAGTATCTAGGCTACTTGCCAATGCTATAGGTGTCACATATGGGTATTTAAACGTAAAAAAGGATCCTTTGATATAATCTCAAGATCCGATAGTTGGTTGTTCGCTTTTGTTATTCGAAGTATTTGAAAATTTCCAGTGAACGAGATTCATCAATGAACCATTGTGGTATTTCAAAACATCCGAAGAAGAGAATGTCTTCATTTGCTTCGTCTTGATCTCTTACAAAATGTATTAATGCAGTGGCGAATAGGAGCCAAATTTTGTCTAAAGCGCTAGGAACACCTTTTTTATATTCTTGGAAACCTCCTGCGTGGTCAAAGCCTATTATGCTTAAGGTGCAAATAGATTGTACTAGATGCAATGGTACTACGGCGCCTCGTTCACCGAGCCTGCTAGTAAAAGCTTTTTGAAGGAAGCTCAGTGTATTTAGAGCTTGATTGTAAATAGGGTCAGTAACCCTTCGTGTATAATCCTTTAGACATTCTTCCCGTAGCCTTTTGGCCATTTCTTGTTCTTGCATTAGTTTCTCCTCCAAACTCATATTTATATATCAGGAATAAAATTCTTCTGGTTCGATACCGACCTTTCTCATTTGGTCGGCCGCTTGTTTCAAAAGTGAGTTTAAACGTTTCCAAATTGGAATACGATAGGCTTCAATTCCTAATTTAGGATCGATTTTTTTGTTGAATGCATCCGCACCCTCGAAGTCTTTCATGTTAAGAAAGTTTATATAGATTTGTAGCAGTTCGTCGTATTTTAGCTGATCATCCAATGCTTCGTAAATCTCCTCTAGGAGATTAGTGTTTTCTGATAGAAATCTACTCCATTTGTCTGTATATGCCTCAGCATCAGCCAGATAACCATCCTTCTCTGTTTCAGTATTGAACTCCTTACTATATTTTAATTCAGCAAAAAGAAAGAAAAAGTTATTACCAAATTGATCAACATCTTCCTGAACTGTTGCTCGCTCCAAACTTTGTGCTTTTTGAATGGCTTTTTCTATTCGTTCGTTGCTAGGAACACTGTGCTTATTCATTTTCACCTCCTTATATGATAAATTAAAATACCACATAACGTGGTATTTGTCAATGGTGGACATAGTACAAAATTCTTTAAACCCAATAATCGAGTGGGTGATGAGAAGCTATGCTCTTATCCAGACCTTAGCAGATATTAATGTTTGAGCCATTTGTCAATGCTGGAATAGACACACGTTGGTATTTAAATGCCTTAACCATTATTGACAAACAGCGTCTGGACAGATATAATCATTTTTCAACTTGAAGGGGGATTACCTGCACTTATTTTTAGGTTGAATAACTCTGCAGAATACGGGAGGAAGTTATGGCAAAAGAATTAAGAGAAAATAAAGGTAAGCCAATAGGGCTTTTCGATAGTGATAATGGAGAATCTTTAATGATCTTGAAGTCAGTGGATATCACTGATGAATGCCCTGTTAATAAAATCACTGGCAGGAAGGTTATTATTGACTTCACAGTAACTCAAAAAGGCTCTCTGTTTAAATTGACTAAATGTTATCCTGGAGAGACCTATGGTGAAAGTGTACATAACCATGTACATAACCTTGATAGTCTGGATACAGATAAAACCGTGGTGTTTTCTCGATATGCCAAAGATTTTGGTTTATCGCCTGAGAAACTTCGAGAAATCGTAAAAAGAGAGTTATCCAATACCGAAGCGTCCCGAGCAAATTCGTAATGGATTTTATGAATTGCTGTACGCAATTAAATATTCTACAAAAATATGAAAATATTTTTGTAGATTTTTTTATCCTTTGCTGCAAAATGTTTTGGGCATTATACATGGGTTTTAAAGGATGAAATAAAAATGGCTCAGCCGAATTTCTTCGACCGAGCCTCCACCTTAGGTGAGTTTCTTTCTTTTACGATATTTTTCGGCTGCGATAGTATCTCTCATGCCACCGAGTTCGTGGTCTATAATATCGATTACCCGTGCCTGAGGATGTCCTCCGTAAAATTCTCCAGGTTCGTACACTACTTTTTGTATATCTCGAATTGATGGAGCCTTTCCTTTTGTCGCATCTATTACAAATGGGAAGAAAATTGTTCGCAGGATCTCTCTATAGCAATATCCTCCAGCTTTGACATTGGCTTGGCATTTTTCTTCGGAGAATTTACCATTCCAATTTTCCTCTTTCCACTTGCAATCTAGACAAGGTGAATCACTATCTTCTACCCATTTCTTTTTTGCTAACCATCTCCTGAGTACCTCAGGTTCAAAACAGCGACGGAAATGTTCACCCCTGAGCCCAGAACCAACCACTTCTTCGATGAAGTTTTCTAATTTCATATCGGCCCCCTACTATATCAAAATAAAAACCATTTCGACATCCTTAAGTTTTAAGAATATAAAAATGGTTTTTATTTTTGGTGCATCTCTATGACGCAGCTAAAACCTATTTTAGCAAAAGCCCTTAGTTTTAGCTAGTGCCAAAATTCCGCTTGACAAGCGGAATTTTTGATATATGATAGCAGTAATTACAGTAGTTCAAGTAGTTCCAGAACTAGTGGAACTAGGGTTCTACT
>CAYVOF010000018.1:0-19065 GCA_964453405.1 uncultured Candidatus Saccharibacteria bacterium | reverse complement strand
AATTATCATCTAATTCCCTTCGAGAGTCGCCAAACTCTCTGGGCAAACTTGTAAGGCTGAGCGTAGAAGTTGCTTAGGCTCCTTCAGCGTATCCAAGTTTGTGGAGATTTCGGGACGACCCCGGGCAGTACATTGTGTAAGTTTGTACCACCTATCCCAGATTGCTCTGGTATCGCGCTCTCCAAGGCGGAAACCTATATCCAAATGTTTGGATATAAATTCCTGCCATGGAAAGACTCACTTTGAGGACACTAACTAATAATGTTCTCAAATAGAGGCCCGAATTTTTTTATTCGGGCTAATAACACCACACTTTGGTTATATCCCTACATCACTATAGGGATACCAAGTTCCTTGGTGAGAAACTTGTCCGCGGGTACCGACCCATCGTATCCAAAGAGAACTACCTCGTTGTGACGATGCCACCTATGAGGTTTTCCACCGACCAGGCTTGTGACCTGACTGACACGTCTACGACACGTGCCGCAATCAGAATCACAGTTGTTCACAGTCAGAGCGACCATGTTACCTGCGACTCTAATCCTCCGTGGATTCGACCACGAATCCACAACTGCAAATCCAACTGTTTCAAACTCTGGAATCGGGTTATTTTTTGACATAGATCCTCCTGTAACTTTCTTCTGTCTCTTTCCAACGCGCCTTAAAGGCTTTGCGTAAGGTAAAGTGTCCAGAAAGTTGGCTTTCGCCTATTTCAAAACACAATTGTGTTATGTCCTGGAAAAGGTGCCCGAACAAAAAACGTTCGGGAGTCGAATATTTTCGAAGCCCTACTTCCGCATCGTGTTATTGATGTGAAGGCTTCGCTCAAAGCTCGACTGTTGCTTTGAGACCTGTGACTTCGGCCGGCCGGACCAGGTGAATCCAGCTTTACGGAGCAGTTCCGTGGCCTTACCCTCAAGGTTTTTCGTCCGAGGGTCAATAGACGTTGCGTTTGATCGCATATCTTTTGTCATATTTTATTTTTATTTTTTTGTCTGTTGTAGACAGTCCGGCGAAAACTTTAGATAACTAAACTTCCGCCAGGCTGTCTACAAATGGAGTAAGCTGATAACCAGTGCATCAATTTTTAGATTGTATACATGGTCTCCACTGCAGACAGTCTTTGAGCATTTTAAAAAGCTAAAGTATCAGCCACTTATAACACCCTTTATAATTCTCATCATGTAGTGCGGCGAACATTGATATGATTATTGACCCCGTAGAGTCGTGTCGCCTGCCTGCATTATTCGGCTGGACGAATCCAGTGAATGCGAGAGTTAAAAAAGTGTTATTTGTTTTTGATAATTCAGCTTAAGACCTATCATAGCAGAATTTTTAAATTCTGTCAAGAGGAATTGACAAAAAAATGCTAAAATAGCTTTTTTCTGCTTAAATAAAGGATAAAATGGTGATTCATTTTGATATAATACTATGACTTAAGATAAAAAATTATTAAAATCAGGTAAAATAAAAGTGCCAATCTTTGATTCAAAAAGCATAGCTTCTTGAAATCATTGATTGGCACTTGGTTATTAGTCCGGTGTAGTTAAACAAATACCGGATTGTTCTTTTTGCAACTAAATGCGAAACTGCCCGGCCACTACTCCTGCTTTTGTACTGACCTGAGACGGTCGGTCGGAGCAAAATTCGCTTTAGCTTGCAACACCGGATGGTGTGAATTGGGCAGCTCTACCATGCGATATCGCCACCGAGTATATTCTTGTTGAACATTATTTTTATTACCTCCTTGCGTTTTATTTGCGATTTCCTACTTTGGTTTTACCAAGTAGTTATTTTTTCTTTTAATTTGGATCCATACGATCAAGCTTTTTTGGGGATGAGGGCCCCGTGAGGCCCTACCAATTCCCGCCAAAACTTTTCATACTTCACCTCCTACGAAGAAAAAGTCCTAGTAACGGATGTGAATGTGAGAGAATCACATATTTGAATCGGAATAATAATAGCATAATAATCAAAAACTGTCAATAGTGATTGACAGTTTTTATAGGTAACCCTTTTAAATAAGCCTTATTTTAGCTAATGGACCAAAAATGTTCGAAGATAGAAACAAAGGTTTTGGCCATAATTTCACTTTCTATCACCACACTAGTTGGGTTCTTAGAATAAGTAGATATAGCAATTTTGTTATCAGATAAAGTTATAGAAGCAGCAATGTTAATCTTTTTAGGAGAAATATATTTAGCTTCTCGTAAAAATTTCTTACTATTAGCATCCTTTACAGGAGCTTTACTGGAATAAAATACTTTTGTTTTGATTCCCTTTTTTGCTCGAAGATCTGTATAGCCGGTTTGTTGGTCAGGGTAAAATTCAAATAATTTATCGTAGTTGATAAACCCGTAAATGAATTTATGCTTGCCTTTTAAAAACTCATCACGCATTGCAGTAGCTCCATCGATACCTTCAAAAAATCTTACTTTTGGTCGATCGCCCATTCCTTCAAACAACGACATTAAACCAGGAATTACCGAATTCGCTTCGGACTTTTTAAGTTCTAGCTCTTTTTCTATAGAATTCAACAGATTCTTTAACCGGTCTGGGGATTCAGCTACATAGTAAGTTTTTTTGCCTTTTTCAAATTCACTCATTAAGCCTTTTGCTTTGAGTAAATCGATTTGCACATAAGTTGTAGCGCGATTAATCCCCGAAACTTTGGCAATATTTTGCACAGTATCTGCCCCTAATTCTAAAGCTGTGGTGTAAACCTTGGCTTCTTTTTCGGTTAGACCTAAATTTTGTAGTTCTTTTTGATACATAATTTAAAAATTTGAGTATAAGTAAATGTGAAATATTTAACTGATTAAAGTATGACACAAAAATAACAATATGTCAATCGTATTTACAAAATAAGCCGATAGAGATATGATGATATGAACTTTTAGGAGGAAGAAAATATGGAAAATTCACCTGCAAAGGATTGCTCCCGTGAATTATTTTATGGGTTTGTAAAACAGACCTTTAACAAAGCTGAACTTAAGCAAGCTCGAGCTCTCGTGTTATTGGGTAAAAATAAGCTGGAACTCCCCTATCTTGATAAATTAGGTGTTAGCAGGCATCGAGTAACCTCGATCGAAAAAGACCCTAAAGTTTACAGAGACCAACATTTGTGGAACATGCATCAAGATCCAAAGCAAAAGGTTGAATTATTTTCTTATGACTTAACTGATTATCTTCGCTTCTTGCGAGATCGTAATCAGTCTGTAGAAATTTTTAACCTGGACATTTGCGGGAGCTTACAAAATAACATCCTACCGCAGTTTAAGAACATCATTACCATGACAAAAAAACAGTCAAAGACTGTAATTGGTACTTACTTAACTGCTGGCAGAGATCAACATGTTATGCTTCGAACCCTTGAGCCAGTGGTTTGGCTGCTATTGTTTAATCCTCAGTTTAAAACTGTTATTGAACAGCTTGTCGATAGGTTTGTTGCTGCTGGCTACTCAACTGCGATTGCCTTTCATCATTCATTTAGAGTGATGCAGTGGCTGTACTCAATGCTAATTGGTTTAACATCAGTGTGGTATCCGCAAAGAGCCAAGATGATGGAATTTAAAAAAATTCCTCAAAGTGTGTGGGCGCAAATTTTTTCTAAAAACGGAAGAAGCGCTAACATATTGACCTGGGAAATAATTACCCAAGCAACTGAACAAACCAAGATACCCAATGGTTTAAACCGGCTTAGTTTTAGCTGCGGGCCAACCAACTTAGAGATGGTAGCTTACCGGAATAGCAAATGGACTCAGCTCTGTCATTTTATAAAACTGGAGCAAAAGCCTGGGATAACTTTTGAGTCTATCATTGATGTGTTTATTAAAGGGTTACTCGAAATGAAGTATGTTGATCGAGATAAATCTCAACCATCAGTGTTAAAGCTTAGCAAGCAACCACGAGTTCTGGGCCGACAAGAAGTATTAGACCTTAACTGGGTAAAAAAGCTCCGCGCACGTTTAAAACCTTTAAACATTGTTCCACCCATGGAGATCAGTCCTCTAAAACAAAGTCCTAGCAAAAACAATGACTCTGTAAAAAGGGCTAAGGAGACTAGCTCCCCTAATCCACGCAGTCTGTGGACAAAGCGTAATAAATTCAGTCAGGAAGGTTTGACCTTTTTAAGAGCCAAAGTTGACCAAGGCTTAAAACCCAAAGAAATTGCACAATATTTTCCAAAGGCTACACCTCAGCCAAGCATTTCGGCTTATGTTGCCCTTCATAACCGTAAACCCAACAAAAAGGGTAAGGAGGTAAAAAGCCGTTAATTGACAAGCGTCTAGATTAAAAATCTGGCGCTTTTTATATTTGACAATAATGCCAGTTTATGTTAGTTTATAAAGTCCTTTTATGTAAATTTCTTCAAGATTTTTTTATATAAATGGTGCACATTTTACAAATTTGGGGAGGAAATAATGACACAAGCACCTATGAATAATCAAGCCACCGGTGCAACAACTGCACCTGTTGTAATCGTCACAGAAGATGATCGTAAAGTTGATTATGAAGATATTCGTAAAAATCTGACCGAGTTATCTAGGCTATGGATTTCGCTTCGCAGTATCATCAGCAAAGAAATTTCGCTGCATGGAACTGTTTCAAAGTTTGCTGAGCAAACAAAAGTTGGGCATGGTAGCATTAACCGTTTTTGGAAAAATGAAAATACCCTAACCAACTCCGAAATGCTTAGTAATTTGGAGCGGTACTGTTCAAGTAGATATCCGGAGTTAAGTGATCTTCTCTTTGGAATATTGCTTCGCGTAGAAAAACTTAATCCGATAGTAAGAGCGCTTAGCCTGTTCCCTGCCCATGTTATAGATTTATGGATAGAGGGCAAGGCTAACATGCAAAAGTTCAATATTAGTTCAAAGCTAGCCGGCGCACAAGTGCCTGGCTATTCGAAGACTCTGTCTCGGTTTTGGATGGATAAAATTGCTTTAGTACCGATAAGGGAAGTACAAAAAGAGTTTGAATTTATTGCTCCAGCGGTCAAGCAGATTGATTGGGGAAAAATCAAAACTCGGAAAAAAAGTGATAAACCAAAAAAAGTGCAGGGCAATAAACCCCCCACTCCTAAAGGTTTAACGCTTCATGAGCAATTCCGTAATGTAGTAGACCAATGTCTCGCTATTTATGGGACCAAAGAAAAAGTTATAACCGCCTGCAAAGAAAATGGAATCCGAATAGGTCTCCGAACTTTGCAAAAGGGTTATAGCCAAGGTCTAATTGGTAAAATTGGAAAGTCGTTTATGAAATCAGCTCAGAGTAAACTACTTAAGCAGGATTCACAGACAACATTCCAACCAAAAACATCCCAATCCCCTTTGGCCGATACTCAGCCTAGAGCTGATCAAAGCATTGGGGTTGCGATAGACTCAAATTTCTTTGGATCAATCCTAGGGTCTTCAGTAGATACAACTTTATCTATAATTACCAAAGCTATTGAGCTTAAAGAAGAAGATCGGGTGAAACTGATAAAAGATCATCCGGAAATTAATCAATTACTAGGAGCTATCCAAGCTCTAAACGCCCATGACCCTCAAGGAGTTCTAACTATGATTTCTGGGGTATCACAGGCTCAACCATTACAACAATCGACTAGGAACGTTGCGAAACCAACGAGGGTTCGTCGCGGCAGTCGCGGTAGCAGAAGATAAGATAGGAGAAAACAGATTATGACACAGAGTACTGCACACGCTATTCCACCGATTGCTTTGGAAGCTGGATCGAATTTTTTCCAACAAAAATTAGGCGGAGTCAAATTAATTGCTTGCTTGATTGAGTTGATAAAAAACTGTTTTGATTGGAAAACCAGTAACATCTGGATTCTCATTCATGACGACTACATCCAAATCATCGACAACGGAACAGGCATGGTTGCTGCAAATCGTAATGCTTTTTGTAGTATGGCCAAAACCACAGGCGGTCAAAATAAACAAACCTCAAAATTTGGAACCGGGAGCAAAGATATGCTGTATATCTCCAATGGAGTTACAGTTACAACCCGCACCAATGAGGGCCCAGAAGTGATTCAATTTTCACTGTCGACGGCTAATTATCAAGACCAATTATTCGCTCACGAAAACATCATCCCTCGAATTCTCAAAGAGAAAGATTGGGCAGTTGGATTTCCGACTGGTACGATTCTGCACTACGATTTTAAAGGCCTCGCATCAATTATGCGAAAGCTTAAAAAGCCGAGTGCTATCGCAGCGGAATTATCACAAAAATTACCTAAATTTGCCATGGACGCTATTCTGTTGAATGGCGCCCCGCTTCCAAAAAAGGAAATTGAGGCAAACGAAGTAGTCCAAACTTTCTTTCACGAACAATTGGGAGAGGTTAGTATTGAGCTTTATACTCTCAAGGGCGGCACACGATCGAATGATGGGGTATTCCTATCATCCACAGGATTTAGTGAAGTTAGTATGGTAAGCTTCCGGAATTTAATCCCGGAGCATTTAAGGCCACACATTCCTGAAGTGTTCTTGAACACTAATAAGATCACAGGTGCTATCACCTGCTCAAAACTGTTTGGTAAATACATCCAAGATGGCCGAACAGCGTTTAACGCCGAAATTGCGGACTCCGAACTCCTTCCGGCATTTATCAAAATGTTGAATGATAAGGAGCATGAAATTAACACCTATTTGGAGTTAAACCAAACAACAGAGCTCGGAAATGTTGAAGACTTAATGGATCAAGTCTTAAATCTTTCTGAAGAAATTCATGGGGAGGAGTTTGATACTCCAATTCCTCCAAGAGAACAAGGTGATAAAGTAGAAACTGAACCACAGGCATTAAGAATCCTGGGTACGGCGCGTGACTATCAGGTTGGTGACAAGGTTGAATTAACAGCCCTTATCAATCCTGAACTATGTAATGCTGCTTACTCGGACATTACTTGGCTCACAACCAATTCTGGTCTCAAGAATATAAAAACTTCTCGAGACAATAAGATGTTAACGGGTATTGCAGAGAAGCTGGGTTACAATACGATAAGTATTAAGGCGGGAATGCAGCACACTCAAACTTCTTACAGAATTGTTAGTGAGAAGGTTATGTACCTTTCTGCTCAAGAAATTTACAAAAAACCATTGTTTGTAGGTGAGTCATATGAGCTGACAGTATATAACGTCGGATTAGCAGATGGTCCACTACAATGGTCAATTGCTAAAGGCAAGGACAAAGCCAAACTTGCTCCATTCGGCGAAACCAAGATGATGGGAAAAGCAAAAATCATCTGCACAGAAGCAGGTGAATTAGTAATTGCCGTCAAAGGACGCTATAAGGATGGAAGAAACTTTGAGGATTATTGTACGATCCGGGTAATTCGCCCAGAGACTCGATTGCTCAAAATTCTGGACCACAAGTTTCAGGTTTTCTGCCAACAAAATCCGAACGAAAAAGCCATTAGAATGCAACGAGGAGCAGAGGATGCAAAAAACACTGTTCATCAACTCTATGCAAATGTTAGAGCGAAAATATGGCAACATAAAGATGCCAAAAAATCGCTACTACCTACTCTAATGCTGATTGCTCAAGAATATGCTCGATTCTTTTACGAGGATATCCAAGAGCAGCAACTCGCAGGAGGTCAGCTTACTGCACATAAACTTGAACAATTGTCTGATGAAGTCATAGAAGGCTTCAGCAAGAGATCCAAATAAGACAATTAAAAAGCCAGTCAAAATATTCGACTGGCTATTTTTTTTATTCCGAGATAAGTAACTCTTTGCGCTCAGCAGCACAACGAGCCAACGCACCCCTGGTAATACCCCAAGCTTTTTCTGATCGCTTGAGAGTAGATTCGTGAGATAAGTGAACTTGAGTAATTTTCGTTCTAAATTTACAAGCCGGATTACCTTTATCCACATTGTAAACCAACAACTTCTTGCGAGACTCATGATACTTATACTTCACTTCATGCTGATTATCAACCCGACCAACATCACCGTCAACTTCTAGAGAATTTTGCAAGTACTCTCTAAAATTTTGTTGGCTAACGTTTTGCAGATCAAATCCTGCAATGGTAAGAGTTGCGAATAAAGTTCCAATAGTCCCCCCTCGCAATGGATTGGCATTAGGTTGCTTAGCTGATTCATTCAAGATGCAAAGCTCTAATAAATCTCGGTTTGTCTTTGGTACTGGCAAATCGGGATCAACTTCATAATCGGACAGCTTTGCTTTATATTGCTCTCGAACAGTTTTGGGCTTAACCTTGATCGCTTTCTTTTGCGGTGCTGGTTTTTCTGGAACAACCGTTGACTGATCTGGAGCAGGACTTATGTACCCGACGGTCACAGGATTGAGTGACGGAAATCCAAAAGAGCCCAAAGATGTAGGTAACGGCACAGAACTCTCTACCGTCAACTCATCCTCGTCATCAACAAGCACGTCATTGACTTGTTCGACAACCGGCAAAGTCTTGAGCAACTCTTCAGCTTTACTTGAGTCAATATGCTCAAGCAACGTTTCTGAGTTATTAATCTGACTCCGCAATTTGACCAAATCAGCTTCCCATAAATTTGGGAGATGAATTTGCTCTTTTGCCCAATCCATAGTTTGATTGTAAACCTCATCAGGTATCCACTTTTTTAAGACTAAAAGTGAAAATCCTTTTTGGTCTTTATAACTATCTAAAGTCTTAAAAGCCAGCAAGGCTTGTCTTAGCTTTTCGTTGAGTGACCCTTGTTGAGTTTTAAGCTCAGAAGCTAAGTCATACAAAGTTTTGCAGTCCTCATTATATGCTTTTGCCTTGGATAAAAAGTTTTCCAATCTTTGCTTAACACGTGCAACCTCCTGACCATCAGGTGAAATAGCTAAAACTACATCACGCACATCATCAGAGAGCTCCTGAAGCTCAGCAACCAAACCGGCTTTTCGTTCGACGATTTGATCAATTTCCCCTAGCCAATTTTGAACATTTGTTAGAGTACTTTTTTGAAAACCAAATAGTCCAGCAACACTCGCATGATATTCTTGAACAGCCTGAGCGTGCACAAACCAAATATTGGCTTCGTCCTCTGGCATATGTTCGATTGCAGAAACGGCACTGTGAGTAAGAGCTTCTTTGCTTTTTGACTCTTCGATTATTTCGATGAGCTTACAAACAACACCTATAATCCCAAACGTATACTGTTCCAAAGAACGACCTAGTTCGCTTAGATCAGCATTTTGCGCAGCAGTAATAATTGATTTTTGGTCAAAAATTTCCTGCAATAATTCTTTTAAAACTGGATGATCAAGAAATATATGATTCATACTCTGAATCATTTCTAGATTGCTTTGCAAATACTCATCCATCTTTTCTGAACTAATCGCTGGCTTTTGGCCAATATGATCATATCCATCGTACCGCAGCCATGTTCCTGTATTTTCACCGACTTTTGCTTTGGTAAAAAAAGCAGCCACAGACTTTAGCCTTTCGGCGTCAATACTGTTTATGTACACATTATTACCATCTACTACTGGCTTTTTAAACATTCCGATCAAAGGTAAGCGGATATAAATATCAGCTGGATCAATCTGAGTCCGCTGTTTAGCTTTACCATTAGACATTATTAATATTACCTCCTATTAAATTTTCGACTCTAAATCATAGCGTTTTTTTGGCAAAATGTCAACCCAAAATGAACTTTGGGATGTAATCAATAATAGCGATAAACTCGCGTAAATAGTAATAATTAAGGTCGGCTCGAGAGTAGTAGTCTGGCTCTGGAGAGCTCCAATAGACAGTCTTAAAACCGGCTCGTTTAGCTAATAAATAAGCACGAGCCAAGTGAAACTTATCACTAACAATTATAATACTTGATCTATTCCCTACACTCTTGAGTGCGGCTTTAGAGTTTTTGATATTCTCATAAGTATTATGAGATTGATCTTCTAAAATGTAGCTGATTGGGTCGGCCGTGTTACGAGCGATTACCTTTTCCATAAATTGCGCTTCGGAGATATCACTGTCAGCAATCTTTCCGCCGGACAAAATCATAGTATCGGCTTTGCCTTGCTGATATAAACGCAAAGCTGTTAGAGTTCTATTTGTTAGTGCTGGTGTATTTATTGCGGCCCCTAAAATAATAATGGCATCAGCCTTACCAACTTCTGGCTGCCAGTTAGCCATTGTCAAAATCAAACCAGCGTCCAATACAAAAATTGCACCGATGAGAATTAAGACTATTTTTAAAATTTTGATGAATTTGTGCACGTCTATAAAAATATTTGTCGACTAAAAATAATTATTTAAACAGGGAAGTAATAGCGATACTTTTCGATATCGATTTTAAGCTCATCATCCACCACTACACCTTCGCTTTCTAAAAAATTTTTTTGAACTAGGGGAGTGACAACTTCGTTTCCTTTGATGCTAATGTATCCCAAGTTGTTTATCACCCGCCACCACGGCACTCGATTATTACCGCCTAAGGTTCGCAGCATCCAGCCAACTTGGCGCGCCGCGCGTGGACTCCCACACCTCGCGGCCACCTGCCCATAACTAACCACCTTACCTTTGGGGACTTTATTAACTGCTTCTATCACCTGCTCTCTAAAGTTCATGTCTTAAGTATAACAAATTTACCTAAATGTACAGCCCTTGCCTGCCCACGACTCTTTAAGTATAATACCTCTATAATTAACAATAAATTTATGGGTTTAAAAGATGTTCCTTTTGGTTCTACAGAAAAATTTAATGTCGTTGTAGAAATTCCACAAGGTAGCCAAGATAAATATGAATACGACAAAGATATCGACTTAATCAAACTTGATCGCGTACTATTTACTGCTCAACGCTATCCAGCTAACTATGGATTCGTTCCACAGACTTTGGCCGAAGATGGCGACTGCGCTGATGTTTTATTGTTCTCTACTAACCCATTCTTTCCAGGTGCAGTTGTAGAAGCTCGCGCTATTGGTTTTATGAACATGGTTGATACTGGTGAAAGTGACAACAAAATTTTGTGTGTTCCTACTAAAGATGTTCGCTTTAAAGATGTTCAATCTCTCGCTGACCTACCAGAACATTCATTTAAAGAAATTAAAAACTTCTTTGAAACATACAAATTACTCCAAGACGCAGTAGTTACAGTAGGTGAATTTGAGCCAAAAGAAAAAGCGTTTGAGTACTTAGAAAAAACACGTAAAGCTTTTGAAGGTAAATAAGCGATTAACGCAGCTGAAAAATTTTATATAAAAACAGGGGATAGCAAATCGCTAATCCCCTGTTTTTTATTGGTTATTTAAATGCCAGGATTTTATTCTATTCTTGGTTCATCAAGCACAGTGACATTGGTTTCTTCGACAATAGTCACATGTTGGCGCAGTCTAATTAGTAGACTCAAAACCAATGCTAGTAAAACTGAAATTACCCAGCCGATCAAAGTAAGTTTAGTCAAATCCATTTCGCGGGCTTCGATTTCTTTAAGTGAACGTCCTGCTAACACATAACCCTTATCACCCACTACTTTTAACACTGCTGCGATACGAACACCCTTTTTTGGTTCCCAAGTAAAGCGATTCTCGCTGCCATGAGATTTAGCATATTCAAATGTTCCATCTGGTAGGGTTGGGGACTTGCCGTCCAATGCCGCCGAAGCGCCGACGAGATTTTTATCTTTATCAAAGATCATCACGAACAACGACAAGCTCTTACCCATTTCGATCTGATCAGCATCGCTAACAATTGCATCTAATGGCACATTCTGATTCATTACATCTGCAACTTGACCAGTAACCTCTACCTGTGGATCATTGGCATTAGTACGATATGATTGCTGAACAGCAACATGAATGGTACCAAAAATTACTGTAACCAAAGCTGCTAAAACTACAAAGGTAGTTACAGTTTTATAATTATTGAGTGCATTGTGCAAATTCTTCATAAGTTGATTTTAATAATTTATTTTTTCCAGCGTGGTGCAAAGCGAACCATAAAGGTAAAAAACTTAGCTTTGAGCGGATTCATCCCGCGTTCAATCATTCCTTTATAAGCCATCTTCTGAAATCCTTTTAAGTCTCCTTGATAGTTGAGTTTTCCATTCGAAAAACAAAAGCTGCAATACTTATCAGATTCGCGATGACCAGTGTCTTTAGAAAACGGCATATAGCAGCTTTCGCAATATTGTTCTTTTGGCATATGTTCAGTATAGACCACATGGCTTTTATGGTCAAAATGATGGTCAAAATTTAAGAATGGAGTATAATTAAGATAGTTTATTAATAATTATTTTATATGAAGACATCAAAAATCTTAGGTTTTGGTTTGGTGAATTTTATCCTCCGCTTTATCGTTGGCGGCGTTCTGTATATGGGAATTAAAATGGATCCAATGGGATTTGGTTACGGCTTTTTAATGACCCTAACTGCTGGGGTTGTAGCTTATGTTTTATTAAAGTTTGTAATGAAGCCCGTCACAACAACCGAAGCTTTAAAAATTGCGTTCGTTTGGATAATTATTGCATTAGTCATTGATGTACTAACAGCCGAACCAATTGTTAAAGTTAGTGTGAGTTCACTATTTAGTGAATTACAAACTTGGACACGCTTAGCAGTGATGTTATTAGTAGCGCCATTTACAGTGCGCAAAATAAATAGCTAAAAATTTAGAGTCGCAAAGTAGTCATCAATAGTTTCTGCACGGCGGATCAGTTTAACTGATCCGTCTTTTTGTAATAGCAATTCGGCTGGGCGGAGTTTGCCGTTGTAGTTAAACCCCATGGCATGACCGTGCGCACCTGTGTCGTGAATAACAATTGTATCCCCGACTTCAATTTTTGGAAGTTTGCGATCGATAGCAAACTTGTCGTTGTTCTCGCAAAGTGATCCGGTGATGTCGTAGGTTTGTGTAGCTGGTGAATTTTCTTTACCTAAAACCGTAATGTGATGATACGCGCCATACATTCCTGGGCGCATTAAGTCCGCCATAGATGCGTCGAGTCCAACGTATTTTTTGTAAGTGTCTTTAATATGTCGTACTTGCGAAATTAAATAGCCGTGAGGCCCAGTTATGTATCGCCCGCTTTCCATAAAAATTTTTGCGGGCGCCAAGTTGCGCTCGTTAAACAAAGTTTGAATTGCTTTAGAGATATGATCTAAATCTAATTCCTGTTGATCAGGCTTGTAGGGAATCCCTAATCCGCCGCCAAGGTTAATAAATTCAAACTGAATACCAAGTTTTTTTTGCACTTCAACCGCGATATCAAAAATCATTTCCGCGGTGCTAATAAAGTACTGCGGATTTAATTCGTTTGAAGCCACCATGGTGTGCAGTCCAAATCGTTTTATGCCGAGTTCCTTAGCAAACTTATAACCGGCAAACAATTGGTCTTTAGTAACTCCATACTTAGCTTCGTGTGGGTTGCCAATAAGTACGTTACCCGTTTTAGTTCCAGGATTATAACGAAAACTAATCAGCTCCGGCAGACCGGCATTTTTTTTTAAATAAGATAGGTGAGTGAGGTCATCTAAATTTATAAGCGCACCAAGTTGAATCGCCTTTTTAAATTCATCGGCCGGAGTGTCATTGGAAGTTAAAATAATCTCCTCGCCTACTATTCCAGCACGTTCAGCTAAAAGTAGTTCTGGTAACGAGCTGCAATCCGCGCCGCAACCTTCTTCTTTCAAAACTCCCAAAATGCTTGGGTTAGGCGTAGCCTTAACAGAAAAGAATTCTTTAAAACTTGGGTTCCAGCCAAAACTGTTAATTAATTTTTTCGCCGAGTCGCGAATTCCCTGCTCATCATACAAATAAAATGGCGTTGGGTATTTAGCCACGAGCTCGTGAATTTGTTCGAATGTAATAGGTAAGTGCTTCATGCTATAAATCAATATGTTGGGCGGTTGGAATTTGCATCTTCATTAATATTTCGGCAACGCGATGAAACTTATCAGCGTCGCCAGTTGTGTAATATTCGTCGCTACTTTTTTCGGCAGCTAAAATCCCATTGTTAGTTAGCACCTGGTTCACCCGCCGCGCCACAGCACCGCCAGAGTCAACCACTGCAACATTATCCCCTACAATTTTTTTAATTTGATCGGTTAAAAATGGATAGTGAGTGCAACTCAGAGCAATTGCATCCACCCCTTGGGCAACCAATCGCGGTAATTCCTTTTCTAAGACTTCGGCCACAGCAGGCGAGTATAAATCGCCCTCTTCGATTAACTCTTCTAAACTCGAACCGCCGATTTTAAAAATTTCTAAGTCGGGCGCGAACTTATTAATCAGATCAGTCAGATACGGACTGCTAGCCGTAGCTGGAGTGCTAAAGACCGCAGCCTTCTTGGTTTTAGAAATTTTAGCCAATGTCTTAATCACTGGCACCGTACCGATAATTGGCATGGTAAATTTGACGCGCATTTCTTCAATTGTATAAACCGTGGCAGTGTTACAGGCCGCGACAACCGCCTTCACATTTTTAGTTTCAAAAAAATTGATAATCTTGGTTACACGATCGACCAGTTCGGCTTTGCTTTTCTTACCATAGGGAACATAGGCTTGATCCGCGACAAAAATAAAAGTCTCCTGTGGGAGCAGTTTTTTTATCTCCAATAGAATCGACAAACCGCCGACACCAGAGTCAAAAATACCGATTGGTTGGTTGTTCATAAAATTAGTATATCAAAAAAATCGGCCATGCTATTGCAAGTCCGATATATTGCTTTTATTGGATTAGTATCCAAATCTGGCAAGTTTGCGCTTTAATAATTCGTAGCGCTGTTGAGTTTGAGCCCGAATGGCAGGTGCTCCGTTTAATACACTATACCTGGCAACCTTTAGATCAATTGGCAAAATAATATTTTCACCTAAAAACTGAGATCTAGAAAAATCGTGTTCTGTTTTATCTGGAAGTAAATTCCAAATATGATCATACTTTTTACTTTTAACTAGTTGACCTCCGTAGACTTCCTGAATCCACAGGGCAGTGACTGCGCATTGACCAATCGCTTTGTGACCTTTATGCCACAATTGTCGCGAGGCTGGATAGCAGGTTTGCCTAGACCAATTCCATTCTAATAGTTCCTCTAATCGTTTAATTTGCGCTTTGCTAATAAGTACCGTTGGTTCGTGGTAATTGTCCATAATATTAAATTGTTTGACTAGTATACAGGGCATAAAAGAAATTGTAAATAACAAAACAGCTGATAAGCAATGATTGACAAATCAAGCAGTATCTAGTATACTGCGGAGTTATTTAAAGGAGGATTATTTATGGATATAGTTGACGCAAAAAAAGAAAAAATACACAGTATCTTCAAGGGCTTTCAGATACGCTATGAGGTGGCCAATTTCATTAACGGAGGCAAGGCTTCGGAAATAACCAAACTCAGTGATCGGAGCTACGAAGGAGTGTTGCCAATATTCAGATGGATGCTTAACTCTAAAAGAGAAGAGATGAGAAACCTCTATCCGGAAAATCTCGTCCGACGCGCAAAGGAAATAAATGACAGGAGCCCTATGGGTCTTAGTCAGGAGATTCTATCTATGATGGTAGAAATTGTACGCATTATCCGGTATGACATGATCGACTCAATTCCTGGAATGAGACAGTCAATACTGGAAGCATTCGACGCTATGCCTCTGGAGCACAAGGATTTTGATCTCCATTCATGCGGTCATGTTTATTTTCCAGAAATGTGGCACGGGGATATGGGGCAAGAAATTTTCGGAAAATTTGTAGCCAACTTGGCTATTACTTTCGAACTGACAGAAGCCCAAAAAGATCGGATTCAATTTGTGCTAAAAAAATACCGAGACAAAGAGGTATTTAATGGCTACATTTTTTCTGTTCTAATGCAAAGAATGCACGGCCGAGAACCACGCCAAATGCCTTTTGAAAAAAATGCTAACGCCTACGTTAAGATGGTGGTGGATTTACTAAAGCCAAAAACTGATATGATCGGGGAATATAATACACCAAAACTCTTGGAGTTTATAGACACGTTCGACAAAGAAAAATTATTTGTACTGCGTAATTTATATGATGCGGCTCCAGTTCATAGTTTAGAACCTGGCTATTTCTACAAAATGTTTTGCGAATATGCAGGTATAGAACCTGTGGTATATAGGAATATATACTAATACGTTTCGACTTTTGAAAGCTTAATCAATTCGTTGATTGAGCTTTTTTATTTTACTAAACAAAAAACCGCCTCAATGTAGAGGTGGTATTTTGTGGCTGGGCGTCTCGGGCTAGAACCATGGTTCGGCCAAGCCCTGCTTAGCTTTTCTAGATATTTCAATTATAACAAAATCGACTCGTCTAGAGCGCATAGTTATTCCTAAATGGTTCTTGAGACCAGATAACACAAAGAGCCTAATCTTAATAACTGGCTTTATAGGATGGGGTTATACCTATAAATCTGGGAAAGCTTCTTTAACCTCCGGGTGGTTCCTAATCTCATCACGAATTTCTTCAGGCAATTTTTCTATGCGACTAAGGACATCCATGGCAAATACTTTACGGTCTCGGCCTTTACCTAGAACGTCATCAAGCATAAATTGCTTCACTTCCTCGTTCTGAAGAATATCTAATCGGATTGTGAAAACTCACCCATATAATATTTATGTTAATAACCTAACTAATTTTAGTATATCAGCTTTAAGAAAAAAATGAAGTCGTCCTATCGACGAAATTTTACATGTTTCATAAGCTCTAATACGGTACGGCTCTCGTGCTAGCACGAGTTGGCTGCCCGATTCGGGAAGATTCTCGAACCAATTTGGCTTGGTTAAAACAAATTATTAAGCAAACAGCGATACAACGTTATACATTTGGGTTTAATATTTCCACACCCAAATCAGGAAGCACCATCGCTCCCGGCAGTTCAGCCAAGATCTTACCCGGAAGATAAATTTTACTTTTTCGATAGCCACCACCAATAATAATATTCCCCAAATTAGCGATTCGAGAATCAATTAGGATCAACCAGTCATTAGGTAGTCCAATAGGAGTAACCCCGCCGTACTCCATTCCAGTCTGCTGTAGGACTTCTTCAAGCGGGGCAAACGAAACTCTCCTTACATCTAATGCTTTCCTAACTGTTTTATTTAAATCGGCGCGACAATTTGCTGGGATCATACAAGCAACTAAAGTACGATTCTCTCCACGCACTGCTTCAGCAATAACACAATTTACTGTAATGATTGGATCGACATCGTACTTTTCACAAAACTTTGCTGTATCGGAAAACTCCGGGTCTATTTCCGCAACCTTAATTTCTTTGACCTCTGTGGGTCCTGACCAATTTTTTATCGCTTCTGCTGTAGAGGGAGAAACTAAACCTAGTTGCTCAATTGCAGGCTGAAATGTTAAATCCATTTTGACAAATGAAAATATTTATTTTAAGTGTGACTGAATTAGCTGAGCTATCTCATGTATTAATACTGCGACTTCCCCTACCCACTTAAAAGTATTTATGGTTGCCCATAATACCTTTATACGATTGCGATCAGGTTCCTGGCTTTTTAATTCCTCTGTTAATTCATTTACTACCTTTACTTCGTCTTCATTGTTCCTAGAGGCAGTTTCATGCTCCAGTTTTTGCAACAAATGGAAAAGATCAGAGCCAGCACCAGCAAATGCACCTATAGCTATTGAGTTAGGACCAGCTTTGGCATTAAAACCTACGGCCGTTTGCTGGGTGATTATTGTATTACCATTATTGTCGGTTGCTCCAACTATGGTATTGCCGTGACCATAATTTCCCTTTGGCTCATATTTATAAAAAGTGTTGAAGTCACCCATCTTAGGTTCTTTATCTTTATCATCCTTGTCATAACTCATAATCTTATAGTTATTTGATTAGGTCTTATCAATAAATTTCTCGAACCGCAAATTCTGGCTTAAGTAAAAGTGAATCAGGAATTGAGGTTAAAAAGTAGGGATTTTAGAAAAAGTGCGGGCTCGAACTTTTGCGGAAGGGAAAATCTGTTTTATTCTAGGACAGAATCAGGTGTAAGTTATTGAAAATAAAGGAGTTGTCCCGGTTGGCTGGCCATTTAGAGCTAGAACCGTGGTTCGGTCAAGCCCTGGTTGGCTTTTCTTAGTATTTCCAGTATAGCAGAATCGACGCTCACTGAGCGCGCATAAAAAGTAAATTAAGACTCTTCTTCCCCCATTTCTATATCAAGAAATCTGTACTGATCTGTTTCTCGATTTTGTGCCTGTGTCCCGATGCGAGCTTTCAGATTCTTATCGGAAAGGTATTCACGCATCATCAAGATAGCTTCTTTTAATGCGTTTTCTGTGGCAGGTACATTGTCTGCATTTCTACCGTAATTATGTAGAGTAGTTTCATAGCTATCGGATGTGCTCCCTTTACCACGACCATGCAGTCTAAGCATGATGAAGTCACCTTTATCAAAGAAGGTTCTTTCAATACTATCAGGATCATTATCACGCCGCTCAACAGCTTCTTCTAACCACGACTGGTTCTCTAAGAATTGAATAAAATCTTTTGGATCGCCCCATATTTCGATTCTCCAATTATCCCTGACTCCTAATTCTTTTCTTAAATCTTCAGGGGAGCTGGCAGCTACTTCATCAAAATACTTAAAGAACTCATCTTTGCTGGATGATTTACGTGTTTCTAATTGTAACTTACTCCACCAATTTTCAGTTTCCATGCATTCATTATATCAAAAATCCGCCAATCGGCGGAATTACTTTCAAACGCATCTCGTGCGCCCAGGACGCGTACGCTTCTCGTGCTAGCACGAGTTGGCTCATTTATACCACCTAGCTCGAGGGTATTTTATGGAAAATTCCTGAGAGAAGTGTATGAAGAACTAGTTGAACAGGTGGTTGAACTAGGGTTCAACTAGTACAGCAGCTGGTACATCTAGGGATGTACTAGTTTTGCTCGCAAAAAGGTTAATTTCATTGGTTCAGAGCCTTCTCTCTACCGCTGACTACTATCTCACCAGAGAATCCACTGAACGACACCGTACTACTACTAACTAATATATTAAAGTAATATCTAACTAAAGAATTAAGTAATTTATTATACCATATTCACTAAAACTCTAAACTGAAACTAAGACCTAAAAAGCAAGAAAAA
>CAYVOF010000017.1:0-19592 GCA_964453405.1 uncultured Candidatus Saccharibacteria bacterium | reverse complement strand
CTCATAGTCATAGTCTCGGGATCATTCCATTGCAAAGCCACATCATTAAATTCCGAGCTGGCGGTTAGTTCTACCTCGGCAGATTCTTCGAATAACGCCTTCTTTAAATATTCCACAGTGAACTCATCCATCTTGTTCTGCATGGCGAACTGCGTAAAAATTGAACCGCCATAGTAAGAAGGTATACCGTTTAACCACAAGAAGTTCATAAAGTGAGTGTTGTCGCTATATCCAAAATACGGTTTAGGGTTTTGTGTGAACGGTTCTGTGGGTAAGTTTTTAATATATGTAACTTGATCGTCCCCGCCCAAAGAAGCAATTACAGCTTTTACGTTAGGGTCTGTGAAAGCAGAGACAAGGTCGGCGGTGCGTTCTTGCCCAGTCGCTCCAAGTTTTGCGGTGGCAGGATAATCTATTGGATTTAAATTGAAGACCTCCCGCACGCGCTTAAGACCCAGCTCGTACATGTGAGGCCATATTGCTGGAGCTGCATACGATGGCGACACAATTCCAACTGTATCGCCCGCTTTTAGTTTTGCTAATTTTGCAAAGGTTTTCATAAGGTTATTCTATCACAAAACCCCACTTGACAACCCCCCAAAATTATTCTAGAATAGGGAGTCATCTGTATAAGCCTACCTCCTGTATTCAACTTGCAGGCGGTAACGCCTTGCAATGACAGCCCTTTAGGGGGCTAACAAAAATATACGGAGGAGTCTATGTCAGACAAACTTTTTAAGAATTCTGGGATCGAATTAGGGCATATATTGGAGCAGCTTGGTCCGCATGGAGAAATAGTTTTGACCGAAAGGACAATAACTATCACCCGTGGCGGCGTCTATGACGAACAAGTTACTCGGCAGTATCATGCGCAGGATAATTCTCACCGCCTGCCCAACAGTGAAGGAGATTGCTCTCCGTGCACACATTGCGGACAGACAGGGTTTACTACAGGAGGTTATATTAAACACCCTTGCAGTTACTGCACTAATGGCTGGGTAATCAAACTACCTAGACCCAGATTCTAAACCTTGGCCGCTCGAACTTTATCGAGCGGCTTTTTCTTTTTCCAATTATCTAAGCCAGAAAATATTCTTTGACAACAAAAATATTTTTGTTTACAATTTAAGCATATTCGGATTTCTCAAAAGGAACATCCACTGATCCAAGGATTAATTTCCTTGGTGATAATTCTATCTTCGGATTTCTCAAAAGGAACATCCACTGATCCAAGATCTCTGATCTTGGTGATTATCAAAGCTCGAGTAATCTCTCGAGTTTTTGTTTTATTTTAATATAATCATTTCTCTGTAAATGATTGATTCGACGTTGCAATCGATTTGCATCAAACACAAGCCTATGAAACTATTTTGATTTAACTTTTTCAAAATTATAACAGGCCTTTGAAAATCCTTCCCTTTTCCACATGATTCATTGCCTACATTTATTCCAACAGAACACCACCAAATATCCCGTTCTCTAAAGATTATATTAGAGAAACGGCCTTCTATTGCTTTTTTCTTCTCATTCCAGTTATCAAAATCTTTATACATAATTAAACCGTAGCAAAAAGGGCTTCAAGATATAATCAAGATTTCAATATTTTGTGGATATAAAAAAAAGCGCGAACTAGGTTCGCGCACTAACACTACATGACCACACTATATGACTACACAGAGTCTGGGACGGTATGACACTTTCGACACCGAGCTTGATAGGTTTCGGAGTCTCCTACTTCAACTTGCTGATTAGAGGCTACCAGCTTTTGAGTTAGCATGGCCTCTTTGCCACAATTAAAACATATTGCTGTCTCTTTTTGGACTTCATCAGCAATAGCCATTAACTGCGGCATTATACCAAAGGGTCTCCCCCACGCATCCATATCTAGGCCTGCTACTAAAATATTGAAGTCTTTTTCTCTGTATTGATACAAAAGTTCCCTCAAAGAATCTATCAACCATGGGTCAAAAAACTGAGCTTCATCCACTCCTAAAACTTCAGGCTGTTCTCTTTCTAAGATCTCTGCTAATTCTGCAGATGAATCAATCGAAACAGCATTCCAAGACCCAGCTGGCGCAAAATCTTTTTCTTGCCCACCAGAAGTCCGACGAGAAACAATTTCCTCCTTAGAACGAACGTCGATTTTTGGTTTGATCACACTAATCCGCTTGTTAGCATGATTAGAGCGATGTAAAAGCCGAATTAACTCCTCGGTTTTACCCGAGAACATTGGACCTGCGATAACTATTAATTGTGCCATAAATATAATGTAGCATAAATAAAAAACCAGAGCTATTTAATAGACTCTGGTTTGTGCCGTGGCTATATTACTGCCAGTGGCTTACTTTTTGGAAGCAGCTTTGCCGTCCAAAAGATTCTGAATAAGGTCCACGACCGATCGCCAAGGCGTACATGTCGTAGAGGATGGCTTTAGCACATAACCTGTTCCGATTCCCACAAGTTCGTAACTGAGAGAGCAAACTAATGCTCCTTTATTAACCAACTTAGAATCGATTCCATCGACTTGAATTTGGTCGACTACGGTCTTCTCTTCATACTTGAAGAGTCGAGGACGAGGATCGTGAACTGTTCCTGCCTTTACTATCTGTTCTTTATCTTTTTTGAACAAATAGTGAATATCGAACCCTCCCGTACCATATTCACGGTTACTGAACTTATACTTCATAGCTTTTGCCTTGCCTGGAATATCAGCTTTAAAGATAGCGATGTGCTGCTCACGACTTGTGGCACATACCCCCAAAATCTTGTGAGTTTTACCATCAGCTGTTCGAACTCGAAGCCTAGATCCTTTAAAAGCATTAAGACAATCGTGATTCGTTACAAAGAAGCCGTGCTCAGTAATAAGCATACCGGTCATCACAGTGACACCGCTTTCGTAAATAATCTCTATCATTCCTTGTTTTAGAGATTGGTACGAATTAAGGTTTGACAGATGATTGACAGTTGTCCGACTCGCTACAAAGGCTTTAAGAGCTTCTCTGTTTGCCTTCTTCTCGTCCGCCGTAACCTGTGGTGGCTTAGGCGTCTGAGGTGCGGAGCTTTTAGATTTTTTATTAGAGGAACCCTTAGGTTCAAATAAGTTGGCGAAATCAAGCTCTCCTGTTATTGAGTCAATGAAATCATCAAGACCATCAAAAAGACCTTTGTTATTACCCATTATTTCTCCTATAAATTTGCGTGAATAGAGATTTCGTTAGATTTCTCAAAAATGATTATGACACCCATTGTACAAGTTGTCAAGTTTACTTAAAAGAAAAAACCGCTTGTTTAAGGCGGTTTTTTCTTAACTAACCCGTGTTTTCTCTTTATGCCCAACTTCTGGTGGACAGATAAATTCCTCGCCGAGCTTAGTCTCACAAGATTCGCAGGCAATAAACTTGCGATTGCAGTCATTGATTAAACAGTTAGTGTAACGCTCGCTCTGCTGGCCGCAAAACAAACACTTCCCTATTACTTGATGCTTAGGGTCGTCAGTAAAAAATCCTAGGGTCAGGCGACTGTCAAACACATACAGCTTGCCCAAAAAGTCTTCGTTCGGATATTTTGCCATATACATTCCAATGCCGCCGTCCAACTGATACACATCTGTAAAACCTTGACTCAACAAATAGCCGGAAGCTTTTTCGCAACGCACACCATATGTGCAAACTGTAAGTACTGGTTTGTGGCGTAAGTGTTCAATTTGGTTCATGAACTTTGGTAAATCGCGAAAATTATTTAAAGGAGGTAAAATTGAACCTTTAAAATGCCCGACTTGATGCTCGTAAGCATTGCGCATGTCGATAATATAAAATTCTTTGCCATCCGCGATCCATTGGTGAAGCTCTTCTGGTTTTAAGTGAACACCAGTGATTTGATTCGGATCAATGTCACAGGATTTATCTAAACCAAGTGCGACAAGTTCGCTGCGAACTTTAACTGAAGTCTTAGGAAAAGCATTACCTGTTCCTGCGGTGCGCTTAATATAGACATCTTTAAAGCGCGGATCCTCGTAAAGATCGGCGATGTATTTTTCGATATTTTCATGAGTCCCTTCCATGGTCGCATTAACACCTTCCTCGGCAATAATGGTGCGACCTTTTAATCCTAGGCGAAGCTGAGTTTCTTTTTGCGACTGCATCAGCTTAACCGGATTATCGATATGAACGTATTTATAAAAAATTATTATTTCGTAGTTTTCCATGAGCTCTATTATAGCTATTTTTAATGATTTGGTCAATGCGGGCAAACACATTTACAAAACAAAAAAGAGAGACGAATCTCTCTTAAAACTAGGTTCTTGCTTCTTGCCCAAACAATGCCTGCAGCATTTGTTTATCAACGTTTTTTCGCCAATACGGATCATTACGAACACTAATCAAGACACTAATCTTAAACTCACCGACATTTCGCAAATCATTCTGCACACCATGTTCCCTAGCAATCAAATCCAAGATTGTTAGCGGTGTAACCTTTTCTTGATCGCAGTGTAGTAAATGAAAATGAATATTGCCGGCATCAGGCGGTTTAATACCACTTGCGAGTTTAAGAGCTCTCTTAAAATACTTATTCTTCGCATCATATTTAATTGGCTCACCGATTACCTCATACTGAATAGCTTCCACAATGGGACCCTCAAGACCAGCAATGAGATCCACTCGCCCGCCTGTAGAATTTCTGAATGCATCTCGCACACAAATTATGCCTCGTAATTTATTTTCATGAATTCGAGTTGTATTTCGGTCAAGAAATCTTTGGGCTTTTCGCATCCATTCAACCTTAGGCTGTAAATACAAAGGCTCTTTTTCTAAAATAGGAAAATTATATGCGGCATACACAGCTAATTCCAAACCCTCTTTATCGTAAGTGGTTTTAGTCTTGGCAACTTTTGTCATCCATACCTCCTATACACTTTTTTTATTCTATAACAAACTAGTTCGCAGTATAGTCTCTAAATCTGAATATTGCAAGTCAAAATTGAGTGTAGTTTTTATAAGTGAACTATCCGCCACAGAGACCGCTACTTCGTTATCGCGGCGAGGCGCAACTGTAAAGGGAATGGTTTTATTTTGCTCAGCAACAATGTGCTGGGCGGTTTGTAAAATCTGTTTAATTGAATGGCCTTGCTCCGAGCCAACGTTAAATATCCCAAACTTGGTAGCGTGATTAGTTAGTAAAGTTTTGACTGCTAGGACTACCGCCCGTGCAATATCCACCACATGCACAAAGTCACGAATACAGGTTCCATCAGGTGTAGTGTAATCATCGCCGTAAATGGCAAAAACCGGCTCTCTAGCATCTATTACTGCCTTGAGCTGTTGTAGCAAACCATGTTGAATTTGTGGTCTGATTTTGCGATCTAAACTCTGAGGATCTGTCCCAGCTGCATTAAAAAACCGCAAGACAATCGCTTGCAAACCCTTAACGCTGGATTCGACGATGGCCTGTTCTGCCAACATTTTACTCTCCCCATATGGATTAAGTGGCTTTAACTCAGTCTGTTCGGTAATGGGAAATGTTTGACTATCTCCATATACTGCAGCGGTAGAAGCAAACACTAATTTATTAATTTTGCGAGCTTCTAAAATTTCTAACAAAATCTTAGTGCGCTGAAAGTTTATTTCTAAATAACGCTCTGCTTGTGACAGAGATTCGGTAGCATCAATTTTTGCGGCTAGGTGGGCTACAGCAACAACCTCATATTGTTGGACAATATTTGCCCACAATAGCGGATCAGCAAAATCACCTTCAAAAAGAACAGCCTGAACTGGTAAATTATTCCTGCTTCCAGTAGACAGATCATCGATCACAACAGGAACAAATCCCGCTTTGAGTAATTCATTTACCACATGAGCGCCAATATAACCGGCGCCACCTGTTACCACAATGGCCTTCACTCTTGGTCCAATAATTTTTGCCTCACTCGGATCAACAATAGGCTCTCCAAAAATATTCAACTCAGGTTCAGATTTAACAGCGGTAGCCAACATATTACTTTGTTAATCCCCAATCTTGAGGATGCTCTTGCTTCCAATCAGCCAAAGCTGATTCTAAAGTATATTGATACTTATACCCAGTCTCAGCTAATTTTTTAGCGATAATATTATTTTCTCGTAATAATTTTTCTACACGCGCGGCGTTAATCGGTTGGTCAATTTTTAACCAACCACTGACTGTGCCAATAATTTTAGCTATAGGCAAAAGCAAGCCATAAGGAATATTCCAAATTTTTTGATGCGCACCGATTGTATTAACAATTGCCTGAGCATACTGCCTAACCGTTGCTGCAGGGTTGAATGTAAAATTATAAATGACTTCTGGTAAATTCTGTTTTAGTTGCCAATCCATCATCCAGACAATTGAATTACATAACTCCTTAACATAACCACCGGACTTAACTACATTTTGATTACTTAAAAAAACAAAATAACGACTACGAATACCTTTGATCATACGAGTAATATTCCCTGCTTCACCTGTTCCAAAAATTACTCCGGGACGGACAATTAATAGCCTTCGCTCTGCAGACTCCTTTACCCAATCTTCATGAATATGCTCGGCTGCTAATTTAGATACCCCGTATGGACTGTTTGGCTGTGGGACACTTTCTTCGGTCTTTGGACCAATTTTTTCGGTGCCGTAAACAGCGATGGAACTAGTAAAAACTATATTAGTACAATTAATTGCTCGGGCCCAGTTACAAATATTTTCTGCTCCAGGAATATTAGTGTCGTAATATTCAAATTTTTCGTGTCCAGGTTCGCGATGAATAGCTGCTAAATTAACAATCAAGTCTACAGTGCTCGGCAAATCTGCGCTAAGTTCTTCGGCGTAAGAATCCACTGGTTCATCAAATTGATTCTTTACCGGAATAGGCTGGCGCACGTCTAAGGCAACAAATTTAATTTTGCTTTCTTTTGAGTACTGTTCAAACTTTGGAGGTAAATTTTCGAACTTTGGTCGTTCAACATCCAGCAAAAAAATCTGTTCAGCTAGATTATTATCAAGTAAATGAATAGAAAAATGCGCTCCAATAAAGCCACTTCCGCCAAAAATTACAACATTTTTTAGGTGATTCATACTTAAATTATACCATAATTAGACCCTAGCAAACCACTCAAAAAGGTGCTAAAATCAAAGGGAAACACTATGAAACGCGCCGAATTTATATACAATCTAATCTCTGTTCCGACAGACACTCTAGCCTTGGCCACCGCCGGGCTTGTCTCATATTATATCCGTTACCACCTTGAGCGATTCGATCTAGTTGGACCGGTAATATTTGAGTTGAGTCTAAATGGCTTTATTAGTATTTTACTGCGGGTAATTCCAGCTCTGTTAATTATTTTTGCTGCACTAGGTTTGTACAATATTCGAAGCACTCAACCGTTTAGACAACAGGTAACAAAAATTTTTGTCGGCGTTTCACTCGGCGCATTATTTACAATCGTGTTGTTCTTTTTTAAACAATCAATCTTTCCATCTCGTTTTATTATTTTAGCCGCTTGGGTGTTAAGTATTGTGTTTGTAATTGCCGCGCGCTTAATTTTAAGACTATTTAAACAAGTCATGTTCGCACAAAATTACGGCCTACATCGTTTGATTATTATTAATGGACAAGGTACCGAAACTCGCGCCATCGAAACACTATTCCAAAGTCAGCGCTATGGTTACCAAGTCGTCGCCAAATTTGATCATCATGATCAACTTCATCTTGAACTAGAAAAGTTTATTGATGAAAATGAAAACTTAATTGACGAGATTATTCAGACCAACACCTCAGTTACTCGCGAACAGAATATGCAACTAGCCACCTTAGCACGCAGTAAAGGTTTAAGTTTTAGTTTTATTCCAAGCCTATTTGAAGTCCAACGTAACGTGATTGAACTCCAAAGCTACCGCGGTGTACCAGTGATTAGTTTAAAAAATACCCCGCTCGAAGGCTGGGGGCGAGTTATTAAACGCATACTCGACATTATTATTAGTGTTTTTTGCATCATTATTACTTCGCCTATTTTTGTTGCAATAATGATAGCAATCAAAATTAATAGTCCAGGCCCTGTGTTTTACAATGTCACCCGAGTTGGTCGGGGTAAAAACTTTACTTTCTTTAAATTCCGCAGTATGTACACCCATCTTAGTGTAGGTGAAAAATACGGTCGCACAGAAGCCGAAGCCGCCCTGCAAAGATTACTCGAAGTAGTTACTGATGACGACCGCAGTGGACCACTCTACAAAATTAAAAACGATCCCCGCGTCACGGCCGTAGGTCGCTTTATCCGTAAAACTAAACTTGATGAACTGCCTCAGTTCTGGAATGTATTACTCGGCGATATGAGCATGGTTGGTCCCCGTCCGCATTTTCCAGACCAAGTAGAACACTACAAACGTGGCAACGAACGTATCTTTAGTATCAAGCCCGGTATTTTTGGTTTAACTCAGCTTGCTCAGCTAACCTGGCCAAATCTACCCTTTGAAGAAGAAATCAAACTCGACACTTATTATATCGAAAACTGGAGCTGGCACCTTGATCTTAGTGTGTTGATTCGGTCATTCATTGCTTTAATTGCAAACCGAAAAAATAACGATCACTACTAAACCAAAATCCCCGTCTGCTTATACAGCAAACGGGGATTATTTTTGGCCTGTTCATTATTAGCTCTTGCCTCTATAGGATTTAGAGCTGGGGCACATTCTTAGGTTTATGCGAAGATAAAGCCTAAGATGTCTTTACCACGGCGGACAACTACAGCTGCTGCGGTAATTAAACCTGCGAATACAGCGGCAGAAGTGCCGGCAGTTCCTGTGTGAGGAGCTTGATAGACTACATTACCTGGAATGTTGATAACAACAGTATTTCCGTAGGTATTGCGAATCTGGTAAGACAATGATGGAGCAAGACTGGTTTTAACATAAACCTTAAAAGTTTTTGTAACAGTTTCACCCGGTTTAATGGTCATAGCTGGATAACTAAGAATGTTACCATTCAAAGTAGCACCTGCATTATCAATAAGATCTGCTAACGGTAATACACCAGATAAATCATCGCTGATTACGTAATTAACTGCGTCAGCGTCACCAGTATTTGTAGTTGTCAAAGTAAAGGTAATAGTGTTGCCACGATCAGCATTTACAGTAGTTGCATTAACATTTTTTGTGTTATTAAATGCAGCTTTAGATAATACAATATTTGGTGAGCCAGATTTTGGTGTTGTGTAAACAGTTACACAAGCGTTATCTTGAACTTCACTTACGCCAGTAGCGGTAGCTTTAGCGACGTTACAAATAGTAGTCGGAGCTAATGCTAATACTTGGGTAGTAAATTCGATAGACTTAGTTTGACCAGGAGTCATTGTTCCCAAACTTACACTAAAGTTTGGGTTGATAAACTTCGAAGTAACACTATCACTAGTAGTTGATTCAAATGTTAAACCGTTAGGAATAACGTCATTCATCTGAACATTATTTAAAGTTGTATCACCAGAGTTGGTTACGTCAACTTTAAAGCCTACACGTTCGCCAGTACGAGACTGAACTGAATCGCTATAAGCAGTAGAAGTACTAATGTTCTTTACTAATTTACTAATAGTAAGTTTAGGATTAGATACAGTAATAGTGCGAACGGTTACAGTTGCTTGAGCTTGTACCATAGACGCATTGCTAGCCTGAGCTTTTGCAGTGTTGGTCAGAGTACCAGAGCTTGCAGTAACTTTACCGTTGTACTTAATGATGCGGTGTTCACCCGGAGCTAAGTCACCTAAGTTAATAGTTCCTGGAACAGCACCCTGCCATAAGCCAGGTGTAATTAATGCATCATCAGCAGTACCTACAGTTGTAGAACCTGCTTCGACAGCAATACCACTTACGCTTGGGTCAGTCATTGTGACTGCTCGCGCAGTTGTAGAACCAGTGTTAGTTACAATAACCTTATACTGCACGCGATCATTCTGGTTAGAAGTGATCGATGGAGCATATGGATAAGTTACAGAATCTAAACTTGGATTAAAAGCACGAACGCCTTTAGTAATAGACAAGTTGGTATTCTGTTCTACTGGAGGAGGTGTTACCACCTTAAAGCGGAATGACAAGAAGACACTGTATTCAAAACAAGCATCTAAGTCACCTAAAGTATAGGTAGAGTTTCCTAAGTTTAAATGCTGTTGGTCTAAGACCACATGACCTTGATAGTCATACATGAACCCGCTATTTGGAACGATTTCCAATTTAGCATTGGTTGGTGTATGAATAGCAAAGCTTTTGTTCACAGTATTGGTGTTGTCACCAGCAAAGCGAACAGCAATGTTATGAGTACCACCCACAGAAGTGTCTGTAGTTGTAGTAATCTTGACATTACGAGCCAATGTTTGATTGCTTGGCAAGTTATTTGCAGCTCCGTTGTGAATGTACATTAAAGCTACGCCTTCTTGACCAGAAGATAAGGTTAAACCATTGTTCCAGTCTGCTTCACTTGTTGAATAAGCTGGAGTACCGTTTGGGTTGTAGACTGCAGCATCAATAGCTGGGAAGTCGTGACATAACGGAGTATTTACGTCATCGTAAGTAATCGGCCAGTAGTTGAGAGTTGGGGTTGTCGGTGGATTCACACAGTTTTCTGCGAGTGTCTTAATGTTAGTCTTTTGAGGGACCAAAGCTAAGACGAATGCCACGGCAACGACCGCAACCAAACTACCTAACAGGCCAAGTTTGCTTGACTGACGGTTTAAGAAAATGTTGCGCATGTTCTTGTTTGCTCTCTAGATAATAAAAGCGGCTAAAGCCAGCTGAGATTATCAAATTAATTGATTCTTTTACGATTTACCCCAAGCGGACAAGCTAGTAATAAATCTGATTAGTATACCTGATTTATGAGATTTTGTCAAGTTTCTAGACTGGCAAACCCCTCTTAAATAAGGGTAAAATAAAAAATGTCCTAAAATAAGACATCTAATTACCTTTATTCTAACCCTCTGGCTAGGGTTTATCAAGGCGCAAAAATTGGCAAGATAAAAAGAAGAGGTTACTTCTCTTCTTTTTAATTGCTGTAAATCACACCCTTGAACTCGTTGTTCACTATTAGAGGGATGCCGCGGAAGGCTTTTACCTGCATTGAGATCTTTTGCACCGAACAGAAGTGTCGACGACCTGTAGCGCAGTGAGCACAAAGTTTGCGGAGCTTGTTGAGGATCTCGTTTTTAGTTAATTCTAAATCAGACATAGAGTTATCCTTTCTATGATTAAGGGTTAATGATTAATTTGATTTAAACTTTTATAAAACTGTTGTTTGTAAAACTATTCTAGATTTCTAATTACGCCCACTACTTTGCCTTGCACCATCCAGTCTTCTTTTGGATAAATGTTTTGGTAATCGGGATTTTCGGCTTTGAGGTATGCGCGGTTCTTGATTTGAACAAAACGCTTAACTGTAGCTTCGTCATGTAAGAGTGCAACTACAATGTCGTTATTTTTAGCTTCGCGAGTTGGGCGGACGATTACTAGGTCTCCTTCATGAATACCGGCATTGATCATACTATCCCCTCTTACTCGGAGTAAAAATACATCACGGCGGCCTTTGATAAATGATTGTGGTAAGTTAATCCATTCTTCTACAAATTCTTCGGCTAAGTGAGGGCTACCGGCTTGAATAGAACCTAATACTGGAACTCGGACTAAACCTTTTTCTAGACTTTCCGATAAGCTATTGATTATGGAAATACCACGAGCTTTACCATTGGTTTCTATATAGCCACCTTCTTCTAAGCTGGCTAACAATTTAGCAATTGCGTTCTTTGATTTTACCCCTAAGTGATCAGCCATTTCGGACAGTGACGGTGGCATACTGTATTCACGAACTTGGTGAACGATAAATTCTAGTAACTCTTTTTGTCTCTGGGTAATGCTCATAGTTTTAATTTGTTTAGTGCTCTTGTATATGTATAGTATACAATCGTACACCTGCTGTCAAAAATAAAAAACAGCCTTATTTAGGCTGTATGTTCGTTCACCTGAAAAGTTATCCACAACTTTTTATTTACCAAGAAGAAATTTAATCACTCCAACCAACACTGTCCAGACTTCTTTCAAAATAGGTACCGAAGCTGGAAGTAAAACTATTAAAACAATTAGCCAAATAAAGTTTCGCTTAAGGACTTGGAAAATTGAATAGATTAAAAAAATGGCTAAACCAATAGAGATAAACGGGTGCAGAAAATTTGGGAAGTACCCCAAGATCTGATTGTAAGTATCGATTAAAAATTGCATTAAAGTCTTTTCTTTGTTTTTTTAGCAACAGGCTTTTTAACTGCCAGTTTTTTAGTAAGGGCTCTCTTAACAGGTTTTTTGTGGGTAGATTTTGCCTTCTTGATCTTCTTTTTAACTACTACCTTCGATTTTGGTTTAGGTTTCGGTTTTACCTTTGGCTTTGGTTTTGGCGCAGGCTTTGATTCAACCTTAGCCTTAACCGGTGCATTAGATTTATCTAATAACACAATATGCGGATAGTCAAAGATATCTTTAATGAAGCGGTCAAAAGTGTCTCTGCGCATTACAAATTCCTCAGCGGACATAATACTGTAGTTGAGTTCCCCACCAAACTGCTTACTAGTAGTTTTTAAAAACTTATTCAATTGAGCTTCGTTAACATGACCGACTAATAATAAATCCACTACCAACTCTGGTCGGCCGACGAACACGCCAGACAAAAAGATTCCGGATAGATTGCCGAGCTTCTTTAAACTAGAAGATAATTCATCAGGCCACTGCGAATGTTCACGCTTAAAGGATTCTTTTAATTGAGAAACCAGTGCATGGCGTTGGTTTAATAAATAAAACGTAACACGATTTTTAGAAAAAGTTTTAAAAATATTTTGCTTTTCTAAATGACTGGCCTCAGCCTGTATTACTTGGCTACTTATCCCGAGTCGACGGGACAGTTCGAGCACCGAAAAACTGCGCGGTGTAGCTGTCATAAAAAAAGCCAGAAGCTCGGCCTGTGAATCTGTATCTATTATGTCGGATAATCTTGTAATCATAATAAAATAATTATATCACACGCAAAGTGATAGGATTGGTATTTTTTATGAAGAATATTAGTTTGAGAACGTCTCCGCAGACCTGTCCCATCTTGATGGGCAGGTCGAGGACTAGTGAAAAAACTAATATTCTTCATATAATAAAGGCAGTCTTTTTCACTTTAGATTGTGATATAATAATGGAAATGACTGAGCTAGAAACACAAGTTGTTAAGATTCAGCTGGGAGACAATCGTCAATCCACGACTTTTGTCTACACATTGGCCGAAACCATAGATTCTATGGGTACGGAGATTTATGTAATCTGCGAATTACCCATGTTTAACCCAGCAGCAAAGGATGAATGCCAGCGTATCGCCGAAGCTATTACCGCTTCCCTCAAGCGCACCTACCGCAAAACTGCTCAAACCGGAATTTTTGAATCCAGCTTAGCAAGCATTAACGAAGAACTCAGCAAACTCGTCACGCTAGGAAAAACTCACTGGCTTGGCAAACTAAACGCGGCGGTAGCAGTTAAGCACAGCGGCATGTTGAGTGTTTCTAGTGTTGGAAAAATCTCTGCGTTAATTTATCGTGATGGTAAGTTCTCTCCGGTTACTGACACTTCTATTGGTAGCAATCAACCACTCAAAACTTTTGAACAATTCTCCGAAGGTAAATTACGCTTGGGAGATTTATTTATGTTGTCTACGCCGGAGCTACTAAATCACATTTCGATTGATCGCATCAAAACTTTACTTGATAAAAATGACTTGCCGATCGCGGCGCAAAGTATTATTGAATATTTAAATGAAGACATGGGACCAGATGTCTCTTGCGGCACAATTTTTGCTTTGCAAGTTGAAGCCGGTACCACTACAGAAGAAGAAGTTGATCTAGGACAATATCTAGCAGGACCAATTGCTAAATCCAAAGTTATTACCGGAAATTCTAAAAATGGAGCAAAGGGTTGGGTGCCTCACAAGGTTCGTCAGGCTGCTGCGACAAGCATGATAATTTCCAAAAACTTTTTAAAAGATTTTCGAACCAAGTATATTAAAAAAAGTTACTGGCAAGGTGTGGCATCAAAATCTGGCAAAGGTATTAATTTAGTACAAGGAACTCTTAAAAAAACAGCTGCTAAGTTTCAGCCAAATCAAATTTCTGGACAAATCTCTGGCTACAGCCGTCAAAAAAAGTTTTTCTTTATAGCAGCAGCGATACTGCTAGTAGCATTTTTGGCCAATGTAGTGATCGCCAAAATGAATACTAAAAAGACAGAAACAGTTTCGCAGTCGACTTCAATTTTAAATGATATTGAAAAAGACTTAAATGACGCCGACGCTATGCTTGTCTATGGTGACGAGGCTCAGGCCGTAAAATTATACACTGAAGCCAGCGAGTTGTTTAAAAAGTTACCGACTGATATTGATAAAAGTGATCAAGCTGGTAAGTTTAGCGAACTCAAAAAACAAGCCGAAGAACTTGGCCACAAGCTCAACAAAGAAGAAAAAGTAACTGCAACCAGCTTAGGAACCCTTGGCAATGGCAGCAATTTAATCAATCTTCCAGATTATTTTGCAGTCGAAGTAAACCGTACCATTGTGGCTTACCAAAAATCTGCTAAACAAATTTTGGATAACAAACTAAAATCCAGTGAACCTATAATTGATAGCGTAAGCTTAGCTAGTAACATGGCCGCGATTTACAATGGTTCGGAGCTGTTTGTTTGGGATTACCAAAAAGATCTTGTTACAGGCCGATTTAGCGATAGAGTCCCTAGCAGTGAAAACTTCGGCGGAATAAAGACTTATTCTACTAACAACAAAGTTTACGTATTAGATAAAGCAAAAGGCGAAGTCCGCAACTTTACTACTGCAAACCGTACCTTTACAGCAGGTAACGTGTCGGCTACAGATGATCAGTTTAAAGATGGTTCTGACTTAGCGATCGACGGCAATATATACGTAGCAAGTAATGGGACTATATTAAAATATAACTCCGGTAAAAAAGTTGATTTTAGTTTAGGAGTTTCGGGCTTATCAGATTCTACAAAACTATTTACTCAAAATGATTTTACTAATTTGTATATTCTAGATTCTGGCAACAAACGCTTAATTATTGTAAACAAAACTGGCGCCTTAGTCCGCACCATGACCAGTGATCAATTTACTGAGCTCAAAGATTTTGCTGTTGATGAAAAAGGTAAGGCTGTCTATATTTTGAACGGCAGCGAGCTGCTTCAAGTTAAAATTTAGTTTATAAAAAGAAAAAGACCGGATAATTATCCGGTCTTAATAAATTTTTTATGTTTTACTTTCTTAGCAAGCCACCCCATTCAATCACGGTAAAGCCTTGGCGAGGCAATGCGGTTAATCGTTGAGCAGGAATAGAAGCCACGTTGTCCTGCATGCCCTTAAAGTCCAAGAACACGCGAATAACTGTATCAGGTTTTGGAGAAATATAGAGAGGAGCTAAAGTATCCATTTGATTAGTAGTGAACCAAGTTAAGCGAACATACGGATCTTTTGGCATTTTAGACATCCAAAAATCTTTAAAGTCCTGGGATTCTTTTTCGTTCAAACCTAATTGCTTAAGCTGGTCTGTGATTGTAGCCTCTACTTGATCTTTTGCTACAACTGTTCCTTGGGTAATTAAAGGATATTCTCCGTGACCAAGCCCCTCCCAGAAAAGAGAATCATAAGTTTTACCGTCTGTATTTAACAACTGGCCGTTTGGTTGAGCTAAGACTTTCCAGCCTTTGTTATAACTAGGTTCAGAAACAGTAACATCCGCGCCAACTTTTACGGATACAACAGTTGGTTTAGTTGGATATAAGTAGACAACTGGTTTACCACATTCTGCCGCTCCTCCATAGAAAGTATTTGACATCAATACATAATCACCGTAACCATTTTTGATAGTTATAACGCCGTGACGTTTATACCATTCATCTATACTTATAGATTTCTCTTGCTGGGTATTTTGATCATAATATTTACCGCCCATTTCTGCGTAATAGAATTTTACAATCGGATCATTAACAGTTTTGAATTCATAGACAATTGCGCCAGTCGAAGTCTTTCCTGTGACCTTGATTGCATTAGCGATATCTCTTTGAGGGCTAACGTATGCGCCACCTAGACCACAACCACCAAAATCTGCTCTATACCCATCAGAATTTTGAGTACCATCGGCCCAACTGATAGCCGGTACCTGATTATCACTCATAAAATCATAGGAAACTGTATAATCATTATTAAACCCACTTGGAGACTTTAGATCAAAGCTGCGGATATAAAACTTTTCGTTAGTTTGGTTTCTATCATCAGTAAATTTATCTTGGGACAAATACAATTCACCCTCATTTAAAGTGGCGACTTTTTTATAACTATAATTGGGATTATTCTGACCTGATTGTTCAAAAGCTTCGAAAGACAATATACCATTATAATTAAAATATTTTTTAAAGTTCATCCCATTCCAACTAAGAAGACTCGGGCCAAGAAAGCCATTATAATAGGTTTTACTGTCTGCACTAGTTACGCTCGGAGATATAATAATAGAACCTGGGGTGTCTTTACCACGATATATATCTTGCGCGGACATTAAATTCATAAAGATAAACCCTGTTTGTGTTTGTTCAAATATATATGCCCCAGGACCACCTAATCCCATGCTTGGGGGTTGAGCCATAATGATCTTATTTGCTCCGTGAGTACCCAAATTATAATAAGTAACTGCTGGAGCTTGTGGATCTGGGAAAGTTAGACTTATCAATTTTTGATCCCCAATTTTAACCGCTGTTTTCCATTGAACATTTGTATTACCCTTTGGTGGTTCTGATGGGTATGGATCTTGTAAAATTGGTGGGCTAAAATATGTACCTTCTTCTAAATCAGGAGCTTGCGCTTCTGGAAAAGGCTGATCACTACCTGGGACATAACCAAAATCCTGTGATGTAGCTGGAACAGGCCTGTTCTGTTGCCAATACCAAACGCCTCCGCCTATCAAAACGATAATTACTACACCCAAAATTGTTGCCAGCACTTGCTGACGATTAATTTTAGATTCTGCAGATGGAGCAACTTGTGGCTGCTCATTATTCTGAGAATCAAATTGTGGTTCGTTCATTGTTTTAGATTAATTACTGATTTAATTTTACTCTCTATTTGATACGATGACAAATTTTCAAAAGAGAAAGTTGTGGAAAAAGGAATATTTAAGTAGTCTCCGCTAGAACTTGAAACCAAATATTTTTGATATGGCTCGTAAAATTTATTTAGGGCTTGTTGTTTTTGTGAACCAACTAAAAGTTTATTGTTTTCCATTGGCAAAGCAAAAAATTCGAGGTTATTTGGGGTCAGCTTACCGGCGACCAATATATTATCTGAGTCTTGTAAAACTAAATCCGTACCCCAAATTGATCGATCTTCTGTACCAATGTGCAAATTATTACTTATAACAAAACTGACAAATTCTTTTGGTTTTACTTGCCTACCAGATTCATACCAACCAAAAACATGACTTGTGCCTTCTAAATCTGGGTTATCGAGTAACAAATCCGAATTAGTATGGTTTTGTAAATTGAACTTGGCTGTATCATGATCGCGTGACCACATAGTCAGCAGTGCAAGTGACGCTCCTGAATCTACTTCAGCATTTTTTAAAACGTCTGCTGTATTCAAAGTTTGTAAATCACGAATAGTTTTTTGGTCATGTAAGTCGGCTATCAGTGCTGGCTGATAATGGGAAAAGTCTACCGAAGCTATCATCAAACAGTTTCTACAGGACTCAAGCAAACTTTTTTCTAACTTATCGAGCTGAGCTTGCGAAGCATCTTTTAAAATAATTGGCACGAGCTTAGCTTGAGGGAATGTTCTATGTATATCTCGCAGAATGTTATAAATACCATGCTCAGTATAAAAACTGCTTGGTTCATTACTGACCGCGCCTGTACTTAGTAACTTTGAAATGACTTCGGTGTTTGCATTTACACTTCCCTTATTTAGCTGCCACTCATGATCTGAGGTTTGTAGCTTGCTTTGCCCGGCAAGGTAATGATTAGGGGAAACTAATATGATCGTTTCTGGATAATTACTCTTATCGATTTGCTCAGCTAATTGCCTAAAAAACTGAGCACGCTGGCTTGCAACTATGTCATGATGAGGCACTACTGCGGCCGAAATTCGCACAGGAGGCCGGCCATTCATCACAACTAAAACCAAACCAAAAACAAATAAGGCTAGTATTAAAACAGAAAGCGTTGTTTTAGTCGCTGTGTTCATCTATATCATTAATTGTGCATGGTTTCTTACCAATACGCAATAATAGATTGTGGGTAACTAATTTTTATTAATATTTGATTCCAGTTTGATAAAACCTTAAACGTAGTTTTGTTACTCTTATGTAACACTGTTTATGCGTGGGCCCGGTATGGTTATGAGCGGGACTTTGACATTCACGTCTCGGGAGTTCGATTCTCCTCGGGTCCACCACAAAATCCACTTGACAATCGATTATATTTTGTTAATATAAGATTAATGTCAAGGTCACGCAATTCGTAATTGTATGAGACAAAAAACCCGCACGTTTTGTGCGGGTTTTGGTTTATATATTTTAAGCTGTTGACCAAAACTTAATCTAATGATAAAATCCCAGCACTATAGGAGGAAACATGTCAGAAAATTTACTGTCTAAAAAACCAATCCGTGGAATGGTAGAAATTATGCCAGGAGTATGGATCACATCTGCGTCTACACCAGCCGAAGATATATCAGACTGGTCTAAATATGTGATGACTGATGAAGAAAAAGCCCTTGCCGATCTAAAAAGGAATAAAGTTATTCTAAGAAGAGAATTATTAACTCTCCGGACAAATAAGGAAACTAAATTGCCTGGACCATGGAACAAAGCCGAAGAGCATACACTGGACCAAAAATTGTGCAATACATTTGACGTAAGCCCTAAAGATCTTGAGGGTAACTTTATACCTGAAGTTCGCAAATACATGCATCAAGATCTGATTTGGGATAAAACCGGAATAAGCAACGCGGATCTAAAACAGTTTGAGCAAAACTGTAAAACTTATGCCAAAAAAGTTTTGACCGGAGAACTTATTCCATGTACAGAGAGTGTGGCAATATGAAAGATCGCAATAAACGAGCCAGACAAAAAGCTTGGCTAGAAGCTCATGGTTGGACAGAAGTTTCTCCAGGAATGTATGTGATGACAGGAGCTTGGCACGGACCGCTTTCAATTGAACAAGAAGCAGAAAAAGCCAAACAAATTGCTAAGTGGGATGCAAAATTTGAAGCAGTCAGACTACAAGGAAAAGCCTTGCAAGCAGAGCAGGACAGGCAAAGATTTCAATTACAAAAAGACCCCTAATAAGGAGGTCTTTTTAATTTGCTTTTTTAATAGCGGGTTGATCGATAAATTACTTAAGAGTAACTGTACCACCAGCTTCTTCAAGCTTCTTCTTTAGCTCTTCAGCTTCTGCTTTTGGAGCGTTTTCTTTGATCACTTGAGGAGCGCCGTCTACCATATCCTTAGCTTCTTTTAAGCCAAGACCAGTAACTTCGC